>CAMCNE010000007.1 GCA_945875935.1 Bordetella parapertussis
CAAAAACGGCAGCTTCGAGTCGCTCACCATCAACAACAGGACGTGGACGGTCGTGCCGGGCAAGAATTTCGATGATGCCCTCAACACCAAGGACGCCACCAAGTACATGGCAGATTGGGACACCGACCTGACCAGCGGCGTCGAGGTTCGCAGAAACGTGGCCGGTGTGGCCCAAGAAGGTTTCAACTTCATCGAGCTTGACAGCCACTTTGGCCCCTTCAACGGCGCCACCTTCGACAACAACACGCACGGCAACTCCACCAACAGCTGGATCTCGCAGGCTGTAGATACGGATGCCGGCCACATTTACCACCTGAGCTACTGGTTCTCGCCACGCGGCGGAGTTGCGTCGGCGTCGAACGACATCAACGTCTACTGGAACGGTTCCCTGCTGACGACCAACACCGGCTCGGGCCTTGGTCAAAGCGGCAACGTCTGGCAGCAATTCGAATTTGATGTCACCGGCACGGGTGGATGGGACACGCTGAAGTTCGCCGCTGGCGGAACTGCGCAGACCTACGGCGGTTCGCTCGACAACGTGTCGCTCGTCGCTGCCGTACCAGAGCCAGAGACCTACGCACTCATGATGGCTGGTCTGGGCGCCGTGGCCTTCATGGCCCGCCGCCGCAGGCCGAAATAACCTGGCTTAGCAACCTCACACAACCCGAACCGGCCCTTGCGGCCGGTTTTTTCTTTTCTGGCGTTGGCTCACTCGAGAACGCTCTGGCATAGCCCCTATGGGCTATTTATCTGAATGCAACCTTTGCGGTACCGTCACGGTATCCATTTAGCATCCATTCACTAGCAATCGTTATCCCACAGTCCGCTTCGCACACGGCCGTGTTGAATGCCTCTGAAATCATGATCAAGTCCATCACCGCACTGCTTTGGCTGTCTCTGGCCATCGGCAACGCCCACGCCGCCGGCAACGCGCCGGTCGAGACGCCTCGTCATCTCGGCGCGCCGGTGGTGGTCAGCCAGGCTGGTGACACGACGCTGCCGGCAGCCACCTGGCTGCTGCTGATCATTGGCATGGGAAGCCTGGGCGCCGCCGCCCAGCGCCGCCGAATCAAGGCCTGAGTTCCTTGCCCTGCCCCCCCCAAAAAGGGGGATTTCCCAAAAATAAAACCTTGCGCAAACTGTTCCCAAGAGCCAATTGAGCGGCTCTCGGGGAGCAGTACTTGTCTCATCACCAGCAGGCGCGTCGATTCGAGCCACTGCCAAGCGCAGGGATGACCGAAGCCCCGTCAAGCGCCCCTGAACCCCACCCCGCCTTGCTGGCGCTTTGCGTCATGGCGCGGCTGCACCACCTGCCTGCCGACGCGGCCACGCTGGCGCATCAACTGGCCTGGCCGTCAAATCACCAACCCGACTGCAATGACCTGCTGCTGGCGGCTCGCCAACTGGGTCTCAAGGCCAGACTCAGCCGCAGCAGTGCCGATCGGCTGAATCTGGTCGCGCTGCCGGCACTCGCCGTGCTGCGCGCAGAAGGCGAGTCGGGCGGGCTGCGCGTGGTGGTGCTGGCGCAATGCGATGGCCAGCGGGTGCTTTTTCAAGAGCCCGGCGCGGCTTCCAACGCAAGACCGACCATCGAGCCGCTGGAGGTGTTTGCCGAGCGCTGGACGGGCGAGCTCATCCTGATCACCAGCCGCGCCTCGCTGGCCGGTCAGTTGGCAGCCTTCGACTTCAGTTGGTTCATCCCCAGCCTGGTGAAACACCGGCGGCTGCTGGGCGAGGTGCTGCTGATCAGCTTGTTTTTGCAGCTGTTCGCGCTGGTCAGCCCGCTGTTTTTTCAGGTGGTGATGGACAAGGTGCTGGTGCACCGGGGCTTGACCACGCTCGACGTGCTGGTGATCGGGTTGCTGATCGTGGTGGTGTTCGAAAGCGCACTCAGCACGCTGCGAACCTATGTGTTCAGCCACACCACCAGCCGCATCGATGTGGAACTGGGCGCGCGGCTGTTTCGCCATCTGGTGCAGCTGCCACTGGCGTACTTTCAGGCGCGGCGGGTGGGCGACTCGGTGGCGCGCGTGCGCGAGCTCGAGCACATCCGCAGCTTTCTCACCGGCAACGCGCTGACGCTGGTGCTCGATGTGATGTTTTCGGTGATCTTCATCGCGGTGATGCTGCTGTACAGCGTGCCGCTGACGCTGATCGTGCTGGTGTCGCTGCCCTTGTACGTGGGCTTGAGTCTGGCGGTCGTGCCGCTGCTGCGCGCGCGGCTCAACGAGAAGTTCGCCCGCGGCGCCGAGAACCAGGCGCTGCTGGTTGAAACCATCAGCGGCATACAGACCGTCAAGTCCAGCGCGCTCGAGCCGGTGATGTCGCGCCGCTGGGACACGCAGCTCGCCGCCTACGTGTCGGCCAGCTTTCGCACGCAGACGCTGGCCAGCGTGGCCCAGGAGGGCGTGGGCCTCATCGGCAAGCTGGTGAACGCGGCCACGCTGTGGTACGGCGCCCATCTGGTGATGGAAGGCGAGCTGACCGTGGGCATGTTCGTGGCCTTCAACCTGTTTGCCGCGCGGGTGAGCCAGCCGGTGATGCGCCTGGCGCAGATGTGGGCCGATTTTCAGCAAACCGGGATTTCGATGGCCAGGCTGGGCGATGTGCTCAATGCACGCACCGAAGTGCCGCCCAGCCACGCGGCGCAGTTGCCTCCGATCAAGGGCCGCATCACGCTCGACGCAGTGAGCTTTCGCTACCGGCCCGAGGCCGCGCCGGCCTTGCAGAGTTTCAGCCTCGACATCCAGCCCGGCGAGGTGGTGGGCATCGTGGGCCGTTCGGGCTCGGGCAAGAGCACGCTGACGCGGCTGGTGCAGCGGCTGCACACGCCTGAGCAGGGCCGCGTGCTGATCGACGGCATCGACATCGCCCTGGTCGATGCCGCGCAGCTGCGCCGGCAGATCGGCGTGGTGCTGCAAGACAACTGGCTGTTCCAGCGCAGCGTGCGCGAGAACATCGCCATCGCCGACCCGGCAGCCCCCATCGAACAGGTGGTGCAAGCAGCGCAACTGGCCGGCGCGCACGACTTCATCTCGCAGCTGCCCGAGGGCTACGACACGCTGGTGGGCGAACAGGGCGCGAGCCTGTCGGGCGGGCAACGCCAGCGCATCGCGATTGCGCGCGCGCTGTTTTGCCGCCCGCGCATCCTGATCCTTGACGAAGCCACCAGCGCGCTCGATTACGAAAGCGAAGACATCATCCAGCGCAACATGGCGCAGATCTGCCGCGCACGCACGGTGCTGCTGATCACGCACCGCCTGAACGCGCTGCGCCATGTTCATCGCATCGTGGTGATGGACCGCGGCCAGATCGTCGACATCGGCACGCACGAGCAGCTGATGTCGCGGCCTCAGGGTCTGTATGCGCATCTGTGGCGTCTGCAAGAAGGCCCTGCCGCTGCGCCAACAGACTCCACCAAGGATGCGGGGTCCGAGAAATGAGTGGACCCCAGTCGACCCGACCCGATGCCGTGCATCCGCTGCGCGAACTGGCGCGTCGTTATGCCGCCGTCTTCGCCATGGTCTGGCAACACCGCCACGAGCTGGCCGGACCGGCTCGGCACGCCGATGAAGCGGCCTTTTTGCCGGCAGCACTGAGCCTGCAGGAAACCCCGGTGCATCCGGCGCCTAGGCGCTTCGCCCTGGCCATTTGCGCGCTGTTCGTGGCCGCCCTGGCGTGGGCGTGTCTGGGCCATGTCGACATCGTGGCGGTGGCATCCGGGCGCATCGTGGTGAGCCAGCGGACCAAGACGCTGCAGCCGCTGGAAACCAGCGTGGTGCGACAGGTGCGCGTGAAAAACGGCGACACCGTGAGCGCGGGCCAGGTGCTGGTGGAACTGGATGCCACCAACGCTCTGGCCGATGGCGCCACGCTGGCCGAGCAGTGGCGCGCTGCGGCATCCGATGAGCGGCACAGCGCGGCCTTGCTCGAAGCGCTGCGACTCAACCGCGCGCCGGAATCGGCGCTTCCAGCCGCCGGCGTTGATGGCGGCCCGGACGACCTCGTCGACACCCCGTTCGAGCGCGGCCAACTGCAAGCCGAATGGGCCGACGTGAGCGCGCGTCTGGCGCGACTGGGCTCGGAGGTGGCGCAGCGCGAGGCGCAGCTCGCCACCGCCCGCGCGGCGATCGCCAAGCTCGAGGCCACGCTGCCTTTGGCGCGGCAGCGCGAGGCCGACGTCAAGAGCCTGAGCGCGCAAGGCTTCATGTCGGGCCACGCGGGGCAGGACCGCGAACGCGAGCGCATCATCATCGAGCAGGACCTGCTCACCGAGCGCGCGCGTCTGGCTGAAGCGATGGCCGCGCAACGCGAAAGCGTAGACGCACGCTCGGCCTATCTGGCCGAGACCCGGCGCGAGCTGGGCGAGCGGCAGGCGCAGGCCGCACTGAAGCGGCAGCAACTCACGCAAGAGCGCAGCAAGGCCGAACAGCGCCAGCGCCTGACCCAGCTGGTGGCCCCGGTGGCCGGCACCGTGCAGCAAGTGGCGGTGCACACCGAAGGCGGCGTGGTCACGCCCGCACAGGTGCTGATGGTGATCGTGCCGCGCGACGCGCTGGTCACCGCCGAAGTGGTGATCGACAACAAGGACATCGGCTTCGTCAACGCAGGCCAGGCAGCGGTGATCAAGCTGGAGACCTTTCCGTACACGCGCTACGGCACCGTGGGCGCCACCGTCAGCAGCGTGAGCGCCGATGCCGTGACCGACGAGCAGCGCGGGGCCATCTTTCCGGCGGTGCTGGCGCTGCAGCAAACCAGCATCGATGTCGATGGCAAACGCATCGGCCTGAGCCCGGGCATGAACCTCAGCGCCGAAATCACCACCGGCCAGCGCCGGGTGATCGACTACCTGCTGAGCCCGGTGCGCCAAGCCATGGATGAGAGCTTGAGGGAGCGGTGATGGGGCATCGGTTGAGTGATGGGCAAAAGCGCGCCAGCCTGTTGCAAGCAGGCGTTGCAGTGATGCATGAAAAACCTGCAGGTTTGCGCCGACTCATGCGGCCTAGCGCCCTGATCCTGACCAGCCTGTTGGCTTGTGCGGCCTGCTCATCGGAAGCCGATCGCCTCGATGCCGAGGCCCAGCGGCTGTGCGCCATCGACGGAGGCGTCAAGGTCTACGAGACCGTCGTCTTGCCGCCGGAGAAGTTCAACGAACTGGGGCAGGCGTTGGTGCCATTGGAGAAAGATGACAGAGGGTGGGGGTACTACGTCAAATCCGAGGGGAAAAGACTTTCAGGACAAGACGGAGCCCCGCAACTGCGCCGCAATGTCGAGTCCGTCGTCCGTGTCTCAGATGGCAAGACCTTGGCCACGAGTGTTTCGTACCTGACCGGCGGAGGCGAGCTCCTTAGCGGACCCATCCACTTCCTGCCGAAGAGGTGCCCGCCACTTGCTGATCGGCGGTTGGCTGATCGCGTATTCATGAAGGAGAGCTCACCGTGAATTTACCCACCACCATTTGCACCGCAGCCGAACTCGCATTCGCGGTCTACGCAACGCTACAACTCGGCGAAAACTCCTCTGAAACCATTCAGACAGCGGACGAGGACATGGTTCCCGCGCTCGCCGGATCTATCGCCGACCGGTACCGCGTGATCGCCATCCTTGACGACACCGCCAGCGGTGCATACGCAGCAGTGTTCGAGGACAAGCTCAGTGGCGCACGAACGTTGGCCATTCGAGGCACGACGGATGTCAATGACATCGTGGCCGACATCTACCTCCTCAGAGGAACCCCGGCAAGCCTCAACCCACAGTACGCAGCACTGGCTGCCCGGGTCATGCAATGGCAGACCGAGGGCATCGTCGGCGCCAGCACCACCGTCGTGGGGCATTCTCTTGGTGGGTATTTGGCGACAGCTCTGAAGTCCAGCGCCGATTTCACGTTCGGCTTGGCCTACACATTCAATGCGCCGGGACTGGGCTCTGCCGCGGGAACCCTGGGAGAGTTTTTTCAGGGAGCGTTCAACATCGGGGTGCTGTCTTCGGCCGTCTACGACGTCAGAGCATCCGCTGGCTTGTCGCTCATCGCGGGTCTGGGTCAGCACTGGGGCACAGCGGTACCCGTTGAAATTGAAGCTGCTGGCGGTGCCGGGCTGGGCAACCACCTGATCGACAAGTTGACTTCATCGCTGGCGGTCATGCGGATGTGGTCGGTGCTGGACCCGACCCTCACGGTTGATCGTGCCAACCAGCTGATTGCAGCAGCCTCCAACACGTCGGCAAGTTCGCTTGAAAAGTCCGTCGAGGCCACCCTGCGTCTGCTGAACGGACCCAACGTTTCTGCAACCATCGCCACGGGCGACGTTGACGCGCTCTACGGCAACCTTCTCGCCCTCACCGCACAAAACGAAAACGGTGCCTACACACACCCCGCTTTCTCCACCCTCGCCGGCAATGTGCGCATCGAGCTTTCCAGCGCCGCGCTTGCCGAATCGGCACGCAATGACTTCAGCTCGCTGGTCAGCCTGATCGGCCTGAGTCCGCTGGTTTTGAGCGGTGCCGATGCGGCTGGGCAAGCGGCGCTGGATTCGGTGCTGCAAGGCGCGTGGGGCGACCCCTTTTCGCAATGGCAGGCTGATCGCGACGCGGTCGCCGCGGGGCTGGCGCCAGACCACTACAGCAACGCCTGGCTGAGCGACCGGGCGCTGCTGCTGCAAACCCTGCAGGACCTCAACACGTCGGGCCAGTTCAACAGCGACTTGCTGCCCACCGACCGCGTGCTGGAATTCAAGTGGCGCGACGCTGGCAATGCAGCGCAGTCGCTGCTGGCTGGCAGGCTCATCGACGAGCTGATGGTCTATCGCGAAGCCCTGCCGGTGCAGCGATTGGCTTTTGGCGGTGACGCGGCCGAGGTGCTCGAAGGCACCGACAGCCAACTGGGCGATCACCTCTACGCCGGTGGCGGCAATGACACGGTGCAGGGCCTGTCCGGCAACGACTGGCTCGAAGGCAACGCGGGTGACGACCAACTCGACGGCGGCTCGGGTGACGATCGGCTGTTCGGCGGTGCAGGCGCCGACACGCTCGAGGGCGGCGAGGGCCTGTACAACGACACGCTCGACGGCGGCTCGGGCGACGACTTGTATCTGGTGGGCGCGAATGCGGGCTTTGACAGCATCAACAGCAGCCAGCCCGGCGATCGGCTCGAGCTCAACGGCCGGCTGCTTGACGGCGGCGGCATGCTCATTTCGATCACTGGCGCGATCACCACCTGGCAGGACCGCAGCACGCCCGGCGAGACGATCAACTACAGCCTGAACGCTGGCACCCATGAGCTGACCATCCGAGGTGCCAACAGCACCGTGGTGGTGAAGGCTTTCGAGGCCTCGGACCTTGGCATCAGCGTGCCCGTCGACGCCGCCGGCGCGGCGGCCGGCACAACGGTGTTTGCCGATCTGGCCAGTGGCGCTTACAGCGGTGGCTGGCGCGACGGCGGGTTCGACGCCCCGGCAGGCTCGGCCGAGCACCTGATCAATTTCAATCAGGCGCAACCGCTGGCGGTGCCGGCGTTTTTCAACATCGACACGCGCGGCGGCAACGACTGGATCGAAGGCGGCGCGGGCATCAGCGGAGTGCCGCTGCACATCACCGCAGGCAGCGGCAACGACCGCATCTACGCGGGGCTCACGCAAACGCTGACGCAGGCACTGGCAACGCAAGACGCCGTGGCGGCCAGCGGGCGCTCTGACCTGTTGCTCGACGGCGGCGCGGGCGATGACAGCGTGTTTGGCGGCGCCAGCGATGACGCGCTGTTTGGCGGCAACGGCGACGACACCCTGGTGGGCGGCGCCGGGCGCGATGTGATCTTCAGTGACGGCGACTCGGGGCAGAAGCTTGCAGACTGGCGAGCGGGCGTCACCAACCAGCGGTGGGTGGCGGGCGACAACACCGCATCCTCGACGCTGTACTTCAACGGCGCCGCGCGCTTTGGCAGGATCGACTACGGCTCGGGCAACAACGGCTCCGCGGTGCGCGGGGAAACCCAGTTCTACAACCTGTACTTCGGACTCGACAGCGTCGACTTCACGACGCTCAGCGCGCTGCAGGGCGTGCTGCTCGCACCCGAGGACTATCTGCCGGGCTGGACCGTGAGCAGCAACGGGCGTTTTGACGGCAGCGACTCGCAACTCGGCAGCCACGACCCGCAGCCCGGGCTTTACTTCAACACCAACCGCTACAGCGGACGCGACGTGGTGTTTGCCGGCGCGGGCAACGACCTGGTCAACGCCGGCGGTGGCGACGACTACATCGATGCGGGCAGCGGCAACGACGTGGCGCGCGGCTATCAGGGCGACGACAACATCATCGGCGGCACCGGCAACGACAACCTGCTGGGAGACAGCTATTCGGTCGACTCGCGGCCTGCCGATGTGTACCTGGGCGCTGAATTCCGAACCTTTGTGCTGGACCCGGCCAAGCCGGGCCAGGCCCACGGCAACGACTTCATCGACGGCGGCGACGGCAACGACACGCTCGAAGGCAATGGCGGTGCCGATGTGCTGTGGGGTGGTCGGGGCAATGACCTGATATTCGGCGACGAATCGCGGCTGCCCGGCGAGGGCCTGCCTGGCGGCGACTGCATCGGCAACGATGTCATCGACGCTGGCGAAGGCAACGACACGGCCTTGGGCGGCGGCGGCGATGACTTCATCAGCGCCGGGCTGGGCGCCGACACGCTGTTTGCCGACAACGCCTTTTCGGACAACCTGCCGTACGCCGGCCGCAGCACCGCAGCGGGCCACGACACGCTGGACGGTGGTGCGGGCAACGACTCGATCTGGGGCGAAGGCGGCAACGACGTGCTGCTGGGCGGTGACGGCAACGACCAGCTGGAAGGTGACGGCGCGACCGCCCTGCTGAGATCGGCGCTGCACGGCAACGACGACATCGATGGCGGTGCGGGCAATGATTCGCTGTGGGGCGGCGGCGGCGCCGACGTGCTGCGCGGCAGTGACGGCAACGACTGGCTGGCCGGCGAAGACCAGCGCACGACATCGGCCACCACCACCTTGACCGGCGACGACAGCCTGTGGGGCGGCGCGGGGGCTGACACGCTGATCGGCGGGACCGGCAATGACCAACTGTCGGGCGGTGCGGATGTCGACATGCTCCACGGTGGCTTTGGCGCCGACACCTACATCTACAACCTGGGCGATGGCTTTGACACCATCGTGGACCTCGGCGGCTCCACCGATGGCGCCGACGAGCTGCGGCTGGGCGCAGGCATTTCAGCCGACAACCTGAGCTTGCTGCGATCAGGCAGCGATCTCGTTTTCACCTTCGGCCATGCAGGCGATCAGCTCACGCTGAAGAACTGGGTTTTGGGGCCGACCAGTGGGTACCAGATCGAGATGATCCGTTTTGCTGACGACACGGTCTGGAGCGAGGCCGAAACCAGCGACGCAGCCCAACAGACCCGGGGCACGGCCGGCAACGACGTCTTGCGCGGTTCGGATCTGTACCGCGACAGGGTGCGTGGTCTGGGCGGCAACGACACTCTCAGCGGCTCGGGTTACGGCGACACGCTCGACGGCGGCGATGGTGACGACCAGCTCGATGCAGGCGGCAACGGCAGCCTCAATCGCGAGATCACCTACATCGGCGGCAAGGGCAACGACACCTTGATCGGCAGCGAATATGGCGACGTGTACATCTTCAACTTGGGCGATGGGGTTGACACCATCACCGACCACGCGGATTACGCCAGCGACGGCGAAGACGAGTTGCGCTTTGGAGGGGGCATTGTCTCGAGCGACATGTCGCTGAACCGCTTGGGCGACGACATGGTCTTCAAGCATGCGAACGGCAGCGACCAGATCACCGTGGTCAACTGGTTTGCCGATCCCTACAGACGCGACCAGATCGACCGGATCGTTTTCGAAGACGTCACGTGGAGCGCCGACGACGCCTCGCTGCGCGGCCAGCCGCCCGTCGTGGGCACGTCAGGCAATGACAGGCTGATCGGCACGGCGACTCCGGAACGCATCATCGGAGGTGCTGGCAACGACACCCTGACGGCCGAGGGCGGCCATGACCAGCTAGAAGGTGGCGATGGCGATGACGTGCTCAACGCGCCCTCCTCAAACTCCACTGCGCCTTTCTTTAGCGGCTTGACCTTCATGGGTGGCCGGGGCAACGACACCATCGACGGATCGGGCTTCGACGACCTCTACATCTTCAATCTCGGCGATGGCGCGGACACCATCACCGAGATGCCTTCGTGGAGCTTCTCAGGCGACGAATTGCGCTTTGGCACCGGCGTGGCTGAAGCCGACATCACACCGTTTCTCTCGGGCCTGGGCGTGGTGTTCAAGCACACCAACGGTGTCGACCAGGTCACCGTCAAAGGGTGGTTTGACCGAGACCTGAGCACCTATCAAGTCACAACCGTCAGCTTCACCGGTAGCATTCAATGGACGGCCTCGGAGATCACGGAGCGACTGCGGTGGAAGTCCGCCACGGGCACCTCTGGCGAAGACCTGCTCATCGGCACCGAAGCCGCCGATACGCTGCTCGGTCTGGCTGGCGACGACCTGCTGATGGCGAACGGACCTGGCGACCGGCTGGAGGGCGGTGCGGGCAGTGACATTCTGCTGGGCTTGGCCGGCAGCGAGGGCGTGACCTTCATCGGCGGCGCGGGCAACGACACCGTCACCGGCTCGCAATTCGGTGATCTGTTCCTGTTCAACCTTGGTGACGGCGCAGACACCATGACACTGGCTAACCCCGGCAGCGGGCCCGTCGGCAGCATCCTGCGCTTTGGCGCAGGCATCGCCCCGCGCGACATCACCACGCGACGAGATGGCAACGACCTGGTGCTGCGGCACCTCAACGGCGCCGATCAGGTCACCCTCAAGAGCTGGTTCGCCGACGCCACCCGAAGCTATCAGACCGAGTTCGTCGAGTTTGCCAACGGCACGCGCTGGAGCGCCGACTTCCTGACCCAGCGGGTGCTGCGCGTGACGGGCACGGCGGGCGCCGACGCGCTGGTGGGCACGGCGTTTGTCGACACACTGCTCGGCCTGGCTGGCGACGACACGCTCACCGCCGTGGGCCAGAACGACGTCCTCGACGGGGGCGCTGGCAACGACACGCTGACCATGCTAGTCACCGACTACAAGTTCAGTAATCGCGAAATCACCTTCACCGGCGGGCGCGGCAACGACACCTTCTTCAGCTGGCAATCGCTGGATGACCTTTACCACTTCAAGCTCGGCGACGGCGCGGACACCATCACCGACTTCGACGAGGCGCCCTACTACAACGCCGCGGACGAACTGCGATTCGGCACCGGCATCGCCGCGGCCGACATCAGCACCCTGCGTGCGGGCAACGACCTGATCCTGCGCCACACCAATCTCACCGACAGGGTCACGGTGACCGGCTGGTTCACCGACGCCACTTGGCAGATTGAGCAGGTGAGCTTCATCGACGGCACGCTCTGGCTGGCCGACCAGATCAGCCAGCGCGCGCTGGCCACCGGCACGCCCGGCGATGACTTGCTGACAGGCACCGAGCTTGCCAACCTCATCGAAGGGCTGGCTGGCAACGACACGCTGGACGGCGGCGCGGGCAACGACACGCTGATCGGCGGCACTGGCGACGACACCTACGTCGTCGACAGCGCGCTTGACGTGCTCACCGAAAAAGCCAGCCAGGGCACCGACACCGTTCAATCCAGCCTGAGCTGGACGCTAGGCGCCAACCTCGAAAACCTGACCCTGACCGGCACCGAAGCCAGCAGCGGCACCGGCAACACGCTGGCCAATGCGCTGCGGGGCAATGCACAGGCCAACCTGCTGAGCGGACTGGGCGGAAACGACACGCTTGACGGCGGCGTGGGGGCCGACACGCTGCTCGGTGGCGCCGGCGACGACCGCTACGTCGGTGGCCTGGGCGCCGACACACTCAACGACACGTCGACCACCACGAATGACATCTATGCGTGGGGCCGTGACCAGGGCGCGGATACGCTGAGCGACGCCGGCGGCATCGACCGGCTCGATGTCCTGCCGGGCGTGACGGAAGATCAGTTGTGGCTGCGGCGAGTGGGGAAAAACCTCGAGCTGTCGGTCATCGGCACGGCCGACAGCCTCACGATCAATGGCTGGTACGCCAGCCCAAGCAAGCAGATCGAGAGCTTTCATCTCTCAGACGGCCAGGCGCTTCAGGCCGGTCGTGTGCAACAACTCGTCGACGCCATGGCCGCATTTGCACCGCCAAGCGCGGGTCAAACCAGCCTTCCTCAGCCGTATCAGACCGCGCTGCAGCCGGTGATCGCGCCGAACTGGACGTGAGCCGGCTCAAAGAAAACCCTGTCGCCTCGCACCTGTTGACACATTTGCTTACAACCCGCATCGATTGGTTGCTGCAGCGAGCTCAAGCGTTCACACAAACTGCCGATGATCTCCACATGTTCGCTGAACAACGCCCCGACTGATGTGTCGGGCAACAGCGAACGGACACATTCTTGCGGGCCATGCTCACAGCCATACCGATCTTGTCGGTGTGCCCGCAATCGATGGTCAAGTCGCCGACTGAAGTCTGGAGTTCGCACGGACGATGACGCTGGCAATTGCGGGTACGAGCACTGAATTTCCGGTGACTGAGACGCGCACTGACCCTCTGCCATCGAACCCTTGTGCGACCCCCAGCCACCTCAAAGGTCGGCAAGGGCGTAATCTTTAGCTGTGGGGAAAAAATGAAAACCTTGACGAAAACAATCCTGGTGTCGAGTTTGCTGGGCGTGTGGAGCACGACTTGGGCGGCTGAATCCATGGAGCCGGACCAGCCACAGACCTTTGTCCTGGATGCTGGCCTGCCAATGGCAGACGACAAGTCATCCCCCGAAGAACTGCTTGAGGCCTTCCCGTCTGAGGCCGGAACCACCTTCACGCTCGCCGGCATGACTTTTTCGTCCATCCCCTGCGCGATTGAGGGTCAGACCTGCACGCTTCCCAAAGCCGCGAGGGCGGTGTACGGCGCAGACAGGTTCCGCCTGAGATCGCTGCCAGCAGGTCCGTTCCTTTGCAGTTCCGCCACGTTTGGCAAAGTTGCAACCTCAGCGGCCAAGGCTTGCTACGTTGAGTCGTCGGTCGCTATGGCGCCTGCGCCTGCACCTGCACCTGCTCCTGCTCCTGCTCCTGCACCTGCACCTGCTCCTGCTCCTGCTCCTGCTCCTGCACCTGCACCTGCTCCGGCTCCGGCTCCGGCTCCGGCGACCACCTCGGTCAGTCCAGTTGAAGCGTCGCGCTTTCTCGTGCAGGCGAGTTTCGGCCCCAACATGAGCAGCATTTCATCGGTGGCACAGTCCGGCCCAGCCGCGTGGATTGAAAATCAGTTCGTGACCCCGCCGATGGACAGCCACTGGGCTTACGTCATGGAACGCAAAGGGCCGCCTGGATGCAACCCCTGCAGTTCGGAGCACATCAACGCAGTCATGGAAAGTTTCTGGCGGCAAGCCGTTCTCGGCCCTGACCAATTGCGACAGCGCTTGACGTTCGCGCTGAGCGAGATATTTGTTGTCAGCACAGTCAATAGTCCGGTCGAGATCCAGAAAGACGCTCACGCCAGTTATCTCGACATGTTGTCTCGTAACTCGTTCGGTAATTTCAGAACCTTGCTGGAGCAAGTTGCGACGCATCCAACAATGGGTAAGTATCTGTCCCATATGCGCAATCTGAAGGAAGATCCGACCACAGGTCGACTTCCGGATGAAAACTTTGCCCGTGAGCTTATGCAGTTGTTCACAGTCGGGCTTTGGGAACTGAACCCGGATGGATCTCGGAAGAAAAATGCGAATGGTCAAGATATACCCACCTACTCTCAAGCCGATGTGATGGGAATGGCCAAGGTTTTCACGGGTTGGGGTTGGGGCAATGGTGACTGGAATGCTGGTTTTATCAAGCCCGCCCCAGCATACGATCCCTACGCGAGGGACTGGAATCATCAGATGATCAACTACGCCCCATACCACAGTACCAGCCAAAAAAGCATTCTCAAGGGTGTTGTCATTCCGGCAGGCACCAGCGGAGAGCAAAGCCTGAAGATCGCGCTGGACACCCTGTTCAACCACCCGAACGTGGGGCCCTTCATTGGCAGCCAGTTGATCAAGCGTTTCGTCACCAGCAATCCAAGCCCGGGCTATGTCTCGAGGGTTACAGCAGCCTTCAACAACAACGGCCAAGGTGTGCGCGGCGACATGAAGGCGGTGATCAAGGCCGTGTTGCTCGACCCAGAGGCTCGTGACGCCTCCAAGCTATCAGATCCGCTTTGGGGCAAGCTCCGTGAGCCCATGATCAGGTATGCCAACTTCATGCGTGCCTTTGACGTCAAGTCGACCAGTGGGTATTACAAGATCTGGAATCTTGAAGATTCTGTGTCCAGCATCGGCCAAAACCCTCTGCGAGCCCCAAGCGTTTTCAATTGGTTCACCCCGACTTACGCCCCCACCGGCGACGTCATGAATAAAGGTATGGTCGCACCTGAGTTCGCCATAACCCACGAAACCACAGTAACAGGCTATGCCAACTTTATTATCGGAGCAGCACAGCGCCAAACTAATTGGTGGAGAGATAACCAAGCTGCAGCGTGGGGGCCTGTTACCGACTATCTAGGTGCTGACTACAGCGCAGAAATGGCCTTGGCCGCAAACCCTGTGGGGTTGGTCGATCGTCTGAACCTCCTGCTCGCTGCGGGCCGCATGAGCGGGACCACAAAGCAAGCAATCATTGACGCGATCATCACGATTCCAGCAACTCAGAATTCAGGCTTCAATAGAGTGTCAAGTGCCGTCGCACTGACCTTGGTCTCGCCTGATTTCATCGTCCAAAAGTAAGGGGCCACCATGAAAATCTCCAACAGCTCATCAAGCCGCCGCAGCTTCCTTCGACATGCATCCAGACTCGGCGCTCTGGCCGGAACACCCTTCGCAGCCAACCTGCTCGCCATGGGGGCAGCCAGCGCGCAGCAAGCCAGCGACTACAAGGCTCTGGTTTGCATCTACCTCGGCGGGGGCAACGATCAGTCGAACACGATAGTCCCCGTCAGCGCGACAGAGTACGACCTCTACGCCAAAGGGAGAGGTTCGCTCGCCTTACCCGTCTCAGCGCTCAAGCAGATCAATCCCACGGGTTGGACTGGACCTACCCTAGCAATGCACGGATCGCTTAGTGGCTTGAAATCGGTCTTTGATCAGGGAAAGCTCGCCGTGCTCGCCAATGTGGGGACTCTTTGTGCCCCAACGACCCAAGCTCAGTACAAAAACGGAAGCGTCGCCTTGCCCTTTCAATTGTTTTCCCACTCGGACCAGGCCGGCGCCTGGCAGACGGGCTTGCCAGACCGGGCTTCGAGCACGGGTTGGATGGGGCGCATTGGGGATCTGACCAACAGCGCATTCAACACCGGCAGCGGGGTGTCGATCTCGATGTCTGTGGCTGGCAACAACACCATCCAGGTTGGAAACAACACGATCCAGTATCAGGTCACGACCAATGGCGCGGTCAAGGTGGGCGCCATGAACAACCTGTTCGGCTCGGCTGCCGGCGCTACTGCGCTTCGCAGGCTGATGACGGAGCCACGAACCGGCACACTGATGGAAGGCGAGTTGAACAAGATTTCGTCGCGTGCCGTCGCGACCGAGTCTTTGGTCACCAGCGCTCTGTCTGGTGTGTCGCTGAGCACCCCCTTCCCGGCAACAGACATCGGCAAGCAACTGCAAATGGTGGCCCGCTTGATCGGCGCCAGAGGGGGCTTGGCTCAAAAGAGGCAGATCTTTTATGTGCAGATGGGCGGTTACGACTTCCACGCAGATATGGTGAATGGCCAGGCGAACAAATTGAAGGACCTTTCCGACGCGATGACAGCGTTTTATCAGGCCACGGTCGCCCTAGGCGTTTCGGCCAACGTCACCAGTTTCACCGCATCGGACTTTGGCCGAGCCCTGCAAAGCAATGGTCAAGGTGCCGATCACGGATGGGGCGGTCACCACTTCGTCATGGGCGATGCGGTCTTGGGAAATCGGATCTACGGCCGCTTTCCCACGGTATCGCTGGGAAGTCCGGACGACGCCGGGCAGGGCCGACTGATCCCCACCACCTCTGTCGATGAGTACGCGGCCACCCTCGCATCCTGGTTTGGTGTGCCAGCCTCGGACTTATCTACCGTCGTGCCCAACATCGGAAGATTCTCGAAACCCAATTTGGGGTTCTTGGCCTAATTTATATTTCAAGGCCTCGCTCTTTGAGTTGGTGAATTTCGCGCTCGAAGCTAAAATAGCGTAGGAACAGCTTGGTTTCGGGCTTTGCTTTGGATTTCCCGCCAAGCGGAAATACTTCTCGCGAAAGAGTTCGAATCTTGCACTCTACCAAAGCTAGAAATCAGACACGGCGTTACCTTGTTTTGATGGAATCAGCAGATAGGCCGGTCGGAGGGGTGAACATCCTGCTGTGGTTGATCGAGAGGCTCAATGAGGCAGGTTATCGCGTAGCCGCACTACACGGCAGTCGGGCTTACAAGTATGAGTACCGTAGCTTCACCGGCGAACGCCTTTACAGCAGCGAGCTTGGCCACCTGCTGAACCGCAGTTTTTTTCCGCGTGGGTTCCTGGGTCGGGTGAAGCAAGCGCTGAAAGGTGTGTCGAGGATACGGTGGCGCCGCTGGTTTCAGTCGCAACCGCGACTGCCAATTTGGCAGCCAGAGCCCCACGACGTCCTCGTCGTACCCGAATTCATGTATCCCGAAGCAGTCGCAGCTTTCGGTGGCAGGAATTGCATCCTTGCTGTGCAGGACGTCTTCGGGCTGATGTACGCCAGCCTGCGCAGTCGGAGATGGCAGGGCGGGCAGCCCGAGGAATTCAGCGCCATTTTTTCCACGTCACAGGCCTGTGGCGGCGCAGTCAGGGCCGTATTCGATGTGAAGGGGGGGGGCTTTCGCCTGCCGGTCTGCCATGCCGGCTTGACCTACAACCCCGACAAGAAACTGCAAATCGCGTTCATGCCTCGCAAGCGACGTGAAGAGGCACGAATACTGACCGCCCTGATCGAGAGGCATCCCGATCTGGTCGGTGTTCCACTGGTGGCCATCGATCAATTACCTGATGAGACTGCTCATCGCATCATTCGTGAAAGCCTCCTTTTCCTATCGCTATCCAAACAAGACGGTTTCGGCCTGCCTCCTGCCGAAGCCATGGCCACCGGCAGCCTTGTGATCGGCTACACCGGCGTAGGTGGCGAAGAGTTTTTCACCGAAGAGACTGGCTTTCCGATCCCCGATGGCGATATCGTGGCCTTTGTCGAGCAAGTAGCAGATGTCGTTTCGGCATGGCGACAAGCGCCCGAGGAGTTGGAGCGCAAGCGGCGTCATGCCTCTGATTTCATCTGGAGCCATTACAACGAAACCGTAGCTCGGCAGTCGCTGCTGGAGTTGTGGGCTGGCATCGACGCTCATCATCTCGGCAACAAATAAAGACGGCGCCCCCTCCTTAGTCCAACCTGAAAACCACCCAAGCCATTGATCTGCGATGTAGTTTCAGCAGAAGTGTGGTGTGATATCTGTACGGAAATAAACATCGGCCTCGCGCTTTCTTGCAAATTCAGCAGCCCATGAAACCCCACACCAGCACAGCCTAGATATTCCGTCCGCGCTTGGACGAGCAGCTCGCCATGCAGCACCCACTGATTCGCTTGGCTCATGGACTCGGAATTGATTGGCGCCACTTTGCCGGCCACTTCAGCTCCGGGCGGGTAGCTCGTCCTTCACCGCGCGCTTGTTGGCTGGGCTGCTGTACCTGCAGCACGCCAACGATGCTTCTGACGAGTTGGTGTTCAACACCTGGCTGGAAAACGCGTACCGGATGAGACCATTGAACAGGTCAGCATTTTGGCTAGATACCGGCCGCACACGGCGATGGTAGACAAGGGCTACAAGGGAGCCGATGTCGATGGCGTGCACGCCCTCAGATCAGGCCAACGGCGAGGCGTGACGCGCACGTTGAAGGCAATGATCAACCGGCACAGTGTCATCGAGTCCACCATCGGGCACATGAAGAGGGGGGGGTCGCCTAGACCGCAACCCGCTCTTTGTCGCGCTTGGCGACGCGGCGCATGCGGTGATGTGCGGTACCGGGTACAACCGTCGCATACGGCTGAACCTGCTGAGGCTTTTTGCTGCCCAAATCAACATCATTCTCTTGGCGCTGCTGCTTGCGCTTGTGTGTGATCGGACTGACGCCGTGACATCAACATCGGCGTGAGGTAATTGTTCAGGGCCGACCCGGTAGCACGTAGAACCGCGACAGCCATGAAAAATAAGGGATATACATATGCGTAAGGTCATAAAACTTTCAAAGCCAATATTAGTGAAGGGCGTTCAAACGACCCGGCTTTCTTCCAATTTAACAATAGACTCTGTATCTATACCATTTTGGTATGAGGTCGATAATAAGTACGGCAGCTTCTTGGAGTGTGATGCGAGCGATGGTTTTGTAGTTGGAGTTTTTCCATACGCCGTTAGAAATGGCATCAACATTGAGGTTGATGGAATGGTGTCTGAAAAACTTTTATATAACCTTAATAACTATGCTAACGAGGTTACTGCACTGCTATTATCTGGTAGGAAAATAACTGTGTCAGCGGCCAAGGTCACCAATAGCCATAGGAAAGGACTTGGTGTTTTTACAGGGTTTTCAGCAGGGATAGATTCATTTTGCACAGTCGTTGATCATAGAAATGCTTCTGTCGGATATAGAATCACACACTTTCTGTTCAATAATATAGGCTCTCATGGGAAGAACGAACATTCCGAAAGGTTATTCAATGAGAGATACAAACGTTTAGAGAAGCAAGCTGCAGAACTTGGTTTCGAGATTATCAAAGTTAACTCAAACCTTGACTCTGTACTATGCATGGATTTTGAGCTCACGCACACATTCAGGAATACCTCGGTCGCGCTTGCTATGCAGGCTTATTGTTCAAAATTTTTGTACTCGTCAGCAGTACATTATACAGACATTTCATTTAGGCAACTCGAAAGCTCCGCATATCTAGACCCTATTTTACTTCCATTGTTATCAACAGAGTCCATTGATTGCATATCTAGCGGTAGTCAGCATACACGCTTCGGTAAAACTGAAATTGTTTCTACATTCATGCAGAGCCAAAAAAGCCTTGACGTATGCGTGGTGCCGACTGATTCAAATTTTATAAACTGTTCCAGATGCTGGAAGTGCCTAAGAACAGAGTTGTCCCTCGATATATTGGGAAAGTTGCAAAATTATGATAGAGTTTTTTCCTTACCAGATTTCTATACTCTGCGTGATTTATACGTTGGCGTGGTTTTATCAAGCAATGAGCCCTTGATGAAGGAAATCGCTACCCAGATAAAAAATAGAGATTATCCAATCAGTACACTATCGTACATTATCGCACATCTACCGAATAAGTTTACGAATTTCTTGATGAACGAAGCAACATGGTATCCCGGCGCCAGCAAACGTCAGCTTGCCTTCATTTTGATGAAAAGAACTGTCAAATATCTCGTCGGTCCTACGAAATACAACCCGCCAAGTTGGTGAGCATTGACGCGGATGCCAGCAGGCGCATCGGAGCCGTCCTGCCAGTGGCGTCGGAGACTGTTGAAGCAGGCCGAAAATTCACCCGTTTGGGAACGATAGTGCCGATCCAACTTTGGCCCGGCTGCGGTTCTAGTCGACGGTATGCCTTGTCAATGCCCTGGAGCAAGAGAAGGACCGGGGTAACGGCGGGAGCATCTCGCTGAGCCTGCTGCGAATAGACTTAGTCATCCTTTCGACGAGCAGGACTGTCTTCCCTTCAGCCACGCTGGCGGGGCGCTGCTGATCTACTTGCTAACTAAACTGTACGAGCACACCAGCGTGATGATCGCCACCAACCGGGCCCTAGCAGAGTGGTCCAGCGTGTTTGGCGATGCCACGTTGATCACAGTGATGCCGTACCGACTCACCCACCACTGCCACATCGATAATCTGGGTGAACCGCGAACAAAAAAGTCCGGCGTGCTCATTATCGAATCCTCTAAAAATTGGCCCACAGGAATATCGTTCTCAGTGGCTCCCAACAGAAATATTCATGCCATAAAGTGCATCCTCATACGGCCTGCAAAAGTTTTACAGGGTGAACTATATTCTGACTAAACTTCGTAGCACGCCGAGAGAATTTGACTTAAGCTCGTCCAGTCCTTCCCCCAACGGGGTATTTAGGGCGTTTTTTATTGCCACGGATAGATCGTTCGGTTTTATTTTTAGTTCTGAAAAAACATATCCGTAGCGCCCAGGGGCCTGAAATTTTGGCGGCACTTGCGGCACTACTGTTTTTAGACATCCGACTGTCTCAAGAAATCCGAAAACTTTCGGGTGATATCCAATAGAAACAAAGGGGCGACGTTGTGCGTATGCCATGACACAACCATGAAGGCGCATTGAGATAGTAACCGTAGAATCAGCTATTACTTGGCAGACTTCCCTAGGATTTAACTTTTCAACAATCTCATATATTTCTACATTTGAGTGGTGCATTCTGATTCTTTCAGATATGCGCGCATGCTCTACTCGATCATCATCGTGAAGCGTAGACATCGGCAGGAAAACTATTGCCGCATTCAAATCTTGCGCTGCGCGGGCGAGTTCATCGACAATCCAGTTCGTCCACTCGTCATCGCCACTCCAGCACGAACTCAAGACACATGCGATAAATCGACTACGAATTCTGAGAGATACAACGGTTGGCGTGCGCTCTGGACTCATCCACAAAACAAGATCACCAATTGTCTGGGTCTTTATAGATGGAATTAATCTTTTTAATGTTCGCTCTGACAGCAAGTCTCTTGTATAGACCGTTCCCAATGATCTCAACAACCACAATAATCTCCAGCGAGTACGCCAACTAAAATTCACGCCTGCCTCGACTGAACATCCCAATAGTGTCGCCTTGCCGGGAGAAAAACGCCGCATGAATGACTCAGCACGAAGTAAACATGAAAAGTCATTTGGTTCTATTACCCCCCCCCCGCAAATAATTATTGGGAAACCTTCCATCTTGCGATGAAACTCAACGTACTCAGACCCCATTCCTATCACCCCCCCTGTTTTAGGGGAGTCAAATCGGGTGACCGTGTGAATGCGTCCTTCAGCACCAAGCTCAGTCAACATGTCCGCAATGGCAAACGGCACAGCCTCATCCCCCGCATTACCGAACCCAAATGAGCCAAATATTATTATGTCAGGTAAGAACATCTTTAAACTCACGTAGTAAATATATTACATATCGCCGAATCATTTCTACCAACTGGCCGCGGCTGACCAGTCAATTTTAGGCGCCTGCCATAAGCAAACTAAGGCTGAGATCAAAAAAATCGGTATGTCTATCCGCGCACACCAAAGGCCAAGTTTGTGGAAAATGACAGCGGTTACCGGATATAAAAGAAAAGCTCCTACCACTGGCATTGCCAAAATTCCGATTCCGCCGAATATTTTATAGCCGACCCACATTGATCCCAAATTCAAGAACGCTTTAGCTATCAGAATATACAGATTGAGTCCAGGTCGCCCGATCGCAGTAAGAGTCCCAGCGTAGGATCCCGTCAAAGCACTAGCCATCCCAACCATTCCCATTAACTGAAGGATCAACCCCGCCCCATAATATCTTTCATCGTAAAGTAATTTAATAAGAAAAGGCCCCATCCAAACCAAAGACAAAGAAAAAATCCAGCCCGGAATTAAAACTAATAATTTTGATTTTTCAATCGCGCTCCTCAATCTCGCTCGATCATCACATCTACTCAACTCAGCCAACGCCGGGAACAACGCCTTCGAAGCCACTGCGGAGGAAAGTTGATTTGCCATCGAACTTATCCCTCCTGCGAGGCTAATCAAACCAATTGTACCCATTCCAAGACATGATGCATATATTAATTTTGCGCCCTCGCCTGTCAGGAAAGTCAAGGCAGAGCTTAACATTACCAAACCGCCGAATGAAAAAATGTGCCTGGCTGAACTGCCATTTATTAAAAATATGTTCCTCGGGCCGGGGTATAGAAAATGACTAGCGGCAGTGGCCAAGCACGTAGAAATTAAGCTCCCCCAGACCAGACTCACCGCCGCAGGATTGATACATGCCAAGGCGACTGTAAAAGCAAGTCCTATTATCTGCGCGCCAAGAGATATAAAAAAAATGTTTTTCGCGTGCGTAATATTTCGCCGGGCAACTATTGGTTTTGTAGAGGCCAATCCAGAGGCTAATACCGAAAGAGATGTTATTATCAAAAGCCATTGAATATCAGGGTATTTGTAATAGTTACTCACCGGCCCAGAGATGATAATTAGTATTATTGAAATGCACCCAGACTGCGCCACCTGTAGCGTCCAAGCCGTATTAATATAATCTCTATCTCCGCCCGACTTTGAAACTATAATTGCCTGCGAAAGCCCCATATCCGTTAGAAGTGCAATCCCAATTGATACTGCCAATACAACAGCAACTATCCCAAAAGCCTCTGGAAATAGAAGACGGGTCAATATAAGATTACCTCCAAGTCGGACCAGTTGACTGGATACAAACTCCAACAGCGCCCATGTGGACGCGGTTATAAATCTAGATCGTAACGTATCCTTTGAGTTATTCAATGAGTTCGCTCTGTTCTGGCTTTTGAGAAAGATGGATTTCCCGTCAAGTTTTTAGTTTTTTGGTAAAATTATTTATAATTTCTTATCCGCGATCTTTTTACTGACTCACTTCATTGCTCAGCAGAATATATATTCCATAGTTTTATGGATTTCATGCCCTAGATAAAGGGGTAGATATTGTCTTTGGCGACATCAGGCTGGTGCGGTACGGTGTACAACGCTTGCTATGAGCCTGCAGCAGCATCAACGTCGCCAAGCATGCGTTGTCCATTTCTGTCACACCCGAGTGATCGATCGTCAGTGGGATGCCTGCACAGGCACTCAGATGACAAACTTGTTTGAGTCGCTGCAGTTCAGCACGACCCAACGCACCAGCCAAGGTGATCGTCATGCCGGTTTCCGACTCGCTGATCTCGCAGACCTTCTTTTCGGCTTCATTCGGGCGACTGGAACTGAGCCGCCTCAGGGCGCCCGGAGCCACATCGAAAGCCAGCAACCCCAAAAACACCAGACCGTCGGAGACATACCTTTTCCACAGATGCGGCTCCTCCTTGACGCGCCACAGCCATTCCAATCCCGACCGCCGCATCCATGGGGGAGCGCGCTTCACTGAGCCGGCGACGAAACCCACGACGGCGCCCAAGTGGCTGACCACAGGCACCTGCAAACGCGGCAGGTTGTGTTCGATCCAGGCTTGCCCCTTGGCTGCCCCCAGCGACACGACAAGAAAGTCTGCTCCGCTGGCGTTGATGCGCTCGATGGTGGCGTCGTCGCTCATGTCTTCAACACTTCCAAAGCCCGCCTCGTCGAACCCCACGCACTTCAAAGGCCCCTGAGCGGCGTTGATGTTGGCTGCCGCTCTGGCCGCGACACCGGGCTGCCCGCCAAAAAGATAGACCGACATGGGATCCGATCCGGGTCGACGCAAGGCTTCAAAGACGTCTGCGCCACTCACGCGCTCGGGCACGGGTATGCCCATCAGTCTAGCGGCCCAGACCAGCGGCTTGCCGTCCATGAGGCTCATGTCGCTGTGAAAAACAGAGTCCCGGAACGCGGCGTCACGGCGCGCAGCCACCACAAAATTGGTGTTGGGCGTTGAGATGAACAAGCGCGTGCGCGAAGCCACAGCAGCGCGAATCCGGGCGACTGCGGTGTCTAGGTCGATCACATCGAACGGCAGCCCCAGCAAAAAGCAAAGGTCGCGGTTGAAGTCCACGGTGTACCCAGTGGCTTCATGGGTCGACTTCATCGACGTGGCCGAGTTGATGTCAGAGCTTGTCGTCATGTCGTTCGGTTCGAACCCACTCCTTTTGACGGCGGGATACGAACTTAAGATACATCGGGACTTTCATGACGAGGTGGGCTGGCGCGCGCAGCAAGTCGCCGACCGACAGCAAGTCCCGTCCCACCACCCACCAGGCCCTGAGGCTCGCGGCGAGCACCAAGATCAGACAAGTCAGTGCGATCCCCATCGGCCACGTTCCGACGGCAGACGCAAGTACCGAACCAAGCAAGAAGTCCAGCAGCACCAATGCCAGCAACAGCGTCAGAGGCGGAACCATCAGGTCAAGTGCCATCAAAGTCAAGCGCGCGTCACGCGCGCTCACCGCACCCCATAAAAGGCTTGGACCGTCGCTGACCAAGGTGGACAGATGCCCATGCTCCCAGCGCGAGCGCTGCGCTTGGGCCGCGTCGTTGCTCAACGGAAACACGCTGTCGACCCGCGCCTCGGGCACGAACAAAGGCGGATGGCCTTCGCGCGCGAGGTCGATGCCCAGTTTCATGTCTTCAACCAGATGGCCGCTTGCAAGATTCGCCTGACTGATCAACTGCCATGGAAACGCCATGCCCGCGCCCATCAATGGACACGGCACACCCAGCCGCAAGGCTCCAAGCGGTCGCAGCCAGTTCTTGATTCGCCAGGTGAATGCGGCCAAGCGCAAACGAAGTGGTGCTTCTGTGGGCGCGTTCATCAAATAGAGCGCTTGCACGGGACGGCCACTGCGCACGCAGGCCTCGGCCAGATACCGCAAGCAGCCCTCGTCCAAGGTGCAATCTGCATCGACGACAACCAACACCTGGGGTGGGTCGGAAGCGAGATGCTTCAATCCAAAGTCGAGCGCGTAGCCCTTGCCTCGCAGATCGGCTTGTTGACGCTCAATCACCTCAGCACCGCAGCACCGCGCGATATCGGCGGTGGCATCTGTGCAGTTGTCGGCCACCACCAGCAGCCGGTCGGTGGGCTTCAATTGCGGCCGAATGCTGGACAGGGTCGCAAAAATCCCTGCCGCTTCATCGTGCGCAGGAACCAGCACAGCAAGTCGCGTGAGCGATGCGCCGCAATCTGCTGAAGTGACTGCTGAATCCTTGATTTGAGGCGCGTGGGCCTCGCGACGCGGCAGCCTCGCGGCGAACACCTGCAAAAAAAATACTGCCACCGGGACCAGCAGCAAGGCAGACACGGCGGTCAACGCCGCGCCCAAGGCGAGATTCAGCAAGCCGTGCATGCCGTGAAAGTGCAAGTCAAAGTCATGGCTGCTTATCGGCCGATGCCTCGGATGGCTGAAACCACCCGGCAAGCTTGGCAGCCTCCACGTTGACATCGTGGCGCTGCAACACACGCTGGCGGCCATTCAGACCCATGACATCCAGCCGCTCGGTGGATGTCTCCAGGCAGGCTTGCATGACATCCGCCAAGGCTTCGACGTCACCGGCCGGAACGAGCCAGCCGTTTTCGCCCGCTTGCACCAGCTCAGGAATCCCCGCCACAAAGGTGCTGATCACCGGTCTGCCTAGGGCCATCGCCTCCATGATGACCACCGGCAGCCCCTCGGCAAAGCTGGGCAGCACCAAAGCACGCGCTGCTTGAACTTCACACAGCACCTGCTCGCCGCTGATCCAGCCGGTGATGCGCACGCCTTCGCCCAAGCCATATTCACGAATCAGCACTTCAATGTCGCTGCGCATCTCACCGTCGCCTGCCAGCACCAGTTCCAGATGAACGCCGCGCTTGAGCAGCAGATGCACAGCCTGCAGCAGCACGAGCTGGCCCTTTTGCTCGCACAGTCGGCCCACACAAACCAGCCGAGCTGATGCGAGCACAGGCTGCGGCGGTTGGCCGGCAAACTGGGCGTCCACGGCGCAATGCACGACCTTGATCTTGGGCCAATCACCGATGGCAGCCCAGCGATAGAGCTGGCTGCGCCCGTAGGAACTGATCGCCACCGTGAAGGCCGATCGTTGAATCTTGCGCTGCAGATGCAGTGCTTGCGGCTTGTCAAACTCTTCTGGCCCGTGCACCGTGAAGCTGAACGGCGGCCCACCCAACGCTGCCAAGAGCATCGCGACCTCGGCCGGGTTGGTGCCAAAGTGGGCGTGCACGTGGCTCACTCTCGCCTCTTTGGCCCATTGAAGTGCGATGCAGGCTTGTGCGAGGTACGCCAGATGGACCCAGAAGGGGCGATCGGCGCCTTTGCTGCAGTTCCAGGCCAGCTTGGCCGCAAGCACAAAACGCTGTGGCTTGGACGCAGCAACCCTCACCAGTTCCAGCGCCATGGCCGTCGCCCCACCGGCGAGCAGATACCGGGTGCGGTGCTGCTCTGCCTGATCGGCAGAGTCCGGACAGTCGGCGTCCCAGCCACGCGAAGCCCAGCGGTGCACCTCAATGCCTTGGCGCTCGAGCGCCAAAATCTCCCGCCGAATGAAGCTGTGGCTGACCTTGGGGTATTGGTTGATCAGGTAGGCGATCACGGGGCGCGTCATGCCAGCCTCGATGAAGTTGCGTTGCGTGAATTCCTAAGGCGCTTGGCCAGACCGAACGCCACCAAAAACTGCGCCACAGTCGCCGTGGCGAAGGCATCCATCTGGCCTGGGGCACCCAAGACGATGGTGGCTGCGATGCATGCAGCGGCCAATCCGAAAAGTGCGTAGGCGATGACCGAGCCCTCGAATCTGCACACATAAGCAATGGCCCGATCCAAACCCTTTGAAATGGCGAATGAAAGAGCCAAGAGCGCGAGCAACGTAATCCCGTAGTGATAGCCGCTCAAATCGGAAATAGCCCGTCGAGAAAAAACCTCCAGCACCGCATAGTGAACCGGCACCACCAAGAACGCCGACACACCGCGCAAGGCAATGAGATGCCCAAAATTAGGCAGCCATTTTTGAATGGCCTGCGCCAGAAGACAGGTAAAAGCCAACACAGGCACGGATAGAACAAAGAAACTGAGGCTCATCGTTCCCCAACGAAAGAACGATGCTCCAGCGTAGGCAAGAGCCAAAGCGAATCCGCCACTCACCACGGAAACATAGGCAGTACTGCGCCAAGCGTCTGACGTGAGCGGGCATGCTCTGGCCAGCAGAAATCCCGCCAGCGGGAAGCAGATCCAAGGCGACACCAGGTAGGAGACACCCCGCTGACCATGAACGCCGATCAGTGCTGCGGACCAACCTGTCTCGGGCAAGACACCCTTGAGCGAAGGACCGATTACGAAGCGCAGCAGGATGACTACACAAAACAGCAACGCGGCGTTGCGCACCGGCTGAGATGCCCACAGCCGGAAGCCCGCATGGTTCACGACCATGAAGACCGCGGCAAACCCTCTAAAAATATCAAGAGTCTCCGACCGGTGGGGCTCACTGCCTATGCCGGGAGAAACCATTTCGGGCAGTGGCTGATCAACGACCGAGACGTCGACGAACCGCGAACACATATCTCAGCAATGCGGGCGGCACCCATTGCCTGAGCCACTGCTCACTTTGCAGGGCGCGAGCCTCTCGCTGAACCCAAGCATCATCGCCCGGGCGCGCTTGATACAAGGTGCCCGTACTCGGAACTTCCTTGTAGATCTCTCTGGATGCCGTGTAGTAGTAAAGGGCCATCGAACGTCTCGTCAGACCCTCTGGCGTGGTCAAGGGATCTGGGTGTCCATGGTAGGAGTCAGCGTCGGTATTGAAGATCACGCAACGATTGAAAACAGGTGCGACCGCCTTGACCCGATGTGCCATTTTTCGGTCCCACAACTCCAGATGGCCGCCATAGGCATCATCCCAATGGGGATTCAAATAGACGATCACGTTCATGCGCCGATGCAGATGCAGTCGTTCGTTGATGCGGAAATCGGCATGGACGCCGAGTTTTCCGCCGCGGCTGGTTTCATGAAAACCACCACCCACGAAATAAGGATCTGGGATCAACCCAGGGATTGCCGACAAACCCTCGAGAAACTCGAGCATCGGCTGCGAATTGAAAAAGTGGAACACTGAACGCGCAGGACCGTTGCACTCAGCAGGCAACACCTGCCGCTTGTGCAAGCCCGCGTAGCCCATCTCGAAAACCTTGTCAGACGCGAGCGCCTCAGGAGGAAAGTTTTCGAGGGCCATCTGGATCACATCGGCCGGGAAAAAGTTGTCAAGCACGACGTGCGGGAACGGATCGGCAAAGCAATAGCTTTCCGCCAAGCTTTCGCCGATGCGCCGTGCCTCAGACGGATCAAGGAAAAGTCCTGAATCGAGCTGGACCGGAAGGATGGTTTTCATGATTGGTTACCAGTCATGGATTTTCGTGTTTACAGCGAATAACTGGTGCGGGAAAATCCATCATTTATACTCAATGAGGCGAGCTTTTTTCTTGGCGAACCGATGCCATAAAAATCGAAATTGCCCCATGACTTCAGCAAATTTTCCAATGATCAAAAAGGTTGCACTGGCAAGCCTCAGTCGTCGATCACCGCGACCGTTGATGAAAAGACGAAGCCACTGAAGTACAAAAATAATGAATACCGCAATCGAAACTTCAAAGCTCCCCGCAAGTGCGCTCGATGCGCCCAGTGCCGGGACAAAAAATCCCCATATCCAGGATCTGCGAGACTCGCGAACCCAGTGCCGCTCAGGCGGCGCGCCATGGATTGATGCGCCCAGCGCATAGGCATATCCGGTCCGCACCGAACGGCGCCACCACTGCGAAAACCTGGTCATAGCGGCATCATGCAAGGTCATGTCGGTATCGATACGCCAAACCTGACCTCCGGCCTGGCGCAGACGAATGGCCAGTTCAGGATCCTCTCCCGCGATCAGATCAGACCGATACCCGCCAACATCGTGGAATGCCGCTGCTCGAATCATCACATCACCACCGAAGGCTCGCGCTTGACCGACTGGCGTATCCCACTCCAGATCACACATGCGGTTGTACACAGACAGTTCAGGGAAACGCTCGCGGCGTCTTCCACACACCGCAACCACCTCGGGGTGTGACTCCAGAAATTCCCTGGCTTCAGCCAGCCACCCGCTGACCAGTTCGCAGTCGCCATCAACAAACTGAATGTAGCGGGTGAGATGTTCGCCTTGCGCAACCAAAGCGGCACCGGCGTTGCGCGCCCGTGCGGCAGTGAAGGGCCGCGTCAAGTCCAGCGCCAAGATTCGCGCGCCAAACTGAGCGGCCAACTCGAGTGAGCCATCGGTCGACCCGGAGTCGACGTAAACCACGTCATTGACCTGCGGAATCGCTGACTCCAAACACCGCTTCAACCGATCGCCCTCGTTGCGGCCGATGACCACCAGAGCAATGTCCAGCAAGCGGATACCTTCGTTCAAGTCGATGGCTTCCGGGGCTTGACAACCGCAGGCACGCCAACAGCAATCGAGTTGGCAGGTACATCGCTAATCACCACAGCGTTGGCGCCTATCAAGCAGTTGTCACCAATCGTGATGCGTCCGAGCAGCTTGGCGCCAGCGCCAATGTCAACGTTGTTGCCGATGACTGGCGCACAGGGGTCATCTACACGGCTCAAGCCGACCACCACGCCGTTGCGAATGCGACAGTTGTCTCCGAACTTGGCGTATCCGCTGACGACGATGCCCCCCGAATGATCGATGACGAAGTTGCGTCCCAACTCGACCTCGCAAGGCAGTTCGATACCGCACACGATCTGAACCATCTTGTAGGCCACCCGGTAGATCAACGACAGCGCCTTTCGCAAGATCAAAGGGCGTACACCGTAACGCCAGCGACCGAATCGATAAACAACAAGCGCCCAGAAGCCCTGTGCCGCCCAGTTTCCGCCGTGGGATTTAAGATCGGCTGAGATATTCGGGAACATTGCATTCACCCTGATCATCTGGACACTGAACCCAGAAGCGGACAAAGAAGAATAAGTAATACCTCAGACAAATACTCTTCCCCAGGTACTCACCCAGGGAGTTCTAGCCTTTCCAGAACTCCGAAGATTCCCCTTGGATGAGACCGCAGTAGGCTCCAAAAATCGAGCGCAACCAACGCACAGACCTGCAAGTACCCAGTACAAAGTCGGAATGCAAAGAATGGGGCTGACCGTGGCGATCGTCACCAACACTGCGACCAGCGCAGAAATGAGTGAGCGGCCCAGAAGATGGGCCTCTGGCGATACTTCGGCACTGTTCCATGCCAGAAACAGCCTAGCGCCTGCCGCAACGAAGACTCCCACAAAAAGCACCAATCCAACGCAGCCTTGGGAAAGGGCAATACAAAGGTAGGTATTCACAAGATCGACAATACCCTCCCCCTGCACCATCCCCATCGAGGCCAATTCGTTGTAGTAATTACCACCACCGAACCATGGCCTCTGACTGATAACCAATAAAGAATTTTCGAAAAGCATTTGCCGGTAAGTCACACTACCACCATCCGTGTCGCCAATGAACGGAAGGATATTTATCACGCGATCACGGTAGGGACTGATCAAAACTATAACTAGAACCAAAAAGGAACCGCCCAGTAGTCTCGAGAGGTCCCTTTTTCTGTTTGCTGACATCAACGTGAAAACCACAACGCCGACAGCCAATCCCACCCAGGGTCCGCGGGAGAGTGCAACGACGACTCCAGTCAAAAGAAGCAAAGATCCGACCGTGTTTGATACGGGTCTACGATCTCGTGGCTGCACAAATTGATATAGCAGCAATGCGACAACCAGAACATACCCGAGAGCAATCCCATGCCCTGTGCTGGCAAGCGCGCGGATCACCCCCAAATCACCTCGGCCAAGATAGTTCCCCATACCAAAACTCACGCCAAGAGCATTTGGCAGCGATGAATAAAGAAGCCAATGCTTGAAAAACTCGAAAATTCCTATTGCGCCCAGGATCAAGCAAGATACACCCAAAGATGCTAGGGCATCTCTCGCTGCATCAAGACTTCGAAGACTCCTGCTTGCGACGTAGTAAGGCAAAAATATCTCCATAAATGGATATAAGATTGCAGGGCGCAGTTCAGCCGTGAAGTTTCCAAATCCAAATGTCAGCGTGGCATTAATAAATAAATAGCACAAAATTAATCGGTCCGCCCAAAACCGACCAAAGGGCTCTGTGTCTTGATGTTTCCTAATAAAGTACCAAGCAGGCAGCAAAACAGTCAAACTGAGAAGGCGTATATGATTGATCTCAAAAAGCTGATTGATGGTGCCAACACCTAGAATTTTTGAGGAAAAAGGGGGGACCGCAAACAGCAGAAAAAGAAACAATGCCAGAGGATTTTTTTCTGCTTTTATCGTCACCAAGAGCAGAATCGTGGCGCCTACGATATAGATGGAAAAGTTGTGCGCCAGAAAAGCCAGCAAGGTGATGCCAAACCAGAGATTTCTTCGTCTGCGCAAGTCCTCTGTGGCGATTGGGATCCCGGATGCCGGGCGTTGAACAAACGCAAAAACCGACGCAGCCAAAACGAGAATGACCGATAACGCCCGCAGGTGCTCAGGCATTTTGAGACTCGACGCGGATCATGTTCAAGGTCTGATCAAGCACGTGCGCGCAGCGCGGGCGCTCTCTTGCCGATGAGAGAAGCAAGAACTGCATCTAGCGCAAAGAACCCCATCAGCGCCACCACCATCAACACCATCCCGGCAGCCCCGTGCAAGAAGCCCTGCCCGGCCTCATCACCCAGGTGATACGTGATCAATACCAAGAAGGTCACGCGAACCAGATTGGAAACAAAGGCGATGGGAAGAATGCTTACCAGCATGAGACCGTTATGCAGCCGGCTTTTGCGGTTCAGGATGAACATGTAGAGCGTGCCCAGCGCAGCGAGGCTGAACATGGAGTGCAGACCCGAGCAGGCGTCGGCCACCAGCATTTGATACTGACCAATCGTGATGGTGACACCAGTTCTTGAAATAGGATACCCCACCAGATAAAGGCCATCTGTGACGATGCTGGATATCCACCCCTTCAAAGGGCCGGTAGCCATGTCCACAAATATTCCCGGTAACGGAATCATGAACACCGTGTAAATAATGGGGAACCACGCAACTCTCAAGGCATTGGTTCCCTTGAGCAGCAGGAGCAATCCAGTCAGCACGAGGGGTTGGGATCCAAACTCAAGAATGGATATGCCAACGATACGGCCCATCACATAAATACAAAGGCCGAAAATCAAGATCAACCATCCAAGTGCGGGGGCCGGATTGACATCAGCTTGGTGAATATCACCCTTGATTGTCCAGAAAAGCCAAAGCACGACTGCCAGCACCAATGCGCCGTGGGCGTGGTTGTCGTCTTGCCAGATGCCGCTGGCGGCAGCCACGTACACGGGTACGTAGGCAATTGCATAGCCCAACAGGACAACCCACCAGACTGAGACCGGAAGGGCTTCGCGCGGAGAACCGACGTGCAATGGTGGCGTCCCGCTCATTTCGTGGCTTTTTTGTCTGCCACGACCTCGTTCAAGACAGAGCCGACCACCGACACGCCGGCGTTCATCAGTCCCTGAACCAAGTCGTTGAAGTCGGACATCCGCGTCTGCGTGGCCTGAGCCACGGCCACTGCAGCGCCCGCCCGTATGGCCACCATGGCACCGTCTTCGCCTTCGGAAAGGCTGGACGTGTCCAGAATGACCACATCAAAGGTGCTGCGCATGCGACTCATGAAGTCGTCGAAAAGCGGCCGTGACAGCAACTCCAGGGGGTTGGGTGGCGTAGGGCCCGCTGGAAGTACGAAGAGGCCCACCAGGTCGGTGATGCGAACGATCGCTTCATCGCGAGATCGCTCGGACAACACGGTCGACAGACCAAAGCTGTTGTCAATCTTGAAAAGCTCGTGTTGCCTGGGGTTGCGCAGGTCCGCATCAATCAAAAGCGTGCGTTCGCCCAGTTGCGAGAAGACGACCGCCAAATTGGCCGCCAGGTAACTGCGGCCCTCGCGCCTGGCTGTGCCAACGACGGCCAGTACCTGGCGCTGTTCGGCTTTGTCGAACCAGCGCATCATGAGCTGGCTGCGAATTGCTCGCAACTGATCAACCAGTGGGCTGAACGGCTGATAAGCGGCGATCAGCTCGGCGCTCAAGGGCTGTTTTTGATCGACCGTGCGCAGGTAGGGATAGGAAAACTGCCGGGACAACGCGAACTGGATGTCCGACTCGGTCAATATCCCAAGTGCGATAGCCGCATCGCCAAACCGCAGGTTTTTTTCTTTCTGAAGCAGCAAGATGCGCTCGGCATCTTCAGGGGACAAAAGCCCCGCATCCATCAGGATGGCCCCGATGGAACGGTTGGCCCTTGAGACGGTGGGCAGGTTGTTGAAGTTGACCTTCATTGACGGGGCGCTCCCGAAAGAAGCGGCGTGGCCGCTGTGGGGGAGTTGGTACTTCCAAGCCGCCTGAAGATGCGTCGCTTGGACCCGGCAGGCGTCAACACACCGATCACTGGAACGCCGTGTAGCATGATCAGGTCCTCAGGCCCACGAACACGTCTGTCAAGAAACTCCAGAAGCATTGCGACGGCGAAGCCTGCCAACAGGCCGCCGAGACATGACATCACGATACCCTTGACAACCACCTTCAATGACGGTGCATTGGGTTCGACCGCCACGCTCAGCACGCGCAGGGGCGATTTGTTGTTCTGCGACTCAAGGTTCAGCTGAGTTGACCGCTGGCTGAGCGCTTCATAGGCACGATTGGCTGTCTCAACGTCACGATCCAGAATGGTCGCTTGATCCTTGTCCGCCCGCAAACCCAGCACCCTCTTCTTTTGCGCATCCACCAGCGCCTGCAACTCGTTGACCATCTTCGAGTTGGCACGACTCACCACCGCCGTACCGCCTGAAACTCGACGCACCTCGTCGGCAATCTGCAGCTTCAGGCTGTCAATCTGAGTCTGTATCTGCTGCCTTTGCGGGTGATTGGTCCCCATCACGTCGCGCACCTCGGCCAAACGAAGTTCTGCCGTGGCGAGTTGCGACTTCAAGGACTGAACAGCGCCACTTTGCTGTACGTCGGGAGAAACCTCGGTACCGCTGTCTCTTTGGCGACCGGATGACTCGATTTGTTGAAGTTGAGCCGTCGCCAACTGCGAGGAAAGCGCATCGAGCTTTGCCAACTCGTCATCGACGCGTTGGTCCGACACGACGATGCCCTTCGATTGCTGAAAGTCGGACAACTTGGCCTGAGCCTCTTCCAGCGACTTGCGAGCAGCTGTGAGTTGCGCCTCGACAAACGGCGTGGACTGGCGAGCCGGATCAATTTGCAGTTCGATGGAGGTCTGGATCGCGGCCTGGACGAATGCGTTGGCTGCTGAGGTCGCAAAGGCTGGATCCTGCGCACTGAATGTCACGTCAATGACGCTGCTTCCCTGACCACTTTCGACAACGAGCCCGAGCCCGAGAAGTTCGGCAAAGTAGCGGTCAAGCGGAATCTTGGCATTCGTTTCTTCTCGCCACTGCTGAACGGCTTCGGGAGAGCGCTCCACGCCAAGAATCTTCACCACGCGCGTGGCGACTCTGTCGCTTTTCAAAATCTGCACCTGGGTGGCCATGCTGGCGGGCAATGCCAAAGCCCCGAGCAGTGGATCAGGACGCGCATCGACCACCAGCGACGCACTCGCCACGTAAACCTTGGGTCGAGTCAGGGTGTAGGCCGAACCTGCCAAAGCCACCACCAAAAACAAGCCCAGAAACAACCACTTTCTGGCCAATAGAACTCTGAGTACCTGACCGACTGTCATGGACAAATGCCTTAAAAGACCGACTCACGAACATAGATCACGTCACCAGACTCCACCAGATCAGACATCTTGATATCAAGCACCTGAACCACCCCCTTGGCGTCTCGGCGGTGAACGCGCATCCCACGCTCGGTGCCCTTGGGGGTCAAACCACCGGCCTGAGCGAGGGCTTGCAACACGCTCATGCCACGAGTGAGCGGAAAGACGCCAGGCCTTTGAACTTCCCCATACATGTAAGCAGTGGGCGCAACCGCCACATAAATAATGTCGCCATTGACGACATTGAGATCGAGTTCGCTTTTTCCAAACTGAAGAATCGCCGGAACATCAATCTCAAGTCTCACCGCTTTATCGTTGCGCGTCCCGACCAGTGTCACCACGTCCGAACCGGTGGGAAGAATTCCGCCTGCCAAAGCGATGATCTCGGAAACCTTGGTCGTGGCTGTCTCAATCGGGTAGCGCCCCGGTTTACCGATCTGACCGAGAATGGAAACCTGATTGCTCTTGACTTGCAGTATCGAGACAATCACCTGCGGCTTCAATACATAGCCGCCATCACGCAAGGCCTTGGCTATTTTCTCCTGCGCACCCGTCACGGTGCTTCCCGCCACGGTGACATTACCGACCAATGGGAAGGTGATTTGACCCGTCTCAGATATTCTCACCTCTGCGCTCAAATCGGGAACCTGATAGACAGATACCTTGATCAGATCCCCGGCACCGAGGATATATTCCGAGGTGTCCACGGGCTGCGCCAGCGACAACCCACAGCAGGCAAACAACCCGAGGGCCACTGAAAAAAGACGTCTTGCGATCATGCTCATATTCCTTGTGGGGTCAGAAAATTTTCAAACCCATTGCAAATGGGATACCAACACGCCAAGATGGCCAGCGAAGATCATTTGAAGCCCTTGAGACCGCTTTCCAACGCGCGCTGACTGGGGCTCGATGCGCTGAAGGACTCTGCTGGTGTGATTTCCACGGGGGCCGAAGCCAGAGGCTCGGGCTTCGGCGGCATGTAATCGGCTGGCGATGACGCTGGGGCCGTAACCAAGGGCGAGCTGTTTGGAGTGACCTTCAGCTTTTCCTCCATTGTCTTGGCATGCCCATCGGCGTAGTCGCCCACATATTCAATTTTTGCTGCCGCTCTGAGCGACGTCAAATCGTCTTCAACGAGTTTGCGCTTGCGTTCGTTCAGCAAGAATTGCTCAATCGCCGGCTGGGCACGTGCCTCATCCACGGGTTGGCTGCGGGAACCCGCAAGAATCATCACCTGCGCGCCTCCAGGAGCAAGGCTGAACAATGCTTGCCCATCCTTCATTGCCGAAATGGCGTCCAGGCCAGCCAACGGAAGTTGCTCGGCAGCGCGGTTGTACTGACGGGCACTGAATTTGTAGTTATTGGCCTTGAGGAATTCAACAAAAGCACTGACGTCTTTTGCAGCCTTCAATTCCTCGCGCAATTTTTCAATACTTTCAGCGGGGGATTCGATGCTGATCTCTTGGAACAGGTAAATCTTGCGCTGGGCAAAAAGTGCGGGCTTGCTTTCGTAATAAGCCTTGATCTCTTCTTGGGATGGCTTGGGGGCACCTGATCCAATTTTTTCGATATAGGCGCGAGAAATGATCTCTCTGCGCGCGAACTCAATTTGCTGGACCACACGGGGATCACGATCAATCTTCTGTTCCTGTGCTTTTTGCAGCTCGAGTTCCTGATCGACCAATCGCTCGAGGACCTGCATGCTGGCCGAGGCGACCATTTCAGGCTTCAATGCCTTTTGCTGCTGGAGGACGTAGTTGATCTGATGAACGGTGATTTCTTCCTTGTTGACCTTGGCTGCAGTTTGTGACGCAGCCTTGTCTTTTTTGTCATCACTGCCATTGCCGCAACCGACCAAGGTTAAACAAACCACAAGTCCAATTGACACGATGTGGACTGAGCGAGAAAAAAAATCGCGAGGGCAAGACGGCCGCATCATTTCTAAATTCATATTCAAACTCCACGAAAGCGCCGAGGATTGAGCACAAAGCCCACGCTTCAAAAAAACCGGTTGACAGTGTCTAAAAGTGTAACGGTCTGGCACCTATTTGCGATCGCGGAATAACGGCCGAAATGCACACCAGTCCATTGAATCTGGCGCGACTTTTGCCTAGTGATCAGCACTTGATGCCCACATGCAGCGCGACGATCCCGGCGCTCAAGTTGTGGATGTCGACATGGCCAAATCCTGCATCCTTCATCATCGCCTTGAGTTCTGCTTGGGCTGGATGCATGCGGATCGACTCTGCGAGATAGCGATAGCTCTCGGCGTCTCCAGCCACCCATTGCCCCACGCGGGGCAAAACCTTGAACGAGTACCAGTCGTAAAGTTTCTCCAGCGGTGGTGCCACTTTTGAAAACTCAAGCACCAGCAGCCGACCGCCGGGGCGCAGAACCCTGTTCATTTCAGCCAGGGCCCGGTCCTTGTGGGTCATGTTGCGCAAGCCGAACGCCACGCTCACCACGTCAAAGGAAGCCTCGGGAAACGGCAGCGTTTCCGCATCGCAGATGGCCGTGGGCAGCATGGCCCCGCCATCGATGAGGCGGTTTCGGCCCTGACGCAGCATGGCTTCATTGATATCGGTATGGACCACCATCCCGCCATGACCCACCTTCTTGCCGAATGCGCTGGCCAGATCACCGGTGCCGCCAGCGAGGTCAAGCACACGATCGCCAGAGCGCACATGGGCCACAGCCACCGTGTAAGCCTTCCACGCACGATGCAGGCCCATCGACATCAGATCGTTCATCACGTCGTACTTTGATGCGACAGAGTCGAACACGCTGCGAACACGGATCGCCTTTTGCGCTTCATCGACGGTCGTGAATCCGAAATGGGTGTTGCTCAAGGTGCACTCACAAGTAGGAGGTGGTCAGTGGTTGCTGCATGAAGTACCCGATGCCACACGCATGGGCCCGTCGCGGTCAGCGCCGGCGCTGGCAAGGCGATCCTCATAGCTCGTCCACAGCTGGGCCTGCTGCGAGCCCAGAAAGTAAAGGTAGTCCCAGGTGAAGATGCCGGTGTTGTGACCGTCGGAAAACATCGGTTGCACCGCATAGTTGCCCACGGGTTCGAGTGCCAGCACGTCGATTTCTCGCTTGCCGGTTTGCAAAACCTCCTGCCCCGGCCCGTGGCCCTTGACCTCGGCTGATGGTGAATACACACGCATCAACTCAAAGGGGATGCGAAATTCACTGCCGTCAGAAAAACCGATTTCAAGGACACGCGACTGCCGACGCACTGTCAGGGCAACGGGTTTTGGAGACTCAGCACTCAGTCCAGCCACGAGACAACCTCCTTGTTTTCAGATCCAGCCAAGTGTATCGACGGGACCGCTCGCCGCTTCAAGCCTGGGGCAGCCAGCCTGACAAATCGCTCATCACCTCGCGGTCCAGTTCTGCGAGCGAGACAGCAAGCAGTGACTCTGGGTCTTCGACATGACGCTGCGCTGCGCCCCAGATCGGCTGGGGGAAGTGGCTGTCGGATTCGAACCGAGCGATCACATGCCAGTGCAGGTGCGGCACCACGTTGCCCAGTGCGGCGAGGTTGACCTTGGTGGGGCGCAGACATCTGAGCAAGGTCCGCTCGACGGCACAAACCACCTCCATGCATTCGGCTCGGTTGGCTGTCGACAGCGAGCTGAATTCGGCCAAGTGCTCGGACCACACCACCCTGTAGTAGGCGGGGAAAGCGGCGTCTTCGGCACGAATGACCCGCCACCGTGGACCGGTTGCCACCAGGATCCCGCCCGTTGAGTCGCACAGGGGACACTCAACGCGCGAGTGATCGGTCACACCAGCACCCGCTCGATGCCCCCTCGATTGGCGAGCTCCACATATTTCGGCATCCAGTCTGCACCAAGCAACTGGTTGGCCATCTCCACCACGATGTAATCGGCTTCCAGCAGCCCGTTTTGCAGGTCTCCGCCGTACCGGCTCAACCCCTGGAGGCAGCTGGGGCAGGAGGTGAGGATCTTCAGGTTCGCCTTCGCTGCATCTGGCGAAATGTTCTGCGTGATCTTGCGCAAGGCCTGCTCATCCTTTTGCAGCTCTTCTTCCTTGCGGAAGCGGATTTGGGTGGAGATGTCAGGCCGGGTCACGCCGAGCGTGCCACTCTCGCCGCAACAACGTTTGCTCTCAAGGACAGCTTCGGGGTGATCACCACCGACGAGCGCTCGCACCGTCTTCATTGGCTCTTGCAGCTTCATCGGCGTGTGGCAAGGGTCGTGGTAGAGATAACCACCCTGCCCCTTGAGGGTGATGTTCTTCTCGAGCAGGTACTCGTGGATGTCGATGATGCGGCAGCCCGGGAAGATCTTGTCGAACTGGTAGCCCTGAAGCTGGTCGTAACACGTGCCACAACTGACCACCACCGTCTTGATGTCGAGGTAGTTCAGCGTGTTGGCCACGCGGTGAAACCGCACCCGGTTGTCGGTGATGATCTTGTCGGCCGTGTCAAATTGGCCACTGCCACGCTGCGGATATCCACAGCACAGGTAGCCCGGTGGCAGCACGGTCTGAACGCCGGCGTGCCAGAGCATGGCCTGAGTGGCCAAACCCACCTGAGAGAACAAGCGCTCCGAGCCACAGCCGGGGAAGTAGAACACCGCCTCGGTTTCAGCTGTGGTGGTCTGCGGATTGCGGATGATGGGGACGTAGTCCTTGTCCTCGATGTCCAAGAGGGCACGCGCCGTCTTCTTGGGCAGGCCACCTGGCAGTTTCTTGTTGATGAAGTGGATCACCTGCTCCTTGATGGGAGCAGTGCCCACCGAGGCTGGTGGCGCTGCGGTCTGCTTGCGCGCCAGACGGCTCAACAGATCGTTGGCCAGCCTTTGGGCCTTGAAGCCCACGCCGACCATGGCGCTGCGCATCAGGTTGATCTTGTCGGGGCTGGTGGCATTCAGAAACGCCATCGACACCGCATTGCCGGGGCGGAAACTCTTTTGGCCCATCTTGCGCAGCAGGTTGCGCATGTTCATCGACACTTCGCCGAAGTCGATCTTCACCGGGCACGGGCTCAGGCACTTGTGGCACACGGTGCAGTGGTCGGCCACGTCCTCGAATTCCTGCCAATGCTTGAGGCTGACTCCGCGGCGCGTCTGCTCTTCGTACAGGAATGCCTCCACCAGCAACGACGTGGCCAGAATCTTGTTGCGCGGGCTGTAGAGCAGGTTGGCACGTGGCACATGGGTGGCGCACACCGGCTTGCACTTGCCGCAACGCATGCAGTCCTTGATGCTGTCGGCGATCGCGCCAATGTCGCTTTGCTGCATGATGAGCGACTCATGCCCCATCAGGCCAAAGCTCGGCGTGTAGGCTTGGCTGAGGTCGGAAGGATGGAGTTCGCCCGATGCGGCGCCGGTTGCCGCGCCGACCGCGGCCAATCCGCCACGCAGCAACTTGCCCTTGTTGAAGCGCCCGTGCGGATCGACGCGCTGCTTGTAGGCTGCAAAGTCAGCAAGTTCTTCGTCGGTGACGAACTCAAGCTTGGTGATGCCGATGCCGTGCTCGCCCGAGATCACCCCGTCAAGCCTGCGTGCCAGACCCATGATGCGGGCCACCGCTTCATGGGCGGTTTGCAGCATGTCGTAGTCATCGCTGTTGACCGGGATGTTGGTGTGCACATTGCCATCGCCCGCGTGCATGTGCAGCGCGATCCAGACACGGCCGTGCAGCACGTCCTTGTGAATCTGCTGGCAGGCATCCAGGATGGGCGAGAGCGAGGTTCCCGAGAAGATGGTTTGCAAGGGCGCGCGAACCTGCAACTTCCACGACGCGCGCAAGGTTCGATCCTGCAGCTGCGCAAAGTAGCTGCGAGCGTCTTCCAGTTCGCCTGTCAAATCGCCTGGCTCAGTGGCTGGACGCTGCGACGCCGGCGCATCCAGGAAATTCATCCAGCGCTGCCACAGCGAACGCACCTGATCGATCAGTGCCAAAGCCTGTTGAACCCGATCCTCGAGCAGTTCGGCCGAAGCGATCTCCACGGCGTCATCCGTCTTGCCCAACGGCAGCGAGCCCTTGCGAAAAAACGCTTCCAGCGCATCGAGCAGCGCGAGCTTGTTGCGCAGGCTGAGCTCAATGTTGATGCGTTCGATGCCTTCGGTGTATTCACCCATGCGCGGCAACGGGATCACCACGTCCTCATTCACCTTGAAGGCGTTGGTGTGCTTGCTGATGGCAGCCGTGCGCTTGCGATCAAGCCAGAACTTCTTGCGGGCCTCGGGGCTGACGGCCACGAAGCCTTCACCAGCACGGCTGTTGGCGATTCGAATCACCTCGCTGGTGGCGCGCGCCACCACATCGGCGTCGTCGCCGGCAATGTCGCCAAACAAGACCATCTTGGGCAGGCCCGAAGCATTGCCCGGGCCGTGCGCACGCTTGCTTTTTGTGGCGTACCCCACTGCCTTGAGGTACCGGTCGTCGAGGTGCTCCAGACCCGCGAGCACCGCACCGCCCGCCTTCGCCTGAGCAAACAGGTAATCCTTGATCTCAACGATGCTCGGAACCGCATCCTTGGCGTTGCCGAAGAATTCGAGGCACACCGTGCGCACATGCGCAGGCATCTTGTGCACGATCCAGCGCGCGCTGGTGATCAGGCCGTCGCAGCCCTCTTTCTGAATGCCTGGCAAGCCCGCCAAAAACTTGTCGGTGACGTCCTTGCCCAAACCCTCCTTGCGGAATGTGCTGCCCGGAATGTCCAGTCGCTCGGTGCGCTCGAGGGTCTTGCCACTCGCGTCAAAGTACTTCAGCTCGAAGCTTGCCACCGGCACGTCGTGAATCTTGCCGAGGTTGTGGTTGAGCCGCGTCACCTCGAGCCACTTCGCCTCGGGCGTGACCATGCGCCACGAGGCGAGGTTGTCGAGGGCCGTGCCCCACAGCACCGCCTTCTTGCCGCCGGCGTTCATCGCGATGTTCCCGCCGATGCAGCATGCCTCGGCCGACGTCGGATCCACAGCAAAGACATAGCCACCACGCTCTGCCGCATCGGCCACGCGCTGAGTCACCACACCGGCTTCTGTCCACACGGTCGCCACTTCACGGTCAAGCCCAGGCAAGCGAAGCATCTCGACTTCTGTCATGGCCTCAAGCTTTTCGGTGTTGATCACCGCGCTGCGCCAAGTCAGGGGAATCGCCCCGCCGGTGTAGCCAGTGCCACCGCCGCGCGGGATGATGGTCAGGCCCAACTCGACGCAACCCTTGACCAGATCGGCCATCTCCGCTTCGGTGTCGGGCGTCAGCACCACAAACGGGTACTCCACCCGCCAGTCGGTCGCATCGGTCACATGGGATACGCGCGACAGTGCATCGAACTTGACGTTGTCGCCGGCGGTACAGCGCTTCAACAGCTTGCTGGAATGGCGGCGCAGCCGAGCAACTTCATCGAACTGCTCGGCGAATCGCTGCACAGCCACACGCGCACTTTTAAGCAACTCATTGACGTCGCCATGGTGGCTGCCTTGTGACGTGTCGATGCGGCGACCCACTTCTCCCAGGCGATGCTGCAGCGCGTCAATCAACTGCCCGCGACGGCGGGGGTTGTCCAGCAAATCATCCTGCAGATAAGGATTTCGCTGCACCACCCAGATGTCGCCCAATACCTCATAGAGCATCCGCGCCGAGCGACCCGTCTGACGCTCGCTGCGCAAACGGCCCAGAAGTTCCCACGCGCGCGTGCCCAGCAGTCGCTGCACGATCTCGCGGTCGGAAAAAGACGTGTAGTTGTAAGGAATCTCGCGCAACCGCGCGGAGCCTTGCTCAACATGGGTGGCGCTGGCCAATTCAGTGAGGATCGTGGGTGCGTTCATGAATGGAGGCCGCTGTCACGGCCCGAAATGCAGTCAACGAGATCAAGCGTCTCGCCGCACAGAGATGAAAGTGAAAACATGGTATCGCAGGGCGGAAAATGCAAGGCCAGTCTTCGACTTCAGGCCTTGCCGTCCATAGGCCCAATCTTCCCGCAGATCGTCCGCGCTGCCCACCGCACTGATTTTCAACGCCCGCATGAACATGAATCACAGCCAGCGTCTTTTTCCATGGAATGGGCCTCGTTGGTGGGCGCATCGTGGCGCGGGCCGCATGGCACCCGAAAACACCTTGGCTGCGTTTGAGCTTGGTGCCCGGTGCGGCTTCAAGGCCTTTGAGTGTGACGTGAAGATCAGCGCCGACGGCGTGGCTTTCCTGATGCATGACACGACGCTCGAGCGCACCACCGGCGAGCCCGGAGTCGCCGAAGAAATAAGCTGGGCCAAGTTGTCACAACTCGATGCAGGCCGCTGGCACGGCCCATCGTTTGAAGGTGTGAGGATCCCGAAACTGGCTGACATCGCCCACTTCTGCTTCGAAACCGACTCGGCGCTGAACATTGAAATCAAGCCGACGCCGGGTGGCGAATCTCGCACCGGCGAGCTGGTGGCTGCCGCAGCAGCAGCACTGTGGCGGGGCCAGTCTCAGCCGCTGCTGCTGAGCTCTTTTTCGACCTCGGCTTTGGGAGCAGCCAAGGTGGCCGCGCCGCATCTGCCACGTGCGCTCTTGCTCGATGAACTGACGCCAAGCTGGTTCGAACAAGCCAGCGACCTGGGCTGTGCGGGCGTGGTGATGGATCAAGAACTGATCGACGCGCATTCGGCCGGCACCCTTCACGGCGCCGGCCTTTTCTTGTTGAGCTACACCGTCAACGAAGCGAAGCTGGCCGAGCGTTTGCTGCGCTGGGGGGTAGACGGCTTGATCACCGATGTGATGGACCGCGCTGGCTGGCCGCTCAACGATCAGCTGCGGTAATCGGCGTTGATCCTGACGTAGTCCAGACTCAGATCGCAAGTCCACACCGTCGCACTCGCCGCGCCGCGGTTCAAGTTAACCCGCACGGTGATCTCGCTTTGCTTCATCACCCGCTGACCGTGTTCTTCGCGGTAGTCCGGATGACGCCCGCCTCGATGCACCACATGCACGTCGTCAAGGTGGAGGTCGATGAGGGTCTGATCCAGGTCGGCAATGCCGGCGTAGCCGACGGCCGCAAGGATGCGTCCGAGGTTGGGATCGCTCGCGAAAAATGCCGTCTTGACCAGCGGCGAATGGGCGATGGCATAGGCTGCAAGCTTGCACTCGGCCTCAGTGGTGCCACCATCAATGCGCACGGTGATGAACTTGGTAGCGCCTTCTCCATCACGCACGATGGCCTGCGCAAGCTGGGTTGAAACCGCAATCACCGCATCACGCAAGACTGCACCGTCGCCGCTGTCGAGGTGTTCGATGGGCTCATGGCCAGCCTGCTGGGTGGCGATCAGCATGAACGAGTCGTTGGTCGAGGTGTCGCCGTCGATCGTGATTCGGTTGAAGGAACGGTCGGCGGCCTCGCGCACCAGTTCATCCAGCAATCCCGGCGCCAGCACGGCATCGGTCGCGACAAAGCCCAGCATCGTGGCCATGTGCGGTCGGATCATGCCGGCACCCTTGCTCATGCCGGTGACCGTGACGGTCTTGCCGCCGATTTGCACCTGCAACGACGTCGCCTTGGGCAAGGTGTCGGTCGTCATGATGGCTTCGGCTGCGGTGGCCCAGTGGGCCTCATCCAGATCAGCCAGCGCCGCCGGCAAAGCCGCTTCAATTCGGTCAATGGGCAGCGTTTCCATGATCACGCCGGTGGAAAACGGCAACACCTGACGCGCCTCAATCCCCAAGTGAGACGCCAATGCCGAACACGTCGAGCGCGCACGCTGCAGGCCATCTTCTCCGGTACCGGCGTTGGCATTGCCCGTGTTGACGAGCAGCGCGCGTATCCCCGGTTGATCCGCCCTGGCCACGGCCAGATGCTCGCGGCAAATCTGCACCGGGGCGGCACAGAAGCGGTTGGTGGTGAACACGCCGGCCACCTGCGATCCCTGCGCCAACTCGGCCACGAGCACGTCACGGCGATTGGCCTTGCGCACACCCGCCATCGCGATGCCAAGCCGCAGGCCGGCCACGGGTTTCAGTTCAGAAGGAATCGGCGCTTGCAGATTGACCGGCACGACGAACTCCTCAGGCCAGACGGCCGTGACACAGCTTGAACTTCTTGCCGCTGCCACACGGGCAGGCGTCATTTCGACCCACCTTGGGCATGGGCGCCACGTCGGTTGATGGGGCCGCGTCCTGTGACACGCTGCCGTCTTCATTCGGGTGCGTGTACGTCAGGTTGGAAATGCGCTCAGCGCGCTCCTCGATGGCCTCGGTGGCCTCGGCCACCTCATCTGCAGAGCGCACGCGCACGGCCATCAGTGAGCGCGTCACGTCCATCTTGATCACATCGAGCAGGTTGCCGAACAACTCGAACGCCTCGCGCTTGTATTCCTGCTTGGGGTCTTTTTGCGCATAGCCGCGAAGGTGGATGCCCTGGCGCAGGTAATCGAGTGCAGAAAGGTGCTCGCGCCAATGCTGGTCGATCGACTGCAGAAAAATCATCCGCATGAAGGGAGTGAACTGATCGTTGCCCACCAGATCGACCTTGGCGTTGAAGACGTCGTCGGCAGCCGTGATGACACGCTCGAGCAGGTCTTCATCGGTGATGGAAGAGCTGGCCTCGACCTCGGACTTCAGCGACACCACCACTTGCCACTCTTCGCTCAGCGCCCGCTCCAAGCCGCCAAGATCCCATTGCTCTTCAAAGCTGTTGACGGGAACATGGGCGCGAACCACATCGCTCATGGCACTGCGACGCAGATCGGCGATCTTTTCAGTCAGGCCTTGCGCCTCGAGGATTTCATTGCGTTGCTGGTAGATCACCTTGCGTTGATCGTTGGCCACGTTGTCGTACTCGAGCAATTGCTTGCGCATGTCGAAGTTGCGCGCCTCGACCTTGCGCTGCGCGCCTTCGATGCTGCGCGTGACCATCTTGGCCTCGATGGCCTCGCCGTCGGGCATCTTCAAGCGCTCCATGATGGCGCGCACCCGATCGCCGGCAAAGATGCGCATCAGGGAGTCGTCGAGAGACAGATAAAAGCGAGACGAGCCCGGATCACCCTGGCGCCCCGAGCGGCCTCGCAACTGGTTGTCGATGCGCCGGGACTCATGGCGTTCGGTGGCAATGATGCGCAGTCCGCCTTCGGCCTTGACCTTGTCATGCAGCGACTGCCACTCGTCGCGCAGCTTTTGCGATTGCACCTGCTTGTCGATTTCAACGATCGAATCATTGGCCTCGATGGACTTGATCTGATTCTCGACATTGCCGCCGAGCACGATGTCCGTGCCTCGGCCAGCCATGTTGGTGGCAATCGTGATGACGCCCGGGCGCCCAGCCTGCGCCACGATGTCGGCTTCTCTGGCGTGCTGTTTGGCGTTGAGCACCTGGTGAGGCAGTTTGGCCTTGTCCAGCAAGCCTGCGATCAGCTCCGAGTTCTCGATCGAGGTGGTGCCCACCAACACGGGTTGACCTCGTTCATGGCACTCGCGGATATCGACGATCACAGCTTCGAATTTCTCGCGACTCGTCTTGTAGATGAGGTCGAGTTCGTCTTTGCGCACCGTGGGCCGGTTTGGCGGAATCACCACGGTTTCCAGGCCATAGATTTCCTGGAACTCGTAAGCCTCAGTGTCAGCCGTTCCGGTCATGCCCGACAGCTTGCCGTACATGCGGAAAAAGTTCTGGAACGTGATCGACGCGAGCGTCTGGTTCTCGCTTTGGATCGGCACGCCTTCCTTGGCCTCGACCGCCTGATGCAGGCCGTCAGACCAGCGACGCCCCGTCATCAGACGGCCGGTGAATTCGTCAACGATCACGATTTCCGGACCCTCGGAGCCGTTTTGCACCACGTAGTGCTGGTCACGGTGGTACAGGTGATTGGCCCGCAGCGCGGCGTACACGTGGTGCATCAGCGCGATGTTGGCTGCGTCGTAGAGGCTGGCGCCTTCGGGCAACAGCCCAGCCTCGCCCAGCAGCCGCTCGGCGTTTTCGTGACCGTCCTCGGTCAGATAGACCTGATGCGCCTTCTCATCAACCGTGAAATCGCCCGGCTCGATCACACCTTCGCCGGTGCGCGTGTCGGCCTCACCGATCTGCTTTTTCAGCTGTGGCACCACCGCATTGATGCGCACGTACATCTCGGTGTGGTCTTCTGCCTGACCGCTGATGATCAGCGGGGTTCTTGCCTCGTCGATCAGGATGGAGTCAACCTCGTCGACGATCGCATATGACAAACCACGAGCGACCCGATCGGCCACGTCCTGCACCATGTTGTCGCGCAGGTAATCGAATCCAAATTCATTGTTCGTGCCGTAGGTGACGTCGGCCGCATAGGCTGCCTGCTTGTCTTCGCGAGGCATGTTCGGCAGGTTGACCCCGACACTCAGCCCCAAAAAGTTGTACAGCCGCGACATCCATTCGGCGTCTCGCTTGGCCAGGTAGTCGTTGACCGTGACCACGTGCACGCCCTCGCCGGAAATGGCATTGAGGTAGACCGGCAGGGTGGCCATCAGCGTCTTGCCCTCACCCGTGCGCATCTCGGCAATCTTGCCGTCATGCAGCGCCATGCCGCCGATGAGTTGTACGTCGAAGTGACGCATCTTCAATGCGCGCTTGCCCGCCTCGCGGACCACTGCAAAGGCCTCTGGCAGCAAGTTGTCGAGCGTTTCTCCCGCCGCATGTCGCTCGCGGAACGCGCCGGTTTGCGCTGCAAGCGCCGCATCGTCAAACGCCTCGAACTTCGATTCCAGCGCGTTGACCCTCTGAACAACCCGGCGGTACTGCTTCAGCAATCGCTCATTGCGGCTGCCAAAGATTTGAGTGAGAAAGTTGGGCAACATTCGTCGTTGGGGTGTGGAGCGGCGCCGCGTTCGGACCCGCAGGATCTGAACGCCACGCGCTGTGGGTAGGTTTGGCGTGCCTCGGCCACGAGACACGGGCTTTGGGCAGTCGTGATCACTGTCAACAACTGTCGATGCTCCGAGTTTACCGTTGCGGTCCGCCTTATTTTGCTCACGACACGTGACACTTGGCCTGACACCCGAACGCCGCAGGCAGTGCTTAAACTGGTGTCAATCATGAGCAAAGCGTGCCCGAGCGTTCCCAGTGCATTGGCCATCCGAGAGGCCATGGACCAGAGCGCGGCACTGGGACTGCTTAAGCGCCGCATCGACGAATCCATGCGCAGACT
>CAMCNE010000008.1 GCA_945875935.1 Bordetella parapertussis
TGAAAGCCTTGGATGAAGTCTGTCAGCGCGTCTGATGTTGCGGGTCTGCGGCGTTCATTCATGAACCTCGCCAGCATGATGCTGTTGATGGTTCTGACCGTCGGAATACTGGGTTTGTTTTCGGTGTGGTCTCTCAGCACCTACCAAGCACGCACTCAGGCGGCCTTGAGCGAGGTGTTCACCTCCATGGATCAGGCCCGCCAGGCGCAACTCCACTTCAAGACCCAGATTCAAGAGTGGAAGAACATCTTGTTGCGCGGTCACGTCGCGAGCGATAGGGCCTCGTACCTTGCAGCGTTCGAAAAAGAAAAAGCCATCACCTCCGAACTTCTCGATGGCTTGCTCCCGAAACTCGATCACATCCAGAAAAGCGAGGCATTGATCAAGCTCTTGCAGGTGCCCGATTCACAAGAATTCAAGGGTGTTTCGCCACAGATCAGGGGCGAAATCGAGCAGGCCATCGCCGGTTTGGTCGTGCTCAACCAAACTTACGAACAAGCACTTGACGAGGCACAAAAGGATGGCCTGTGGGATCCGCGTGCGGCGGACGGCTTTGCGCGTGGTGCCGACCGCAACCTGATCGTGCTCATGGACACAGTACCCGTCGAGCTTGAAAGGGCCTACGGCGATCTCGTTTCGCTTGCAAACCTCGCGGCAGACGCTCGCTTCGAGACCCTCACAAGCGTTGTCTGGGTCGGGGTGATCTTCGCCTTGAGCATGGTGGCCTTCATGCTCTGGCGAATGCTCAAGCACCCGGCGCTCGTCAAATGAGCGACGTAGGAGCAGGAGCCTGGGCAGGGCTCGGGCTGTTTTTTGTGGGCATGCGCATGGTCAGTTCGCACATGCGGCAATTCGCAGGGGGTGCCTTGCGCGCCTTCCTGACGCGCGCCCTCAATCGGCCGATGGCGCCTCACTCGGCGGGCCTCATGTTCGGCGCCCTGACGCAATCCACCGGCGCGGTCACGTTCATCACATCGGGGCTGATTGCGTCTGGTGCGATGACCATGCAAAGGGCACTGCCCATGCTCGCCTGGGCCAACCTGGGCACGTCGGCGCTGGTGCTGCTTGCCGCCATCAATATTTACTCGGGCGTGCTGGTCCTGCTGGGACTGGTCGGGGTGGCTTTTTTCCTGGGGGTGGAGCAGGCTGAAAAGTACCGTCATGTCACCTTCGCCTTGCTGGGGCTGGGCTTGCTGATGTTCGGCCTGACGATGCTCAAGACCAGCGTGGCTTCGGTCGGAAACGACCCTTGGGTTCGTGAATTCGTCGAGTTCGCGGGCTCGGGCGTGGCCATTGCCCTGGTCGCGGGCTTTGTGATCGCGGTGGCAGTTCAATCCTCGTCCATCGTCACGGTGCTGGCCTTGCCGCTGGTTCATGAGGGGCTGATCAGCCTCGACCAAACGGTTCTCATGATCTACGGTGCCAGCGTGGGCTCGGGTTTTGCCGTGATGTTGGCTGCCTCAGGCATGGAAGGTGCATCCCGGCAGATCTCCATGGTTCAGGCCATGCTTCGGGCCGCGGCTGCGGCAGTCTTGCTGCCGCTTTTCTTCGTCGAGCGTGACACCGGCGTGCCCATGGTGTTGGCGTTGCTGCGCCTGGTCACCGATTCCGATGCAGCGCAGTGCGCCTTGGCCTACGCGTTGTTTCAGGTGGTGCTGGTGGTGTTCAGTGAGGTCATGGGCAAGCCCTTGATTTCGCTGGCCGCGCGGCTGGCTCCTCCCTCTCCGGAGGAGGCCATCATGAAGCCTCATTACCTTTTTGACGAAGCCGTCAGCGACCCCGACACCGCGCTGGCGCTGGTCGACCTCGAGCACAAGCGGTTGCTGACTTTCCTGCCCGACTTCATTGAAGACCTGCGTCCCGTGGAAGAGCGATCGGCCACCGCGCATCCGCTGAAGTTGCGGTTTGCCGCCAGCGATGCAATCGCCGGTGAAATCGACCAGTTTCTGGCATCCACCTTGCGGGAAAATCCCGGCATGTCGGGTGTTGACAAGGTCTTTTCTGCACGCACACGGCTGCAAACGCTGCAGCCTTTGCAAGTCGCCTTGATGCAGTTTGCGTCTGATTTGCTCGCGGTTCCTGCCGACGAGCGTCCGGCCTTTGCCGAGCACATGGTTGAAGGTCTGCATGCCATCTTGATGGTGGCGGCTGAAGCCGCGTCTGACGAGTCGGGCTACGCTCAAGACATGCTCTACATCCTCACTGAAGAGCGAAGTGCCTTGATGGAGCGTGTTCGAGAAGAACTGCTCGGTGGTTCGGCCAACATCGCCGGTCGCGAAGCTTTGCTGTCTGCGACCTTGACCTTCGAGCGGATCATCTGGTTGCTGCGGCGCTTGTCGCCGCCGCCCGCCAATCCGGCGCAAGCGTCGGGAGACTCTGCTGCCGGCACCCCTGAGCAAGACGAGAGCTTGATCGCTGCGTAGTCTTCTTTTGAGCCACTTGAATCAGGCTCACGTTCCCCTGCCAAAATAGGTCGGTCCTTGCGAGCTCGGCGTTTGCTTGTCGGTTTGACCGCGCCTCTTGATGCATCCGCGATGGCACCGGTGCAATGGGTTAATCCGCTGATGTGTTGATTCTTCTTGCCGTGTCGTTGATTTGACGGCCTGAACGACAAACAGTTCGCGGCTCGTCATGTTTCCTGAGGTTTTGACTTCATGAGTTCTTCTCTTGGTGAGTCCTGGGCTGCGGAGAACATCGAGTCTGCGGTGTCGCTGATCAGTCAGATGGCCGAGGAGCTCGCCTTCGTGGTTCCCGATCGGGACTCCGGGCTGTTGGCCATCAACGCATTGACGATGGATCTGGAGCAGCTGGCCGAGTCCGATGCCCCCACCGCATTCGTTGCCGGCGTGAAGGTGCTGCGTGTGTGGATCGATGCGATCCTCGACGGCCCGGTGAGTTTCAGCGCCGACATGATCGAAAAGCTCGGCAACTGGCACGGCTGGATGAGCTCCTTGCTCGTGGCCCTGGACCAAGACGTGGCCACCCCGGCATTGCCTGCCGATTGGAGCGCGCTGCTGAGCGGGGCACAGGAGGCGCCGGCCACCGCGTCGCAGGGGTCACCATCGGCTGAGCTTGCGCCTGTCGCTCAGCCTGAGGAAACAGAGCCCGCCGCATCCTTCGTTCTCGATATCGATTCAGACCAGGAACTGCTGCGCGAATTTTTCAGCGAGTCGCTCGAGTTGCTTCAAGACATCGAGCAAGGCGTGCTCGTTCTGGAAGAAAAGCCCGGCGACAAGAACACCATCAACTCCATCTTCCGGGCCTTTCACACCTTCAAGGGGGGCGCCGGCTTTCTTCATCTGGCCGCGCTGGGTGAATTGGCGCATGAGCTGGAAACCCTTCTTGATGCGGTGAGAAAGGGTGAGCTGAGCATCAATCGCGAGATCATCGAATCGATTCTGGCCGGTGGTGATGCGCTGAAATTGTTCACGCGCGAGATCGGTGATCAACTCGACGGGATCAATCCTGGCGCGCCCATCTCGGTGCCTACGCAGCACATCCTCAAGCGGGTGCGTGCAGCCTTGCGCGGCGAGGCACCTGCGCCTGCTTCCTCGGCTGCCGTGGCCGTGGCGAAAGCGGCCGAACCGGTGCCGCCAGCCGTCGTGGCTGAAGTGCCAGCGGCTGCACCTGCACCTGTGCTCGCTCCCGATCCTGTGGTTCCCGTGGCTGCGCCCGCGAGCGTGGTCGCTGCGCCCCTGGCTGTGGCTCAGCCGGTGTCCATCCCGCAGCCACAACTGGTGCAGGTGCCCGTTGCCAAGCCGGCGGCTCCTGCCGTTGCCGCGGCCGAGACCGCCGGCGCTGCCGAGTCGCCAGCCAAGGCCTCGCGCGAGGGTGGTGGATCGACCGGCGGGTTTGTGAAGCTCGATACCGAAAAACTCGACAGCCTGGTCAACCTCGTGGGTGAACTGGTGATCGCCCAGTCGATGGTGGTTCAAAACCCCGACGTGCAAAGCATCAACAGCCTTCAGTTGCTGCGTTGCCTGCGGCAGCTCAGCCGCGTGACGACCGAGCTGCAGCGCAACGCGATGTCCTTGCGCATGGTGCCCATACGCAATTTGTTCCAGAAAATGGGTCGGCTGGTTCGCGACCTCGGCCTCAGCCAAAACAAGCAAGTCCAGCTGGTGCTCGAAGGTGAAGACACCGAACTAGACCGCAACATCGTCGAGAAGATGGGCGACCCGCTCATCCACATGATTCGCAACTCGGTCGACCATGGTCTTGAAGGCCCAGACGAGCGGGTTGCCAATGGCAAATCGGCCATGGGCACGGTTCGGCTTTCGGCTTCGCACCAGCGTGGTGGCATCGTGATCCGCATTCAGGATGACGGTCGCGGCTTGAACACCGATCGCATCCTCGCCAAGGCCGTCGAGCGCGGTCTGGTCAGGCCCAACGCGGGCTTGAGCGAATCTGAAATCCACGCGCTCATCTTCCTGCCGGGCTTTTCCACCGCCGAAGCCATCACCGATCTGTCGGGCCGTGGCGTGGGCATGGACGTGGTGCTCGGCAACATCGAAAGCCTGCGCGGCAAGGTCGAAATCGAGTCGGTGTTTGGCAAGGGCACCACCTTCACCATCTTGCTGCCGCTCACGCTGGCCATCATCGATGGCCTGCTCGTGGCCGTTGGCGAAGACCGATACATCATTCCCACGCTGTCGGTGCGCGAGTCGTTCCGGCTCCGTCCAGGCATGGTCAGCACGGTGCACGAGCGCGGCGAAATGGTCACCGTGCGCGGCAAGCAGACGCCTTTGCTGCGGCTGGGGCGTTTCCTCGGCGCAACGTCCAAGACGACTCAAGCCGAGGACGGAATCATCGTGGTGGTCGAGTCAGGCGACACGGCCCGCGGCTTGCTGGTGGACGAGTTGATCGGCAAGCAAGAGGTGGTGATCAAGAGCCTGGGCCCGGCCTTCGAGCACCAGAACCTGGCGGCGGGCGGTGCGGTTCTGGGAGACGGCTGGGTGGCGTTGATCCTTGACGTCGACACCTTGGTCAAGTTGCCGATCGAGAACCGCGCCAGCGTCATTCATTCACAGACAGGTACCCACTCATGAACACGAGCACAGCTGCAAGCGCGCATTCCAGCACCCATGGTCTGGCAGGTCGCTATCTCACGTTCTCGTTGGGCCGAGACTCCTACGGGGTGCCCGTGCTCAACGTGCGCGAGATCATCCGCCTTTGCCCCATCACTCCCGTGCCGCGCATGCCGGCTTACGTCAAGGGCGTGATCAACCTGCGAGGCACCGTCATCGCCGTGCTGGACCTGCGAGCCAAGTTCGAGATGCCGACGGTGGCCACTGGCGACCGCAACTGCATCATCGTCGTGCAGATTCAGGGGGCGGGCGGCGGCAAGACGCTCATGGGCGCCATCGTCGACGCGGTGGAAGAGGTGGTGAACCTCGCCGCCGGCGACATCGAGCCCACACCGGACTTCGGCGGTTCGCCCGACATCCAGTACATGCTGGGTGTGGCCACCATTCGCGGCGGCGTCAAGACCCTGCTGAACATTGAAAAGATCTTCCAGGAAGACGGAAGTCTTGTTCTGACGCCTGTTTCCAAACCTGCATCTTCTATTGAAGCTTGAACACCATGAACACGAAAAATTGGACCATCGGATCCCGGATCATTTTGGGTTTCACCCTGATCACGGTCGTGAGCCTGGTCTTGGGAGGCTTTTCTCTGGTGCGCTTTGCCGGTATGCGCGCGGCGCTGGTGGATGTGACCGACAACACCGTGCCCAGCCTCGTGGTGCTGGGTGAAATCGGAAGCGTCTCGCGAGAAAGAACCATCGCCCGACTGAAGATGTTGACCGCCATCGACGAAGAAAAAACTGCCATGCGGCAGTCTGTCGACGAGGCTACAAAGAAGATGGAAGGGCTGTTCACGAAGTACGAGTCGCTGATTGCTGACCCTGAGGAGCGCCGCCTGTTCGAGGAGATCAAGCGCGCCCAAGAGGCCGTGAAGGTGACTTCGGCTCGTATCGATGCGCTTGAGCGCGAAAGCAATTTTGAAGAGTCCGAAAGGCTCTTGCGCGAGGTGCAGTTCGCCAACTACGACAAGCTGAGTCAGGCCGTTGACAACGACTACAACCACAACCTCAAGCTGGGCATCGCGGCTGGCGAGCGCGGCAAGGAGCTGGCCGAGGCGGGTGAGCAGCTGCTGAAAATCGTGATCGGCGTGTCGGTGTTGATCGCCATCTTGGTGGCCTGGATGATCATCCGCGCAACCAATGCGGCGCTGCGCGAAATCAGCGAAGACCTGGAGTCGGGTGCCAACCAGACGGCGTCTGCAGCGCAGGAGGTGTCAGCCGCCAGCCAGGTCTTGTCGTCGGGCGCCACCGAACAGGCCTCTTCGATCGAGGAAACCAGCACCGCGCTGGAAGAGATGTCGAGCATGATCCGCTCGACCGCCGACAACGCGCAAAAGGCCAAGAGCCTGGCGTCTGAAGCGCGCGCTGTCGCTGACAGCGGCACCAAGACCATGACCGAAATGAACCAGGCCATGTCGGCGATCGACACCTCAAGCGCCGAGGTCGCCAAGATCGTCAAGAACATCGACGAGATTGCTTTCCAGACCAATATCCTGGCGCTGAACGCCGCTGTTGAGGCAGCACGCGCCGGTGAAGCCGGTGCCGGCTTTGCGGTGGTGGCCGATGAGGTTCGCTCGCTCGCCCAGCGCAGTGCTGCAGCGGCCCAGGAAACCGCCGACAAGATCGATGCGGCCATCGCCAACAGCCGCCGTGGTGCCGAGTGCACCTCGCAGGTGGGTCGTTCGCTGTTGCTGATTGCCGAGAAGGTCGCCGCCACGGATGCGCTGGTCGGCCAGATTGCCACGGCAGCCGGCGAGCAGGCGCAGGGCATCTCTCAGATCGGGGTGGCCATCAACCAGATGGACAGCATCTCGCAGAGCAACTCGACCAGTGCCGAGCAAAGCGCCAGTGCCGCTGAGCAGTTGGACGCACAGGCCAAGACCATGAAGAGCCTGGTGGTTCGCCTCGTTGAACTGGTGGGTGGTTCCAGCGCTCAGCAGGCGGGTTCGTCAGCCGCCGCGGCACCGAGCTTCACCCGGATGTCGCCCAAGCCGGCAGCGCGCCGCGCGCGCTCGTCGGCGGCACCCTCGGGTTCGCGTGCCCCAGCGGCTCCTGCTGCCGCATTGGGAGCAGGCCAACGCCGCGCTCTGGGCAACATCCCAATGCCCCCTGAGCCCGGCGATGCTGAAGCCGAGCCCGATGACAGCGGTTTTCGAAAGTTTTGAAGCCGGGCACCGTCGTTAACGCTGGAGGGTGATGACCCCCGCCGATAGTTTGTCGGATCACGCTTACCAACTGCTGGTCAGCCTGGTCTACAAGCACAGCCGCATCCGCATCGGTCCTGACAAGCAGATGATGCTTGCCAACAGGCTGCGAAAGCGGGTGCGCATGCTGGGGCTGGACAGTCTTGAGGACTACGCGGCTTTCGTGGCGTCAAGCCGCGCTGGCGATGAACTGGAGGAGTTGGTGGACTTGCTGTCCACCAACCACACCCACTTTTACCGCGAGGGGGATCACTTCACGTTTCTCACGCAAACGGCCCTTGCCCAGTTTCTTCCTGACTTGAAGGCTTCGGGGGCGTCACTCAGGGTCTGGTCAGCTGCCTCATCGTCTGGAGAAGAGCCCTACACGCTCGCGCTGGTGCTCGCCGAGTACCTGCAAGCCCATCCAGGTGTGGGCTGGAAGATCCTGGCTTCAGACATTTCCAATCGGATGCTGACGCGCGCCAGGCAGGCGGTGTACCGAATGACGTCGGTGGCCCCAGTGCCGGCAGAACAGCTGCAGCGCTACTTCCTGCGGGGGGTGGATGAATGGGAGGGCACGTGCAGGGTGGGCCCCGAGCTTCGCAATCGGGTCCAGTTCGACCGCATCAATTTATTTCAGGGCTCTTATCCGATTTCTGCACCCCAGCACATCATCTTCTGTCGCAACGTGATGATCTACTTTGACCTGGAGTCGCGAGCCATGGCTGTTGAGCGCATGATCCGTCACCTCGTGCCAGGCGGCTATCTGATCATCGGTTATTCGGAGAGCCTGATGGGTATCAATCATGGGCTGCAGCAGGTCCAGCAAGGTGTGTTCAGGCTGCCTTGAGCGCAGCTTGAATGTCCGCATTGATCTAACGTCAGAGCCCTAGCCTTGATCCCGAAAAAGAAAATTCGCGTGGTGGTGGTTGATGACTCGGCGCTGGCGCGGCGTTCCATCATCGAGGCGCTGAGTCGCGATGTGGGGATCGAAGTGGTGGGCGTGGCCCCCGACCCCTACGTCGCGCGTGACGTCATTCTTGACGTCGAGCCTGATGTCATCACGCTGGATCTGGAAATGCCGCGCATGGACGGGCTGACCTTCTTGAGGATTCTTCAAGAACACCACCCGATTCCGGTGGTCGTGGTGAGTTCCTTGACCCAGGCCGGTTCTGCCAAGGCGCTGGAGGCCTTGGCAGCCGGTGCGGTCGATGTGGTGGGCAAGCCCGACGGCAGCCAGTCGATCGGTGAAGTCGCGCGCCACCTGGCCTATCTGGTCAAGGCCGCAGCCCGCTCGCAGCCGGGCTTGCGCATGACCGAGGTACAGCACCGAGCACCGCCTGCCCAACGCTCGGCCATCAAGTATTCGTCCCGGCGCGTCATCGTCATCGGCGCGTCCACCGGTGGGATTGAAGCCCTCAGGTATTTGCTGCCGCACCTGCCAGCGGGCTTGCCGCCCATCGTGGTGGTACAGCACATCCCCCCCAATTTTTCGCGCACCATGGCCGCACACCTCGATGAGTTGTGCGCCTTCCCGGTGCGTGAGGCGGTCGACGGCGAGGTGCTGGAAGAAAGCACCTGTCTGGTCGCACCGGGCAACTTCCACCTGGCCCTGATGCCCGGGCGTGGTGGATACATGACACGGTTGACCCAGTCGCCGCCGGTGCATCACTGCCGGCCGGCGGTCGATGTCCTGTTCCGTTCCGCGGCTGATGTGGCCGGCAAGGACGCGGTCGCCGCCTTGCTGACAGGCATGGGCGTGGATGGTGCCCGGGGCATGCTCGCCATGCGCGGCATGGGTGCTCGCACTCTGGTACAGGATGAGCAGAGTTGCGTGGTGTTTGGCATGCCGCAGGCGGCCATCAAGATGGGCGCTGCCGAAAAGGTGGTGTCCTTGAAACACATGCCTCATGCCATCGTTCAGGCCCTTTCCGAAATCCGCTCTGCGTGAACCACACCATGCCCACTCCTGCGCTTGCACCGATCGTCGCCGCTGCCGTTCACAAGGTGCTGAGCACCCAGTTCGGCCTGGCGGCCGAACCCCTGGAGAAATTGCCGGCCGTGGCTGCAGGCTATGCCGCCATGCTGCACGGCACGGTGGCCATGTTCGGCGCCAGGGTGTACGGCGACATCTGTTTGTCCTTGCCTGATGCCTTGGCCGACAAGCTGGTGGCCCACATGCTGGGATTGCCAGACTCCAGCACGGCGTCCGATCCCGACAAGCTCGATCTGGCAGGCGAGTTCTGCAACATGCTGGCGGGCCAGGTTGGCGCTGCGCTGACGGGCAGTGGTTACCTCAATGATCTGGGCACGCCGCAGGTCTCACGCGTGCGTGAAGATGCCGAAGACGCAGAGCCTTTCGAGTCCAGATTCGAGGGCGGCTGGACGTGCGCGGGTTTGCCCTTTTCTCTTTCCCTCTCATTAAGGTTTGAGCCTCATGAATCCGACAATCCTCAGTGTTGACGACAGCAGCCTGGTTCGCCGGGCGGTGTCACGTGCGTTCGCGCGCTTTGAGTGCACGATCATCGAAGCCGAAAACGGCGAGGTGGGGCTGCATCAAACGCGGCAGCACAAGCCCGATCTGATCGTGCTGGACTACAACATGCCGGTGATGGACGGTGTCGAGATGCTCAAGCAACTTCGAGCCGACGAGTCCTTGAAGGGCACCAAGGTCATCATGTTGACCGCCAATTCCAACCCCGAGACCGTCACTGCGGTGGCACGTCTGGGGGTGCGCGATTACATCACCAAGCCGTTTCAGGAAGACCAGCTGCTGGCCAAGGCGGCACGTCTTGTGGCGCTGGTACCCAAGGCCACGGAGTAGGCCGCTTCACGCAACGCATCTGGCGAGCGAAGATCCATTTCAAATTGACACAGGCCATTCCATGAGCATCCAAGAGACTTCGACCCTTGCGGCAACGACTTCGGGTTCTTCGGCGGCGGTCAGCAGCTTGCTGCAAGACGCGCGCGTGCTGGTGGTCGACGACAGCCGGCTGATGCGCATGGCGCTGATGCGCGCCCTGAACGATCTGGGAGTGCAGCACATCAAGGAGGCCAAGGACGGCCGCGATGCGCTGGACAAGATCCGCGAGGCCTCGTTCGATCTGATGTTGCTCGACATGGAAATGCCGGAGATGACCGGCATCGAACTGCTGCTCGCCATCAAGGCCGAGCCCGAACTGGGCGCCCCGCCGGTGATCGTGATCTCGAGCGTGGACCAGATCGAAAACGCGGTCCAGTGCATCGAGGCTGGCGCCGAGGACTACCTGCCCAAGACCTTCAACCCGACCTTGCTGCGCGCCCGCGTGACGTCATCGCTCGAGAAAAAGCGTCTGCGTGACATCGAGCGCTTGCAGCACAGGCAACTGGCTGAAGAAAAAGAGCGGCTCGAGCGCACACAGCGCCGTCTGGATGAAGAGCTCAACGAGGCCCTGAAGTACGTGCGCTCGATCTTGCCGCCACCCACCGAAATTCCGTTCAAGATCGACTGGTTCTATGAGCCCTCGGCCGAACTCGGGGGCGACTCGTTTGGCTATCACTTGATCGACGAGGAGCACTTCGCGGTGTATCTGCTGGATGTGTGCGGACACGGTGTGGGCCCCGCGCTGCTGTCGGTGACGGCCATCAACCAGATCCGCTCAGGGTCGATCCCGAATGTCGACATGAAGGACCCGGGCGCCGTGCTGGCCGCGCTGAGCAACATCTACCTCATGTCGAAGCAAAACGACATGTACTTCACGCTGTGGTACGGCGTGTATCACATCCCTTCGCGCACCATTCGCCACGCCAGTGGCGGCCATCCGGCTGCCTTGCTTTTGATACCCGGGGCGGACGGCAAGCTCACCGGGCAGCGCTTGCTGTCGACCAATCTGATCATCGGGGCCTTCGAAGATGTGCCCTACGTATCAGAAACCCATGTGGTGCCGCCAGGGGCCACGTTGGTGGTGCTGTGCGATGGGTGCTTCGAGATTCAGGACACCGACGGCAACGAGCTGTCCTATGAAGATTTCGAGACCTTCATGCTGGAGTTTGGCAACGATCCCGATGCGTTGGAGTCATTGTTCCGTTGGGCCCAGATGAAGAATGGCCCCGGCCCGCTGGACGATGACTTTTCCATCGTGCGCATGCAGCTCTGAGGGCCGGCGCTCGCTTGCCGAGAGCTCTGCGAAGGCTCACGCGGCGATAATTTTGAGACGGCCCGGATGGTGAAATTGGTAGACACTGCGGACTTAAAATCCGCCGCTTCCTGAGAAGGGGCGTACGGGTTCGATTCCCGTTCCGGGCACCACGCGTTCGCCTCGATCCGAGGCTTGTTTTGAGCCCTCACAGGGCTGGTCGGGTGCAGCGACCCAAGGAGAAGAATTCATGAAGGTGTTGGTCGCGGTCAAGCGCGTGGTGGACTACAACGTCAAGGTGCGTGTCAAGTCTGACGGGTCGGGTGTCGATCTGGCCAACGTCAAGATGAGCATGAACCCGTTCGACGAAATCGCCATCGAAGAAGCTGTGCGGTTGCGCGAAAAGGGCGTGGCCACCGAGGTCATCGCCGTGTCGTGCGGCGTGACCCAGTGTCAGGAAACCCTGCGTACCGCCATGGCCATTGGTGCCGACCGCGCCATCCTCATCGAGACCGACGCCGAGTTGCAGCCGCTGGCCGTGGCCAAGCTGCTCAAGTCGCTGGTCGATCGCGAACGGCCGGGTCTGGTGATCCTGGGCAAGCAGGCCATTGACGACGACTGCAACCAGACCGGGCAGATGCTCGCCGCGCTGGGTGACTGGCCGCAGGCCACCTTCGCATCGAAGGTCGAGGTGGCTGAGGGCCACGCCCTGGTCACGCGCGAAGTTGATGGCGGCCTCGAAACCTTGCGCCTGTCGTTGCCGGCGATCATCACCACCGACTTGCGCCTCAACGAGCCGCGCTACGTCACCCTGCCCAACATCATGAAGGCGAAGAAAAAGCCGCTCGAGGTGCTGACGCCTGATGCCCTGGGTGTGGACGTGGCGCCTCGGATCAAGACGCTGAAGGTGACCGAGCCGCCCAAGCGCGCTGCCGGCATCAAGGTGCCCGATGTGGCCACGCTGGTGTCCAAACTCAAGAACGAAGCAAAGGTGATCTGACATGACCACGCTGGTGATTGCCGAGCATGACAACGCGTCGCTCAAGGGCGCAACCTTCAACACCGTGGCTGCGGCACTCAAGATCGGCGGCGAGGTGCACGTGCTGGTGGCGGGGCATGAGGCGGCCGCGGCCGCGCAGGCTGCCGCTCAGATTCCGGGTGTGACGCAGGTGCTGCACGCCGAGGCGCCAGCCTTCGCCCACGCGCTGTCCGAAGCGGTGGCCGCGCAGGTGCTGGCACAGGTGGCTGCTGGCGGCTACACGCACGTCTTGTTTGCCGCGACCGCATCGGGCAAGAACATCGCGCCACGCGTGGCCGCTCGTCTCGACGTGGGTCAGGTGTCTGACATCACCGCCGTCATCAGTGCCGACACCTTCGAGCGGCCGATCTACGCCGGCAACGCCATTGCCACCGTGCAAAGCGCAGACGCCGTCAAGGTGATCACCGTGCGCGCGACCGGCTTTGATCCGGTGGCCGATGTGGGCGGCACGGCCAGCGTCACGGTGGTGGCGGCGCTGGCCGATGAAGGCAAGGCCAGCTTCATTCGCAGCGAGATCGCGCGCAACGACCGGCCTGAACTCACCGCCGCCAAGATCATCGTCAGCGGCGGGCGCGCGCTGGGCAGCCCCGACAAATTCAACGAGGTGCTGATGCCGCTGGCCGACAAGCTGGGTGCGGCACTCGGCGCCAGCCGCGCCGCGGTCGATGCAGGCTACGCGCCCAACGACTGGCAGGTCGGGCAAACCGGCAAGATCGTGGCACCGCAGTTGTATGTGGCTTGCGGCATCAGCGGCGCCATCCAGCATCTGGCCGGCATGAAAGACAGCAAGGTGATCGTGGCCATCAACAAGGATGGCGAGGCACCGATCTTCAGCGTGGCCGACTACGGCCTTGAAGCCGACTTGTTCGTCGCCGTGCCGGAGCTGGTCGCGGCACTCTGACACCCGAAGTCCCCGCAGCGCGCAGCCTGTGGGCTGTGCGTGCGATCACAAGGAGCACCCATGAGCTACACCGCGCCGGTTGCAGACATGCTTTTTTGCATGAAGGAACTGGCGGGGCTGCAAGCTCTGAGCCAGTTGCCAGGCTTCGAGGATGCCGGCCTCGAGACCGCTGAGGCGGTGCTTACCGAGGCATCGCGCTTTTGCGCCGAAGTCGTCGAGCCGCTCAACGCGCCCAGCGACCGCCAGCCCGCTGTGTGGAACCAGGGCACGGTCACGACATCCGCCGGCTTCAAGCACGCCTTTCGGCAGTTTGTCGAAGGTGGCTGGCAAGGTCTGCAGCATCCGCTCGAGTTCGGCGGTCAGGGGCTGCCCAAGACGATAGGCGCGGCCTGCGCTGAGATGCTCAACAGCGCCAGCGTGAGCTTTGCACTGTGTCCCTTGCTCACCGACGGTGCGATCGAGGCCTTGCTGACGGCGGGCAGCGACGAGCAGCGCCGCATCTATCTGCCGAAGATGATCGACGGCACCTGGACCGGCACCATGAACCTGACCGAGCCGCAGGCGGGCTCCGATCTGGCGGCGGTGCGCACGAAGGCGGTGCCGCAAGCCGATGGGTCTTACCGCATCAGCGGCCAGAAGATCTACATCACCTTCGGCGAGCACGACATGGCCGACAACATCGTGCATCTGGTGCTGGCCAGAACGCCCGATGCGCCGGCCGGGGTCAAGGGCATCAGCTTGTTCCTGTGCCCCAAGTTCGTGGTGGGCGCCGATGGCACGCAGGGTGCGCGCAATGATGTGTACTGCGCATCGATCGAGCACAAGCTGGGCATCAAGGCCAGCCCCACGGCGGTGCTGGTGTTCGGCGACGACAAGGGTGCAGTGGGCCCGGGCGCCATCGGCCACCTGATCGGCGAGGAAAACCGCGGCCTCGAGTACATGTTCGTGATGATGAACGCGGCGCGCTTTTCGGTGGGCGTGCAAGGCATCGGCGTGGCCGAGCGCGCCTACCAGCGTGCGGTGGATTACGCGCGTCAGCGGGTGCAAAGCCGTCCGGTCGATGCCGCTGCGCCCGCGGGCGCAGCCATCATTCACCATCCCGACGTGCGCCGCATGCTGATGACCATGCGCGCTCACATCGAGGGTTGCCGCGCGCTGGCTTGCGTGTCAGCGGCTGCCTTCGACACCGCGCACCACCACACCGATGCGGCGGTGCGCCAGCAGCAGCAGGCTTTCCATGAATTCACGGTGCCGCTGGTCAAGGGCTTCAGCACCGAGATGAGCATCGACGTCACCAGCCTGGGCATTCAGGTGCACGGCGGCATGGGCTTCATCGAGGAAACCGGCGCTGCACAGCTGTTCCGCGATGCCCGCATCCTGGCCATCTACGAAGGCACCACGGCCATCCAGGCCAACGATCTGGTGGGGCGCAAGACGCTGCGCGATGGTGGCGCCGCAGCGCGTGGCATTGCGCAGCAGATCGCCCAGACCGAAGCCGCGCTCGCCGCGAGTGCGAGCACGGCCGCCACGGCCATGCACAAGCGCTTGCAGGCCGCCCGCACGGCGTTCATCGAGGTGGTCGATTTCGTGGTGGCGCACACGCGCGAACAACCGGCGGTGGTGTTCGCCGGCTCGGTGCCTTATCTGATGCTGGCGGGCCGCTTGCTGGCCGGCTGGCAGATGGCACGCTCGCTGCTGATCGCCGAGGACCAGTTGGCGAAAGGGCAGGGCGATGCCGCCTTTTTGCAAGCCAAGATTGCCACGGCGAGGTTCTTCGCCGAACACATCCTGGTCACCGTGCCCGGTACGCGTGATGCCATCCTCGATGGCGCCGACAGCGTCAACGGCATGGCCGTGGATTCCTTTTGAGTCCGTCGGCCGCGGCCTTCGTCGAAGGCCTCAGGCGCCAGCCGGTGCCGGTTATCGCGGCGCCGCTGTTCATCATCAGCAACCCGCAACTGGTGATCGAGCAGTGCAAGGCCGGCGTGATCGGCGCCATGCCGGCGCTCAATGCACGGCCCGCATCGCAACTTGACGACTGGCTGGCCGAGATCACCGAAGCGCTGGCCGAGCACAACGCGCGCCATCCGCAGCAACCCGCCGCGCCGTTTGCCGTCAACCAGATCGTGCACAAGAGCAACGACCGGCTCGAGCACGACATGGCGCTGTGCGTGAAGTACCGGGTGCCGGTGATCATCACTTCGCTGGGCGCGCGGCCTGAGATCAACGAAGCAGCCCACAGCTACGGTGGCGTGGTGCTGCATGACGTCATCAACAACGCCTTTGCGCACAAGGCCATCGACAAGGGCGCCGACGGGCTGATTGCGGTGGCCGTGGGTGCGGGGGGGCACGCGGGGCTCAAGAGCCCGTTTGCGCTGATTCAGGAAATCCGCGAGTGGTTCGACGGCCCGGTGGCGCTCAGCGGCGCGATGGCCACCGGCGGCGCAGTGCTCGCCGCGCAGGCCATGGGTGCCGATGCGGCCTACATCGGCTCGGCCTTCATCGCCACCGACGAGGCGCATGCGTCAGCGGCTTACAAGCAGATGGTCGTCGACAGCTGCAGCGATGACATCGTCTACAGCAACCTGTTCACGGGCGTGCATGGCAACTACCTCAAGGGCTCGATCCGCCAAGCCGGCCTCGACCCCGACGCCTTGCCCGAAGGCGACCTCAAGACCATGAACTTCGGCGGTGACGTGCCCAAGGCCTGGCGCGACATCTGGGGCAGCGGGCAGGGCATCGGCGCGATCCGGCAGGTGCTGCCCGCGCGTGAGTTGATTGCGCGTTGGGTGGCTGAATATGCGAAGGCCAGAGCGCGGCTGTCTTTGGGTTGATCTGCCCCCTCACTCGACCAGCTGAGCGTCCGAGTCACAGCCCTTGCCGGCGGAAATCATCCGCCGCGCGATGGCCGAAACCACCTGGCCCAGGCGGCCTGAACCCACGCCCAGGTAGCGCGCGGGCGAGGTGACCACGCCGCACACGTATCGACGCTCGGCGTCTTGCCATTCGAGTGCGGCACAGGAACCCTTGCGTCGCCCCGACACCAGCACCCCAACCGGGCAGGGCTCGGCTGCGCAGCACACGCCGCAGCCGTTGCAGGCATCGCCCCAGGTAGGCTTGGTCGGCGCTTCGGGGTGGATGCGTATGGTCTGGTGGCGTGTCATGACGGGTCGGTTATCGCTGGTCTTGCCGCAGTCCAAGGCGCCATCAACTGCTTCAACACCGCCCATTTGAGCCCCATCGCACCGAGTGCCGGGTGTTAAAGTCCACGGGTTATCTCAACAGGTCCTTCCCGTCCCCTAAGTTGTTTTGCAGCCTAGGCGGGTCGCTTGTCCGCAAACCGGTGAAGCCGGGACGCGGAAGGTTTTTAACCCACTATCGCGCCGGAAACCGGTGCACGAGGTGAGCGAAATGATGCAGGAATACAGGGCGAACTCGCATCTGTACGGTGGCAATGCGCCATACGTAGAAGAGATGTACGAGGCCTACCTCGACAACCCGGGCTCCGTGCCCGAAAACTGGCGCTCCTACTTCGACGCGCTGCAGCATGTGCCGGCGGTTGATGGCTCCAACGAACGCGACATGGCGCACGCGCCGGTGGTCGAGTCGTTCGCACAGCGCGCCAAGGCCAACGCCTTTGGATCCAAGGCCAGCAGCGCCGACCTCGCCGTCGCGCGCAAGCAGGTTCATGTGCAGTCGCTGATCGCGGCCTACCGCTTCCTGGGTTCGCGCTGGGCCGATCTGGATCCGCTGCAGCGTCAGGAGCGGCCGAAGATTCCCGAACTCGAGCCGACGTTCTATGACCTGAGCGAGTCCGACATGGACATCTCGTTCAGCGCCTCGAACACCTATTTCTCGACCGCCGAGCACATGACGCTGCGGCAGATCCTGCAGGCGCTGCGGGAAACCTACTGCGGCTCGATCGGTGCCGAGTACATGCACATCACCGACCCAGCCGAAAAGCGCTGGTGGCAGATGCGTCTTGAGTCGATCCGCTCCAAGCCCAACTTCACGTCCGACCAGAAAAAGCACATCCTTGAGCAGCTCACCGCGGCCGAAGGTCTGGAGCGCTACCTGCACACCAAATACGTGGGCCAAAAGCGGTTCTCGCTCGAAGGCGGCGAGAGCTTCATCGCCTCGATGGACGAGCTGGTGCAGCGCGCCGGTCAGGCCGGCGTCCAGGAAATCGTGATCGGCATGGCCCACCGTGGTCGTCTGAACGTGCTGGTCAACACCCTGTGCAAGACCCCTGCCGAGTTGTTCTCCGAGTTCGATCACACAGCGCCCGAGAACCTGCCATCCGGCGATGTGAAGTACCACCAGGGCTTCTCCAGCGATGTCACCACCCCGGGTGGTCCGGTTCACCTGAGTCTGGCGTTCAACCCCTCGCACCTCGAGATCGTCAACCCGGTGGTCGAAGGCTCGGTCAAGGCGCGACTGGACCGCCGCGGCGACGCTTCGGGCCATTCGGTGCTGCCCATCCTCGTGCACGGCGACGCGGCCTTTGCCGGCCAAGGCGTTGTGATGGAGACGCTGGCGCTGGCTCAAACGCGTGGCTACTTCACCGGTGGCACGGTGCACGTGGTCATCAACAACCAGATCGGCTTCACCACCAGCGATCCGCGCGATACCCGCTCGACGCTGTATTGCTCCGACGTCGTCAAGATGATCGAAGCGCCCGTGCTGCACGTGAACGGTGACGATCCTGAAGCGGTCGTGCTGGCCACGCAGATTGCGCTGGATTACCGCCAGGAGTTCTCCAAGGACGTGGTGGTCGACATCGTGTGCTTCCGCAAGCTCGGGCACAACGAGCAGGACACCCCGGCGCTCACGCAGCCGCTGATGTACAAAAAGATCGCCCAGCACCCCGGCACGCGCAAGCTGTACGCCGACAAACTGGTGGCACAAGCGGTGTTCCCCGCCGACGGACCCGACGGTCTGGTCAAGGCGTTCCGCGCCGCGATGGATGAAGGCAAGCATGCCTACAGCCCGGTGCTCACCAACTACAAGAGCAAGTTTGCCGTCGACTGGGCGCCGTTCCTCGGCAAGAAGTGGACCGACGCGGCCGACACTGCGCTGCCGCTGTCGGAGATCAAGCGTCTGGCCGAGCGCATCACGGCGTTGCCCAAGGACTTCAAGGTTCACTCGCTGGTTGAAAAGGTGCTGGCCGACCGCGCAGCCATGGGCCGCGGCGAGATCAACGTTGACTGGGGCATGGGCGAGCACCTCGCCTTTGCTTCGCTGGTGGCCAGCGGTTATGCGGTGCGCCTGTCGGGCGAAGACTGCGGCCGCGGTACCTTCACACACCGCCACTCGGTGCTGCACGACCAGAACCGCGAGAAGTGGGACGTGGGCACCTACACGCCACTGCAGCATGTGGCAGAGGGTCAGGCGCCGTTCGTGGTGATCGACTCGCTGCTGTCCGAAGAAGCCGTGCTGGGATTCGAGTACGGCTATGCATCGGCCGAGCCCAACACCCTGGTGATCTGGGAGGCGCAGTTCGGTGACTTCGCCAATGGCGCGCAAGTGGTGATCGACCAGTTCATCGCCTCGGGCGAGGTGAAGTGGGGCCGCGCCAACGGCCTCACCCTGATGCTGCCGCACGGCTACGAAGGCCAAGGCCCCGAGCACTCGTCGGCGCGTCTCGAGCGTTTCATGCAGCTCGCTGCTGACAACAACATGCAGATCGTGCAGCCAACCTCGGCCAGCCAGATCTTCCACCTGTTGCGTCGGCAGATGGTTCGCCAGTTCCGCAAGCCGCTGGTCATCATGACGCCGAAGTCGCTGTTGCGTGCCAAGGACGCGTCTTCGCCGCTGACCGAATTCACGCGTGGCGAGTTCCGCACGGTGATCGGCGCGCACAACGCCGAAATCAACGCCGCCGAAGTCAAGCGCGTGGTGTGCTGTTCGGGCAAGGTGGCCTATGACCTGATGAAGCGTCGCGAGGCCAAGAAGCACAACGACACGGCGATCCTGCTGGTCGAGCAGCTGTATCCCTTCCCGCACAAGGCATTCGCTGCCGAGATGAAGAAGTTTCCGAACGCCACCGAGATCGTCTGGTGTCAGGACGAGCCACAGAACCAAGGCGCCTGGTTCTTCGTGCAGCACTACATCCACGAGAACATGCTCGAAGGCCAGAAGCTCGGCTACGCCGGCCGTCCTGCATCGGCTTCTCCGGCGGTGGGCTACTCGCATCTGCACCAGGAGCAGCTCAAGTCACTGCTGGATCAGGCCTTCGGCAAGCTCAAGGGATTCCTCCTCTCCAAGTGATCTGTGCGCTCGGCCGTGAGCACGGCTGAGCCCCACTCGAACGTCAAGAAAGAACACCATGTCCATCGTTGAAGTCAAAGTCCCGCAGCTGTCTGAATCGGTTGCGGAAGCCACCTTGCTGGTGTGGAAGAAAAAACCTGGTGAGGCCGTCCAGATGGACGAGATCCTCGTTGAAATCGAGACCGACAAGGTCGTGCTCGAAGTGCCATCGCCCGCGGCAGGCGTGATGTCCAAACACGTCAAGAACAACGGCGACAGTTGCGTGGCCGAAGAGGTGATTGCGCTCGTCGACACCGAAGGCAAGGCCGCCGAGCACGAGCAGCTCAAGAAGGCGAGCGACTTGAGCTCTGACGACGCTGCGCCCGCGCCGGCTGCCAAGGCAGCGGCCTCAGCGGCTGGCGTGGCCATGCCCGCAGCCGCCAAGCTGATGGCCGACAACAACATGGCCGCCGGCTCGGTCGCCGGCACTGGCAAGGACGGCCGCGTGCTCAAGGGCGATGTCACCGGCGCACTGGCGGCACCTGCGCCAGCGCCAGCGATTGCTTCGGTTTCAGCCCCTGTGGCTGCTGCGGTGGCCAGGCCGCTGCCCTCGGTGGCAGCCCCGACCACCGTCAATCTGGGCGATCGCCCGGAGCAGCGCGTGCCGATGTCGCGCCTGCGTGCACGTGTGGCCGAGCGTTTGCTGCAATCGCAAGCCACCAACGCCATCCTGACCACCTTCAACGAAGTCAACATGGCTCCGTTGATGGAAATGCGCAAGCGCTTCCAGGAGAAGTTCGAAAAAGAGCACGGCGTGAAGCTGGGCTTCATGAGTTTTTTCGTGAAGGCCGCAGTTGCTGCACTCAAGAAGTACCCGGTGATCAATGCCAGCGTCGACGGAAACGACATCGTCTACCACGGCTACTTCGACATCGGCATCGCCGTGGGTTCGCCACGCGGTCTGGTGGTGCCCATCTTGCGCAATGTCGACCAGATGAGCTTTGCCGACATCGAAAAGAAGATCGCCGAGTTCGGCAAGAAGGCTGGCGAAGGCAAGCTGTCGCTTGACGACCTGACCGGTGGCACCTTCTCGATCAGCAACGGCGGCACCTTTGGCTCGATGCTGTCCACGCCCATCATCAACCCGCCGCAGTCGGCCATCCTGGGCGTTCACGCCACCAAGGAACGCGCCGTGGTCGAGAACGGGCAGATCGTGATCCGTCCGATGAACTACCTCGCCATGTCGTACGACCACCGCATCATCGACGGCCGCGAAGCCGTGCTGGGCCTGGTCACCATGAAAGAAGCGCTGGAAGACCCATCGCGCCTGTTGTTCGACATCTGAGGAAACTGTTCATGAGCCAGCAATTTGATGTGGTGGTGATCGGTGGCGGACCTGGCGGCTATGTGGCCGCCATCCGCGCGGCGCAGCTGGGATTCAGCACGGCGTGCATCGACGAGTGGAAAAACGACAAGGGCGGCCCGGCACCGGGCGGCACCTGTACCAACGTCGGCTGCATTCCGAGCAAGGCCTTGCTGCAGTCGAGCGAGCACTTCGAGCATGCGGGTCACTCGTTTGCCGATCATGGCATCGGCCTGGACAACCTGAGCATCGACGTGGCCAAGATGCTCGGCCGCAAGGACACCGTGGTCAAGCAGAACAACGACGGCATCCTGTACCTCTTCAAGAAGAACAAGGTGACCTTCTTTCACGGTCGCGGCTCGTTCGTGAAGGCGGCTGATGGCGGCTACGAGATCGCGGTGACCGGTGCGACCAGCGAGTCCGTCACGGGCAAGCACATCATCCTGGCCACCGGCTCGAACGCTCGGCAGTTGCCGGGTGCTGCGTTCGATGAAGACAAGATCTTGTCCAACGACGGCGCGCTGCGCATCGGGGCTGTGCCCAAGCGTCTGGGCGTGATCGGCTCGGGCGTGATCGGACTCGAGATGGGATCGGTGTGGCGCCGTCTGGGCTCTGAAGTCACGGTGCTCGAAGGTCTGCCGACCTTCCTCGGCGCGGTCGATCAGCAAATCGCCAAGGAAGCGCACAAGTGCTTCGTCAAGCAGGGCCTGAAGATCGAGCTGGGCGTGAAGATCGACAAGGTCACCGCGGGCAAGTCGGCAGTGACCGTGGCCTACGCCAATGCCAACGGCGATGCGGTCAAGCTCGAGGTCGACAAGCTCATCGTGTCCATCGGCCGTGTGCCCAACACCATCGGCCTGAACGCCGAGGCGGTGGGCCTGAAGCTCGATGAGCGCGGTGCGATCACGGTGGACGATCACTGCCACACCAACTTGCCCAATGTGTGGGCAGTGGGCGATGTGGTGCGCGGCCCGATGCTCGCGCACAAGGCCGAAGAAGAAGGCGTGGCCGTGGCCGAGCGCATTGCCGGCCAGCACCCGCACGTCAACTTCAACACCGTGCCGTGGGTGATCTACACCTCGCCCGAGATTGCCTGGGTCGGTCAGACCGAGCAGCAGCTCCAGGCCGAAGGCCGCCAGTACAAGGCAGGCACCTTCCCGTTCATGGCCAATGGCCGCGCGCGCGCGATGGGTGACACCACCGGCATGGTGAAGATGCTGGCCGACGCGACCACCGACGAGATCTTGGGTGTGCACATCGTCGGGCCGTTCGCTTCGGAATTGATCGCCGAGGCGGTGGTGGCGATGGAGTTCAGGGCGAGCGCCGAAGACATCGCGCGCATCTGCCACGCGCACCCATCGCTCAGCGAGTCGACCAAGGAAGCGGCGCTGGCGGTTGACAAGCGCACCTTGAACTTCTGACCCGACGGCGGCCTTCTCGGGCCGTCTGACCAGACAGACACGGGCGGCTTGCGCTGCCCGTTTTTCATTCCATCTGAAGCCACACATGTCTGTTCGCGAGTTGTACCAACGCACTCTGGCCGAACGCGGCTACACGGCAGACGCTGCGCAGATGGCTGCCATCGATGCGCTGGAACGTTGCGAAAACGAATGGGCCGCCTACAAGGCCAAACGTGGCAATGCGCTGGCACGGCTGCTGGCGCGCCCTGAAATTCCGCGCGGCGTCTACATGCACGGTGGGGTGGGGCGCGGCAAGAGCTTTCTGATGGATTGCTTTTTCAACGCGGTGCCGCTCAAACGCAAGACGCGCTTGCACTTTCATGAGTTCATGCGCGAGGTGCACCGCGAACTGGCCGACATGCACGGCACGGTCGACCCGCTCAAGGTGCTGGGCCAGCGCATGTCGAAACGCTTTCGGCTGATCTGCTTCGACGAGTTTCACGTGGCCGATATCACCGACGCGATGATCCTCTACCGCCTGCTTGAGTCGCTGTTCGATCACGGCGTGAGCATCGTCACCACATCGAACTTTCATCCCGATGGGCTGTACCCCAACGGCCTGCACCGTGACCGCATCCTGCCGGCGATCGAACTGCTGAAGAGCCGCCTGCACGTCATCAACGTCGACCATGGCATCGATTACCGGCAGCGCACGCTCGAGCAGGTCGAGATGTACCAGACGCCGCTGGGCGAGCATGCCGATGCGGCGATGAGTGCCGCCTTCGAGCGCCTGGCCGAGGCGAAGGACGAGAGCCCCGAGCTGAACATCGAGCACCGCGTGCTCAAGGCACGCCGACGCGCAGGCGGTGTCGTGTGGTTCGACTTTCGCGAACTGTGCGGCGGCCCGCGCTCGCAAAACGACTACCTTGAACTGGCCGCGCGCTTTCACGCCGTGCTGGTGTCCGGCGTGCCGCAGATGTCGCCTCGACTGGCCTCGGAGGCGCGGCGTTTCACCTGGCTGGTCGATGTGATGTACGACCGCCGCGTCAAGCTGATCCTGTCGGCCGAGGTCGAGGCCGAGGCTCTTTACACTGAAGGCCCCTTGGCCCACGAGTTTCCGCGCACCGTGTCTCGGCTGCATGAGATGAGATCGGCTGAATTCCTGGCGCTGGCGCGTCGTGATGTGGAGACTTCGCTGACATGAACCCGTGGTTTCGCTCGAGCTTGATGACGGCTTCGGCCCTGTGCGTGGCCATGGCGCATGGCGCCGCATTTGCATCGGATGCGAGTGAGCGCGAGCGCATCAACAAGGCCAAGTCGCAGGCCGACGCCAAGCTGGCGCAAAAAGAGCTGGAGTGTCAGGAGCGTTTCGCGGTGACTGATTGCGTGCTCGCCGCTCGCAAGGAGCATCGCGCCGTGGTCGAGCCGCTGCGCAAGGAGTCTTTGGCGCTTGACGACAAGGAGCGCAAGCAGCGAGCCGCTGAGCGCACCGAGCGCCTGCGCACCAAGGCGGAGTCCGCCAGCGCTGCGGCATCAGCCAACGCAGCCGCGGCATCAGGATCAGACCTTCCTTTGGTGCGACCCAAGATACGCTCGGCTGAAGCGGCCAGCGCCAGCCAGCTTGGCGCGTCAGGCGTGAGCATGCCGGCTGCCTCGTCGGTGATGCCTCCTTTGATCCAGAAGACCGACAAGCCGATCACGCCAAAGGCTCAGGCGCCGCTGCCTGGCAGCGAGGACTATCAGACCTTGCGCGTGAGGCAAGCCGAAGAGCGGCGTGCAGCGGTCTTGAAGAAGAACGCCGAGCGCGATGCCAGCAAGCCCCCGGCTAAACCGCTGCCGGTGCCCGGCACTGCGGCGTCTGGCGCGTCTGCGCCCAGTTGACAGTGAAGGGGTGAACCGCTGGCCTGGCTCAGGCGCCAGGTGGTTCGACGCGCATCAGCACCAGTGACAGGTTGTCGCCGCCGCCCTTGGCGCGCTGGCGGGCCTTGTCGATCAGCATCTTGGCGGCTTCCTTTGGAGGCAGCGAAGACAAGATCTGACCGATCTCCTTGCTGTTGAAGTAGTGCCACAGCCCGTCGCTGCAGCACATCACGCAGTCGCCGGGTTGCAGTCGCTCGGTTGGCGTGACGGCCAATGGCGGCTCCTGAACCGTGCCCAGACAGCCTGTCAGCAGATTCGACTGGGGATGGCTTTGGGCTTCATCCTCGCTCAACTGGCCTTCGTCGACGAGGCGCTGCACATAAGAGTGGTCACTCGTACGCATCACCAACTCCCGGCCACGGTAGTGGTAGACACGCGAGTCGCCCGCATGGGCCACATGACAGTCCAGGTTGGGGCTGACCAGAAAGGCTGCGAGCGTGCTGTGAGGCTCTTCTTCCGACGTGATGGCCGTCAGCTTGATCATCAGGTGGGCTTCCAGAACCAGCTGCTTCAGCGCTTCCATGGGGTTGTCGCGGCTGGGCGAAAAGCGCTCGAAGAGTTGCTGCGCCGTCAGCACCACCTGGTCCGAGGCCTTGCGCCCGCCGCTCTTGCCACCCATGCCGTCGGCCAGAACGCCCAGTGCGCAACCGGCCACGTCCCTGTGGGCAATGAAGGCGGCCTGGTCCTGTTGATAGGTCCGGTCGCCGCTGTGGATGGCGGTGGCTGCCGACAGGCGATGGCCTGACACTGGGGTACTTGGAGACATGACGGCAGACTATAGACTCGGCTGGCCTCAGCCCGCCCTCGCGCACCCCCTCATTGCTTTCACAAACCTCTGAATTGACGCCTCTTCAGACTGCCGTGAAGCAGGCCTTCTCTGGCGTTGGGAGTCTTTCGCAGGCCGACCCCCACTACACCGAGCGCGAGGTCCAGATTCGCATGGCACTCGAGGTGGCTGCTGCCATTGACGAGCGCCGCGCCCTGGTGGCCGAAGCGGGCACCGGCGTGGGCAAGACCTTCGCCTATCTGGTGCCCACCTTGCTCTCGGGAGCGCGTGCCTTGATCAGCACCGCCACCAAGAGCTTGCAGGATCAGCTCTTCCTGCGCGATCTGCCTCGCTTGCGCAGCGCGCTGCAGTTGTCGACCAGCGTGGCGCTGCTCAAGGGCCGCTCCAGCTATCTGTGCATCCATCGCATGAGCCTGGCTCGCCATGTGGCTGATCCTGCTGATCGCTGGTCAGCGCGTGCGCTCAGCCGCATCGAGGCCTGGGCGCAGTCCACGCACACCGGAGATCTGGCTGAGATCGACGGCCTTGACGAGCGCAGCAGCGTCATCGCGTTGGTGACCTCGACGCGTGAAAACTGTCTGGGCAGCGAGTGCCCCAGCTATCGCGAATGCCATGTGATGAAGGCGCGTCGAGACGCGATGGCTGCCGACGTGGTGGTCGTCAACCACCACCTGTTTTTTGCAGACATGAGCTTGCGCGAGTCAGGCGTGGCCGAACTGCTGCCCAGCGTCGAGGTGGCGGTGTTTGACGAGGCCCACCAGTTGCCTGAGGCGGGGGTGGCATTTTTGGGCATCACGCTGACCAGCGGCCAGTTGATCGATGCGGCGCGCGACATGCTAGGCGCCGGTTTGCAGCACGCGCGAGGCCTGGCCGCCTGGCAGGATCTGGCAGCAGTTTGTGACCGTGCGGCACGCGAGTTGCGCATGGCGTGCGCCGGGGAGGCCGCCTCGAGAGCGAGCCGCGGGTCGCTCAAGTTGCGCTGGGAAGAGCGCTCGGCCATGCCCACCTTTGGCGCGGCTTTGGAGGAGGTCGGCGCGGCCTGCCACGCCGCCCATGCCGCGCTCGACACCGTCAGCGAACTGTCGCCCGACTTCCCCAAGCTGGCCGATCGCATGGCTCATCTGCACGAGATGAGCACGCGCTTTGCACAAGACGCGCAGCCGCAGCAGGTGCGCTGGATCGAAATGACCAGCCATCAATGCCGACTGGTCGAATCGCCACTCGACATCCGTGAGGCGCTCACCACGCAGATGGCTGCGGCGCCCAAGGCCTGGATCTTCACCTCGGCCACCTTGGGCGAAGACGACAGCTTGTCGTGGTTCACCGAGCCGGCAGGGTTGGCGGGGGTGCGCACGCTGCGTGTGGGCAGCCCGTTCAACTACGTCGAGCACGCGCGCCTGTATGTGCCCACGGCATTTCCCAAGCCCAGCGATTCAGGCCACACGGCTGCAGTGGGGCGGCTGGCAGCGGGTTGTGCACGCGCACTGGGTGGGCGCACCTTCGTGCTCACCACGACCTTGCGCGCGTTGCAGTCTCTGGGCGAGCAACTGCGCTCGGACTTTGAATCCAACGGCGACGACATCGCGGTGCTGGCGCAGGGGCAACTGCCCAAGCGGCAACTGCTGCAGATGTTTTTGTCTCAGCCCCGCGCGGTGCTGGTGGGCTCGCAGACGTTTTGGGAAGGCATCGATGTGCCTGGAGATGCGTTGCAGTGTGTGCTGATCGACAAGCTGCCCTTTCCGCCGCCGAACGACCCGCTGGTCGAGGCGCGTGTGAAGCGCATCGAAAGCCAGGGGCGCAGCGCCTTTGGCGAGTACTTTTTGGCAGAGGCGGCGGTGTCGCTCAAGCAGGGTGCCGGGCGTTTGATTCGCAGCGAAACCGATCGGGGATTGCTGGTGGTGTGCGACCCGCGCATGGCCACCATGAGCTACGGACGTCGACTGCGGGGCGCGTTGCCAGCCATGACGCGGATTGACACCGAACAAGAAGCCTTCGACTGGTTGACACAACTCGCACAAGCCCGCTGAGCCTTGCGTGCTGCGGCGGCGTCAGAAGAGAGCCATCACCAAACCTGCCACCAGGCCCGTTTTCTGGCCCTGAGGCCATCGCCAGCCAGCAGTTCGCTTTCGGGGAAGTTGGATCGAAACACGCGCTCGGCGTCATCGCGCAACTGGTCCAGACCCAGCTTCTCGTAGCAGAGCCACAAAATGGACAAGGCTTCCTCGGTCGAGGGTGATTGCTGGAATTCCTGAATGGCTTGCTGGGCCCGGTTGGCCGCTGCCACATAGGCCCCGCGGCGGTAGTAATAGCGCGCCACATGGACCTCATAGGCCGCCAGCATGTTCGAGATGTAGTCCATGCGCACCTGCGCATCGGCGGTGTAGCGCGACTCCGGGTACTGCTCGACCAATTGCTTGAAGGATTGGAAAGCGTCCCGCGCGGCCAGTTGATCGCGCTCTGACAGGTCTTGCCTCGACAGTTTGCCCATGAAGCCAAGGTCGTCGTTGAAGTTGATCAGACCCTTCAGGTACAAGGCGTAGTCGACGGCCGGGCTGGACGGGTACAGCTTGATGAAGCGCTCGATGGTCGAAAGAGCCGTCGCCCGCTCACCTTGGAGGTAGCGCAAATAGGCGCCTTCGAGCAGGGCCTGCTGCGACATCAAGGTTCCGGCGCCCTTGCCTTCGAGAGCCTCGAACATCTTCGAGGCCTTCTCGTAGTTGCCGGCTTCTTGTTCAGCCTTGGCTTCCGAGAAGAGCTTTTCAGGCGCCCAGTCGGCGTATTCATTGGTGGGCTTCGTGCCGCAGCCCGACAGCGCGACCAGCAGTGCCAGACAGCCTGCGCCCAGCGTGGCGGACCAGCGAGACTGAACCAAGACGAGACGGGGAAAATTCATGGGTCGACAATGCCGGCGATGCACCGGGACTCCATACAAAAATGAATGACGAGTATACGGTCGGGGCCTGCGCTGACGGCTTGCCAATGTCCGTCGATGAGGCTTGCGAAGACGACCCCGGACACGGGGCCGAGCGCCGACAAATGACGGTGCCGGCCGAGTTGCACGGCTCGCGTTTGGACAAGGCGCTGGTCACGCTGGCCGCAGAGTTTTCACGCAACCACCTGCAAGGCTTGATTGCGCTCGGGCATGTCCGCGTGGGGGACGTGGTGCAGTCGTCGGCCTCGCGAAAACTGCTCGCCGGGCAGGTGGTGGCTGTCGAACTGGTGCCGACCCAGGAGAGCCAGGCCTTCAAGCCACAGCCGATGGAGCTTCCCATCGTCTTCGAAGACGCGCACCTGCTGGTGGTCAACAAGCCGGCCGGATTGGTGGTGCACCCGGCGGCTGGCAACTGGTCAGGCACCTTGCTCAACGGATTGCTGGCGCATCACGCGGCGGCAGCGACCTTGCCGCGAGCGGGCATCGTGCATCGCCTGGACAAGGACACCTCGGGGCTGATGGTCGTGGGCAAGACGCTGGCCGCGGTGACGGCGCTCACGCGGCAGATCGCGGCGCGCGAGGTTCACCGCATCTATCTCGCGCTGTGCCACGGCAAGATGGAGTTCGCGTCCCAACGCATTGAGGCGCCGATAGGCCGCGACCCGCGTTCGCGCATCCGCATGGCGGTGGTGGGGTCGGGCAAGCCCGCCATGACCGATGTGCAAAGGCTGGCGGTCTGGCCCGACGCCGACGGCGCATGGGTCAGTGCCGTTCGATGCAAGCTGGGCACCGGACGCACGCACCAGATCCGCGTTCACCTGTCATCGGTGGGGCATCCGCTGTTGGCCGATGTGACCTACGGAGGCCTCGAACGCCTGGGCCTCAAGCGCCAGGCACTTCACGCGACGCGCTTGGGTTTCGTGCATCCGGCCAGCGGCGAGCCGATGACTTTCGAGGCTTTGCTGCCACCCGATCTCCAGCATGCATGGATGCAGGTCAATTCGCAGGCCTGAGGGCCGTGCACTCCGCTACACTGCACCGACCTGACGTCGATGAGATGTGGATGGCCCAAGAGGGCTGACACCGACTCAGCAGCCTTTGCAAGGAACACCGACGCAATACTTGATCGCGAGGTGCAGCAAGGCCCAAGCCCTCCAGCCCCTGCGTGACAGTGGAAGACCCATCAGCCCCGGGGTTCCACGCATCGAAGCGGCTGATGAGAATGATCCAGAACTTCCACCGTCGAGATCCGGTGGAGAACGGTCGTAGCCATGAATACCCAGGATGCGAAGCGCGTCCTCGAAACCGCGCTCATTTGTGCCCGAGAGCCGCTCGCCGATCGCGACATGCGCGCCTTGTTTGCTGATGAGATCGGTGCTGATGCGGTGCAAGCCTTGCTCAATGAACTGACCGTGGATTGGCAAGACCGAGGCGTTGAGCTGGTGCGCGTGTCAACGGGCTGGCGCTTTCAAAGCCGGCCCGACATGCATGAGTTTCTGGATCGTCTGAACCCGGAAAAGCCGCCGAAGTACTCGCGTGCGGTGATGGAGACCCTGGCCATCATTGCCTACCGACAGCCGGTGACGCGCGGTGACATCGAGGACATCCGTGGCGTGGCCGTGGCCAGCCAGATCATCAAGCAGCTCGAGGACCGAGGCTGGATTGAGCCGATCGGCTACCGTGAGGCGCCTGGCCGTCCGGCGCTGCTGGCGACCACGCGAGCCTTCCTCGATGACCTCGGGCTGGCCAGTCTCGATGCGCTTCCGCTGATCGAGGGGCAAGGCCTTGGTCGGATGGCCTTGAACGAATCCTCGGAAGATCTTTTGCCCCGGCAAGCTCTGTTGATCGACGACGAGCTTGCCAACGAACCGCCGATGGCGGCCGACTGCACCCTACCGACCGCCCCAACCGATTTGGCGGCGGCTTTTGCACCTATGGAACGCAACGAATGAACGACATCCCCGAACACGCAGCCGATCCCGATGGCGATGAAAACGCTGCTGCGCCTGCTCAAGTTCAAGCCGAGGTCGCAGCCAAGTCAGCGACCCGCAGGCGCACTGCGAAACCGGCGCCGGAAGCCGCACCGCCAGACCCAGCCCCGGAGCTGCAGTCTTTGGTCGAAGAGTCTTTGAAGCCGCTCGAGGTGGCCGACGCTGCTGCCGAGCCTGCCGATGAAGACGACGAGGCTGTCGAGCCGGCGGGGCCCGTCGTAGAGCCGGCGGTCGCAGCAGAGGTGTTTGCTCAGGTGCTGTCGGGCGAGTTCGACGTCGAGCCGCCGGAAGAGCCCGAGGCCACGCCGCATCCCAAGCGGGTGCTGCGCCCGGAGCCCGAGGCGCCCAAGCTGCACAAGGTGCTGGCCCAGTCGGGCATCGGCTCGCGCCGTGACATGGAACAGGCCATCGCCGATGGCCAAGTGGAGGTCAACGGCCAGCCGGCACACACCGGGCAGCGGGTCTCCTTTGGCGACCAGGTCAAGGTCAACGGCAAGCCGGTTCGCATTCGCATCATTCCGCCGCCGCCGCGCATCATTGCGTACCACAAGCCCACCGGTGAGGTGGTCACCCACGACGACCCCGAGCACCGCCCCACCGTGTTCCGTCGCTTGCCAAGACTGCCGCATGGCAAATGGCAATCGGTGGGCCGGCTTGACATCAACACCGAGGGCCTGCTGCTGTTCACCAATTCCGGTGAGCTGGCGAACCGACTGATGCACCCGCGCTTTGGCGTGGAGCGCGAGTACGCGGTGCGCGTGCTGGGCACGCTGGATGCCGAGTCGAAGGCGATGCTGCTCGAAGGCGTGGCCATTGAGGGGCAGCCGGCCAGTTTCCGCTCGATCGAGAACGGCGGTGGCGAGGGGCTCAACCACTGGTACCGCGTGGTCATCACCGAAGGCCGCAACCGCGAGGTGCGAAAACTCTTCGAGGCGGTCGATCTCACCGTCAGCCGTCTGATCCGCATCCGTTATGGCTGCGTGGTCTTGCCGCGTGGCCTCAAGCGCGGCGTGTGGGTCGATCTGGAAGATGGTGACGTGCGCGCCATCCGGCGTCTGGCAGGCGGAGAGACTGAGGGCGCGCCTCGCGAAGGGCGTGGCGCCGGGCGTGACAACCCGCGCGACAACCCTCGTGACAGCAACGCCCGTCCTGCGCGCGGGCGCGACAAGCCTGGGCAGGCCGAGCACCGCAACGATCGGCCCCCGCGCGCCCAAGTCGATCGCGATCGACCGCACAACGAGCCGCGTGGGCCGCGCCCACCCGCAGCTGAAGTGCCGATGCGCGCCGACCACGCCGCAGTCGGAGATCGCCCGCCGCGCAACGACGACCTCGACGATGACTTTGATCCGTCGCGCATTCCCAATCCGCTGGAGCAGACCTTTGACAAGCGCTTTGTGCAAAACCCGCGCAGCCCGGCGGGCGGCAGAGGCTTTCGCAGCGGTGGCGGCGGCTTTGGTGCGGGTGGCAGCGCGCCGCAAGCATCGCCCAAGAAGGGCGATGGCCCTCGACAACCTGATCCCATGCAGACCTCGGTGGGCTACATCGGCGCGGACGCCTTCCATCGCAAGGGCCCTCGCGGCGGCGGCGGGGGCCAAGGCCAAGGTGGCGGTGGTCGCGGCGGCAGTCGAGGTGGCAACTTCGGCGGCGGTGGCTCGGGCGGCGGTGGGGGCGGTGGTGGCGGAGGCGGCCGTCGCGGACGCTGATTCAGCGAGTCGCCACAGTAGAATTCAAGGCTTTTTTACACACTTTATTTCACAGGAATCCATCTCATGGCCATCGAACGCACGCTCTCCATCATCAAGCCCGACGCTGTCGCCAAGAACGTCATTGGCCAGATCTACACCCGCTTCGAAGCTGCAGGCCTCAAGGTGATCGCAGCGCGCATGGCACACCTTTCACGCGGCGAGGCCGAGGCCTTCTACGCTGTGCACAAGGCACGTCCTTTCTTCAAGGATCTGGTGGATTTCATGATCTCCGGCCCGGTCATGATCCAGGCCCTCGAAGGCGAAAACGCCATCATCAAGAACCGTGATCTGATGGGCGCCACCGACCCCAAGAAGGCCGAAAAGGGCACCATCCGTGCTGATTTCGCAGACAGCATTGACGCCAATGCCGTGCACGGATCGGACGCAGCGGACACCGCCGCGCAAGAGATTGCCTTCTTCTTCCCCGGCGCGAACGTCTACTCCCGCTGAGTCTTAGACCGAACGGCCAAACGGGCCTGCCATGACCGCCGTCAACCTGCTCGACTTCGATCTGGCCGGCTTGACGGCGTACTGCGAGCAACTGGGCGAAAAGCGGTTCAGGGCCACACAGCTTTTCCGCTGGATCCATCAGCGAGGCGCGAGCGATTTTTCGCAGATGTCCGATCTGGCCAAGTCGTTGCGAACGCGACTTGGCGGCGTGGCTGAAGTTCGCGTGCCTGCGGTGATCAGCGAGCAGGCCTCGGCCGACGGCACGATCAAGTGGCTGTTTGATGTCGGTGGCGGCGATGCGATCGAAACCGTGTTCATCCCCGAGGACGATCGCGGCACGCTTTGCGTGTCGTCGCAGGCCGGTTGCGCGGTTGGCTGCCGCTTTTGCTCCACTGGCCATCAGGGCTTCAGTCGCAACCTGAGCACGGCTGAAATCATCGGCCAGTTGTGGTTTGCCGAGCACCACCTTCGCGCTCGGCTGCAATTGCCCGAAGGCACCCGCGCCATCACCAACGTGGTGATGATGGGCATGGGTGAGCCGCTGCAAAACTATGGCGCGTTGCTGCCCGCATTGCGAGTGATGCTCGATGACCACGGCTACGGCTTGTCGCGCCGCAGGGTCACGGTGTCAACCTCGGGCGTGGTGCCCATGATGGACCGTCTGCGCGAGGACTGTCCCGTGGCACTTGCGGTGTCGCTGCACGCGCCTGGCGATGTCCTGCGCGATGACCTGGTGCCGCTCAACCGCAAATATCCGCTGGCCGAGTTGCTCGCAGCCTGCGGTCGTTATCTCGAGGCGGCCCCGCGCGACTTCATCACCTTCGAGTACTGCATGCTCGATGGCGTCAACGATGCGATCGAGCATGCCGAGCAACTGGTCAGGCTGGTGCAAGGCGCCGTGAGTGATCCGGTGTCATGCAAGTTCAACCTGATCCCGTTCAACCCTTTTGCCGCTTCGGGCTTGCTGCGCAGTCCGCGCGAGCGTGTGACGGAGTTTGCTCGCGTGCTGCAAGACGCTGGCATCGTGACCACCATCCGCAAGACGCGCGGCGATGACATCGATGCCGCGTGCGGGCAGTTGGCGGGTGAAGTGCAGGACCGCACGCGCATCGAGCAGCGGCTTGCGAATCGTTTGCCGATACCCATCATTGCGGTGGATGCCTCGGTGTCGCGTGCTGCGGCGATGGTGGGCATTGAAGGCCGCGCATGACAAGCATTTTTCTGCCTCGCGGTGTGTTCTGGGGCTTGGCCTTGGCTTTGTCGCTGGGCGGGTGTGTGCATCGCAGCACCGAAGGCCTGCCGGGGCTGCCGTCTGTCACCGACGGGAAGGACCGCATCACCGCTTCGGATGAGCCCGAGGCGTCCAAGCGGGCCCGCATTCGTCTGGAACTGGCAGGTACCTATTTCGATCGGGGCCAGATGTCCACTGCGCTGGACGAGGTCAAACGCTCGATTGCCGCCGATCCGAGTGTGGCAGCCGCCTTCAACCTGCGCGGTTTGATCTACGCGAATCTGGGCGACAGTCGGTTGGCCGAAGAAAGTTTCAAGCGTGCGCTGCAACTGGACCCGCGTGACACCGACGCCATGCAGAACTACGGTTGGTACCTGTGCCAGCAGTCGCGATTCGACGAAGCCGACGCGTTGTTCATGCGGGCCCTGAAATCGCCGCAGTACCGCGACAGCCCGCGCACCTTGCTGACTCAGGGGGTGTGCCAGGCACGCGGCGGAAAACTCGATGATGCCGAGCGCACGCTGCTTCGCGCCTTCGCCCTCGAGCCTGCCAACCCCGCGATCGCGGTCAATCTCAGCGAAGTGCTTTACCGAAAGGGCGAGTTCGACCGAGCTCGCTTCTACATTCGGCGGGTCAATTCCTCGCCCGAACTCGTCAGCGCACAGACCCTGTGGCTGGCCATTCGAATCGAGAACAAACTCGGCAACCGGGCGGGCGTTGCCAGCCTGGGTGATCAGTTGCGCAACAGATTCGCGCAGTCTCCTGAGGCTGCTGCGCTGGCGGATGGGCGGTTCGATGAGTGATCAGGAAGCAGTCGTTGACCCGGGGCGCAAGAGCGCGGGAACCATGTTGCGCGAGGCGCGGCAGGCCCGCGGTGTGCACATTGCCGCGCTCTCGGTGTCGATCAAGGTCTCGCAGCGCAAACTCGAGTTGCTCGAGCAAGACCGTCTGTCTGAACTGCCGGATGCGACCTTTGCACGCGCTTTGGCGCAGACCATGTGCCGCAGCCTGAAGATCGATCCAGCTCCTGTGCTGGCGGCGTTGCCGCAGGCTTCGGGATGTCGGCTCGAGTCGGTGGACGAAGGCATCAAGCTGCCCTTTCACGAACGTCCCGGCCGCCATGAACCGGCATCTTGGTCGGTGCTGCTGTCCCCAGCGGTCTGGGTGCCTGCGCTGATCGTCGTGGGCGCAGTGTTTGTTTACCTCATGCCCCAGGGCTGGGTCGAGCGGTTGCAGGGCACCCAGCTTGCCCAGGATGCGCTGCCAGCCGCGGTTCAGCCAGCGGCCTCGGCTGTGCAACCCGTGGTGGAGCCGGCATCGGCTGCGGTCGTGTCAGCCGAGGCTTCGGCGCCACTTGATGCGGCGGTCGAACTCACCGCGGCCGATTCAATGGTGGAAACCGTTCACTCGGTGCCGGACGCGGTTGCCACGCCCGAGCCCGCTGCATCAGCGCTCGGCACAGGACCTTTGCAAATGAAAGCCACCGAGCCCTCGTGGGTCGAGGTGGTCGATTCCCGTTCGCAGATTTTGCTGTCGCGCGTGTTGCAGCCCGGCGAAACGGTGGTGCTCGACGGTGCCATGCCGCTGCGTGTCAAGGTGGGGAATTCGGCGGGTACCCAGGTGTCTTTCAAGGGCGTGCCCGTGGACTTGGCCGCAGCGACGCGTGACAACGTGGCGCGGCTCGAACTCAAATAGGAGGCATGACGGTGGACCTTTTTGCCAAGGACGAATTCATCGAGCCGGCTCGCCCGGCTGCCAAGCGCACACGTCAGGCCGAGGTGCGCTGGGGATCGCGCGTGGTGACCATCGGCGGCTCGGCTCCGGTTCGTGTGCAGTCGATGACCAACACCGACACCGTCGACGTGATTGGCACCGCGATCCAGGTCAAGGAACTGGCGGTGGCGGGCTCGGAGCTGGTACGCATCACGGTCAACACGCCGGAGGCCGCAGCGGCGGTGCCGCACATTCGCGAGCAGCTCGACCGCATGGGCATCGACGTGCCGCTGGTGGGTGACTTTCACTACAACGGCCACCGCCTGCTCAGCGAGCACCCGGCTTGCGCCGAGGCGCTGTCGAAGTACCGCATCAATCCCGGCAACGTCGGCAAGGGTGACAAGGGTGATCGCCAGTTCGCGCAGATGATCGAAATCGCCGCGCGCCACGACAAGGCGGTTCGCATCGGCGTGAATTGGGGCAGCCTCGATGCCGACTTGCTGGCCCAGATGATGGACGACAACGCCAAGCTGCCACAGCCGCGCGAGCCACAGCAAATCATGTATCGCGCGCTCATCACCTCGGCGATCACCTCGGCACGGCGCGCTGAAGAGCTGGGCTTGCGTGGTGACCAGATCATCCTGTCTTGCAAGATGTCTGGCGTGCAGGATCTCGTCAGCGTGTATCGCGCGCTGGCCCAGCGTTGCGATTACGCGCTGCATCTCGGCCTGACGGAAGCCGGCATGGGCACCAAGGGCACGGTGGCCTCGGCCGCAGCACTCGCCTTGCTGCTGCAAGAAGGTATCGGCGACACCATCCGCGTGTCGCTCACGCCGCAGCCCGGCGAAGCGCGCACCCAGGAAGTGGTGGTGGCGCTCGAGGTGCTGCAGTCGCTGGGCCTGCGATCGTTCAACCCCAGCGTCACCGCCTGCCCAGGTTGTGGGCGCACCACCAGCACCACCTTCCAGGAACTCGCCAAGCAGATCGACGATCACCTGCGTGCGCAGATGCCGGTATGGCGGGCGCGTTACCCCGGTGTCGAGTCCATGAAGGTGGCGGTGATGGGTTGCATCGTCAACGGCCCCGGCGAGAGCAAGCATGCAGACATCGGCATCAGTCTTCCCGGCACCGGAGAGGCGCCGGCAGCTCCGGTTTTCATCGATGGTGAAAAGGCGCTGACCCTGCGCGGCGAGCGCATCGCCGAGGAATTCCACGCGCTGGTCGAGTCCTACATCGAAAAAAGATACGGTGCATCTGCCGAGGTCGTGAGCTGAGCATCGCCTGGCCCTGCAAGGCCTGCCGAGGCTGCCCCGCTGCCTACGGGTGAGGCTGCGCGCAGCGTGGCGAGTGCCCACTGAACCATAGAGAACCGAATGAGCGAAACCATCAAGGCCGTCAAAGGCATGAACGACATCCTGCCGCCCGAGTCGGCGCGCTGGGACTGGCTCGAAGAGCGTGTGCGCTCGCTGATGTCCCGCCACGGCTACGTGGGCGTGCGCACGCCCATCGTCGAGCCCACAGCGCTGTTCGTGCGCGGGCTGGGCGAAGTCACCGACATCGTCGAAAAGGAGATGTACTCCTTCGAGGATTCGATGAACGGCGACCGACTCACGCTGCGACCCGAAAACACCGCTGGCGTGGTGCGCGCCATCACCGAGCACTCCCTGCTGCGCGATGGGGGCAAGCGCCTGTACTACATCGGCCCGATGTTTCGCCACGAGCGCCCGCAAAAGGGCCGCTACCGGCAGTTCCATCAGGTGGGCGCCGAGGCGCTGGGCTATGCCGGCCCCGATGTCGACGCCGAACTGATCCTGATGTGCCGCATGCTGTGGCGCGAGCTGGGTCTGGTCGAAGGGCGCGACGTGCGGCTTGAGATCAACAGCCTCGGCCAGCCCGACGAGAGACGCGCGCATCGCGAGGCGCTGATTGCTCACTTCGAGGCTCATGCCGAATTGCTCGACGAAGACGCCAAGCGCCGCTTGCGCAGCAATCCGCTGCGCATCCTCGACACCAAGAACCCCGCCATGCAGACGGTGGTGGAGTCCGCGCCGCAACTGATGTCCTTCCTGGGCGCCGAATCGCTGGCGCATTTGGATGCGGTTCGCGCCTCGCTTGATGCTGTGGGTCAGCCCTACCGCGTCAACCCGCGTCTGGTGCGCGGCATGGATTACTACAACCTCACCGTGTTCGAATGGGTCACCGAGCGTCTCGGCTCGCAAGGCACGGTGTGCGGCGGAGGGCGCTACGACACACTGATCGAGCAGCTGGGCGGAAAACCGGCGCCGGCGGTCGGTTGGGGGCTGGGCATCGAGCGCTTGCTGCTGCTGCTGCAAGAAGCTGGAGTCGAAGCCCCTGAAGTGCGGCCCAACGCCTATGCGGTGGTGACGGCCGCCAGCTCGATGCCCGTCGTGCTGCGGACCATCGACGCACTGCGCGCGTGCGGGGTGTCGGTGTTGATGAGTGCCGCGGGTCGCGAGGGTCTGGGCAGCATGAAGTCCCAATTCAAGCGCGCCGATGCCAGCGGGGCCGATTACGCGCTGATCTTTGGCGACGACGAGATGTCCAGAGGCGAAGTCGCGGTCAAGCCGCTGCGCAATGCCGATGAGCCTCAACAGAGCTATGTGCTTGCCGAAGTCAGCCACTGGGCGACGCGGCTGCGCAACGCATAATTCCCAGTTACCCGGACATCACCTCATTCATGGCCTCGCATCTCGATCTCGAAGAACAAGAACAGCTTGATTCAGTCAAGCGCTTCTGGAGCCAGTACGGCAACCTCGTCGTCGGCGTGTTGATAGTGGCGCTGGCGAGTTTTTCCGCCTGGAATGGCTGGAACTGGTGGCAGCGGGATCAGTCCGTGAAGGCTGCGGCGATGTTCGACGAGCTCTCCCGAGCCGGCCAGGCTGGTGACGCCGAGCGCACGGGTCGCATCTTCACCGACCTCAAGGACCGCTACGGCAGCACGGCTTTCGCCGAACAGGGCGGCTTGCTCAATGCGCGAGTCCAGGCTGACGCTGGTCAGGTGGATGCCGCCAAGGCTGCGCTCGAGTGGGTCGGCGCCAATGCCACCGAAATGGAGTACCAGACCGTTGCCCATTTGCGTCTGGCTGGTTTGCTGCTTGACGCCAAGCAGTACGACGAGGCCTTGAAGCAACTTCAGGCTGCCACGGCCCCCGGCTTCGAGGCGCTGGTGGACGATCGGCGTGGCGACGTGCTGTTCGCGCAGGGCAAGCCCGACGAGGCGAAAGCAGCCTATCAAAAATCCTGGCAGGCCATGGATCCCAAACTTGACTACCGCAGACTGGTCGAGGCCAAGCTGGTTTCATTGGGCTCGCCGCCGGCTGCGGATGGTTCGCAATCCACGGGCGCAGGAGACTCGAAATGAGGCGCCTTTCCGGTCTGTGGTTGTGCTTGCTGCTGGTGGGTCTGGCGGCTTGTTCATCGGGCCCCAAAAAGCCCCCGCCCACGCCGCTGGCAGATATCAAACCCCAGATCACCGGACGCGTGGTGTGGAGCTCACGCATCTCGAGCATCGGTTTTCCCATGTCGGTCGCGGTCAACGCAGGCCAGTTCACTGTGGCTGCATCTGATGGCACCGTGATGGCCCTTGACGCTGAAAGCGGCCGCGTGATCTGGAAGGGCAACGCGGGTGCTCAGTTGTCTGCCGGCGTGGGCAGCGATGGCAAGACCGCGGCCGTCGTCACGGAGGATGGCAATGTGGTGGCCATGGATGCGGGCAAGGTGCTTTGGTCGGTGCCGCTTGCCACGCGGGTGGTGTCTGCCCCGCTGGTGGCTGGTGGCCGAGTTTTCGTGATGGGTGTCGACCGCAGCGTTGCAGCCTTTGACGCCAAGGATGGTTTTCGCCTGTGGTCGGTGCCGCGTTCGGGCGATCCCTTGAACCTGTCCCAGACGGGCGTGCTCGCGCCGTTCAAGGACACCTTGCTGGCAGGACAAAGTTCCAAGCTGGCCGGCCTGGATCCACTCAGTGGCGGCATACGCTGGGAGGTGGCGCTGGCCATGCCGCGTGGCACCAATGAAATCGAGCGTCTGGCCGATCTGGTTGGTCCTGCCGTGAGGGTGGGTGACTTCATTTGTGCGCGCTCGTTCCAGTCATCTGTGGGTTGTGTGGATGCCCAGAACGGCAAATTGCTTTGGAGCCGCAACGCAGGCGGGCGCATGGGCGTGGCCGCCGACGCCAAGTATTTGGTGGCTGCCGATGCGTCGGATCGCATCACCGCCTGGAAGATGGGCTCGGGTGAGGTGGCGTGGACATCAGACGTCTACCTCTTTCGCAGCCTGTCCACGCCTTTGATCGTCGGACCGGTGGTGACGTTTGGCGATCTTGAAGGCAACCTCATCTTCCTGTCCACGGACAAGGGCGCGGCGCAGTTGCGCGTGCCTACGGACGGCAGCCCACTGGCAGCGGCGCCCGTCGTTTCAGGCATGACTTTGCTGGCAGTCACCCAGAACGGCGGCCTGTTCGCTTTGCGGCCTTGACCCTGCTGGCTGCGCTGCCACAAAGCGCTTCCTCATGAAACCCGTCATTGCCATCGTGGGCCGACCCAACGTCGGCAAGTCGACCCTGTTCAACCGGTTGACCAAGTCGCGCGATGCCATCGTGGCGGACTTCGCCGGCCTCACGCGGGACCGCCACTATGGCGACGGTCGCATCGGAGACCGCGAGTTCATCGTCATCGACACCGGGGGCTTTGAGCCGACCTGCGACAGCGGCATCGTCAAGGAAATGGCCAAGCAGACCCGCCAGGCGGTTGCCGAAGCCGACGCCGTGATCTTCGTGGTCGACATTCGCGCCGGCTTGTCGGCTCAGGACCATGACATCGCCCGTTACCTGCGCACCGTGGGCAAGACGGTGCTGCTGGCAGCCAACAAGGCCGAGGGCATGGTCGAGTCGCCCCTGCTGGGTGAGTTTTTCGAACTGGGCATGGGCAGCCCGCACCCGATTTCGTCCGCTCACGGGCAGGGCATTCGCAGCCTTACCGATGCGGTGCTGGAAGGTTTCGATTTCCTTGATGAGGAGCCCGAACCGCAGGAAGATGCGCCAATCCGTCTGGCCGTCGCCGGCCGCCCGAACGTGGGCAAGTCCACCCTCATCAACACCTGGCTCGGCGAAGAGCGGTTGGTCGCTTTCGACATGCCCGGCACCACGCGCGATGCCATCACCGTGCCTTTCGAGCGCCACGGTCAAAAGTTTGAACTCATCGATACCGCCGGCCTGCGCCGCAAGGGCAAGGTCTTCGAGGCGATCGAGAAATTCTCGGTGGTCAAGACCCTTCAGGCCATCTCGGATGCCAACGTGGTGCTGCTGTTGCTCGATGCCACGCTCGGCGTGAGCGAGCAGGACGCGCACATCGCAGGCTACATCCTGGAAAGCGGCCGCGCGGTTGTCATCGCGGTCAACAAGTGGGATGCGGTTGACGACTACCAGAAGCAGCTGCTTCAGCGCTCGATCGAGCAACGTCTGGCATTCCTGAAATTTGCGCCGGTGATGAACATCTCCGCCATCAAGCGACAGGGACTGGCGCCCGTGTGGAAGGCTATCGCCGATGCGCATTCGTCCGCGGTTCGCAAGATGCCCACGCCTGTGCTCACGCGTTTGCTGCTCGATGCGGTCGAGCACCAGGCACCCAAGCGTGCGGGGATGTTCCGGCCCAAGATGCGTTACGCGCACCAAGGCGGCATGAACCCGCCCATCGTCATCGTGCACGGCAACTCTCTCGAGCACGTGACCGAGGCCTACAAGCGCTTTCTAGAAGGACGCATTCGCGACCACTTCAAGCTCACTGGAACGCCTTTGCGCATTGAAATGCGCTCCAGCAAAAACCCGTTCGATGGCAAGGACTGAGGGCTTTTGGAAGCAAGCTGTGAGGCTGGATTTTGCTGTGTTAAGGTCTCTTTTTAACAACCTTGAACACGGAGGATATCGTGAATAACAAAGGCCAACTCCTGCAGGATCCCTTCCTCAACCTGCTGCGCAAAGAGCACGTTCCGGTGTCGATCTATCTGGTCAACGGCATCAAGTTGCAAGGTCAGATCGAGTCCTTCGATCAGTACGTGGTTCTGCTTCGCAACACCGTGACACAGATGGTCTACAAGCACGCCATATCCACCGTGGTGCCGGGCCGCGCAGTCAACTTCACCTCGGCCGATACGCCGGAGATGACTTGAGCGAGCGGGCCGCAACGGCTTGTGGTTTGCAGGACCGGCCTTGAATTCACGCACTGACCTCGCAGACCCGTCGGATGCGGCGCGTGCCATTTTGGTGGGCGTGGAGATCGGCCGTTCTTCGTCATTCGATGAGTCGCTCGATGAACTCGCCTTGCTCGCAGAGTCGGCCGGAGACCTGCCGGTCGCGCGCATCATTGCGCGTCGCAAGAGCCCGGATCCTGCACTTTTCGTGGGCAGCGGCAAAGCCGATGAGATCAAGTTGCTCGTCGCCATGCACCAAGCCGAGGTGGTGCTGTTCGATCAGGCGCTGGGCGCAGCCCAGCAGCGCAACCTCGAGCGTCACCTCGGCGTGGCGGTGGCAGACCGCACCATGCTGATTCTTGAGATCTTTGGCGACCGTGCTCAAAGCCACGAAGGCAAACTGCAGGTTGAACTGGCCCGGCTGCAGTATCTGTCGACGCGCCTGGTGCGCCGCTGGAGTCACCTCGAGCGGCAGCGTGGCGGCATTGGTAACCGTGGTGGTCCGGGTGAAGCGCAGATCGAACTCGACCGCCGCATGATCGGCGAGCGAATCAAGTCGGTGAAAGAGCGTCTCGTGAAGGTCAAACGCCAGCGCAACACCCAGCGCCGTTCGCGTGAGCGCAGCCAGACCTTTCGGGTTTCTCTGGTGGGCTACACCAATGCGGGCAAATCCACCCTGTTCAATTTGCTGACCAAATCGCGCGCTTACGCTGCCGATCAGTTGTTCGCCACTCTCGACACCACCACGCGCCAGATGCATGTCGAGCGGGCCGGTCGTGGGGTGGCAATTTCCGACACGGTGGGGTTCATCCGCGACTTGCCGCACAAGTTGGTCGAGGCCTTCGAAGCCACCTTGCAGGAAGCCGCTCAGGCTGACTTGCTGCTGCACGTCGTTGACGCTGCCAGCCCGAACCGTGCCGAGCAACTGGACGAGGTTCGGCGCGTTCTCGAGAGCATCGGGGCAGCCGACATCCCACAGTTGCTGGTGTTCAATAAGGTGGACAAGCTCGAGCCAGACCAGATGCCGCGCGAGGCTATCGATGCGATCATGCAGGCAGACGGGCGTACCCTGCCTCGCGTTTTCGTCAGTGCCACCGGTGGGCAGGGGCTTGATGCGCTTCGTCAACTCATCTGCGACGCCTGCATGGAAGAGAATTGGTTTTCTTCCTCGAAGATTCATCCTCAAACTCTGAGCGCGCCGACGTCAAGCGATGACGGCGATGTCGACACACTTTCAGCATTCACAGGGGTTCATACCCTCACCGCATGAAGACAAGCCGCACTCACGAAGACCCTCGCTCTTTCTCCGGGGGCATGGGCCGCTTGCGCCACATCAAGGCGCTTTTCGGTCCGTTCTGGAACAAAGGCGATGGCCCGCCCGATCTCGATGAACTGTGGCGCGACTTCAACAAGAAGCTCGGCGGCATGTTCTCGGGCAAGCCTGGCATGTCGCGGCCGCAGGGCCCAGGCGACGGTGGTGGCAAGCCGCCTGATCTGAAGGGCGCCGGTATCGGGGTCGGTTTGATCGCAGGGGTGCTCGCGCTGCTTTGGCTGGCCAGCGGCTTTTTCATCGTGCAAGAAGGCCAGCAGGCGGTCGTCACCTCGTTCGGCAAGTTCAGCCACACGGCCGATGCAGGCTTCCAGTGGCGCATGCCTTATCCGTTCCAGGCCAGTGAAACGGTGGCGGTCACCCAACTGCGCTCGGTGGAGGTGGGCAGAAATTCGGTGGTGCAAAGCACGGGTTTGCGCGACTCATCGATGCTGACGCAAGATGAAAACATCGTCGACATTCGTTTCACCGTTCAGTACCGATTGAAAGACGCCAGGGCGTACCTGTTTGAAAACCGAAACCCGGACGATGCGGTGGTTCAGGCTTCAGAGTCGGCCGTACGCGAGATCGTTGGCAAGAGCACGATGGACTCCGTGCTGTACGAGCAGCGCGACGCGATTGCCAATGAACTGGTCAAGTCCATCCAGACTCAGATCGACCGGCTCAGCACCGGCATCCTCATCGTCAACGTGAATGTGCAAAACGTCCAGGCCCCCGATCAGGTTCAGGCTGCATTCGACGATGCGTTCAAGGCCGGGGCCGATCGCGAGCGGCTGAAGAACGAAGGCCAGGCCTACGCCAACGACGTGATTCCGAAAGCCCAAGGCACGGCAGCCCGCCTGCGCGAGGAGGCCGAGGGCTACAAGTCGCGCGTGGTGGCGCAGGCAGAGGGCGATTCGCAGCGCTTTGCCAGCGTTCTCGTCGAGTACCAAAAGGCGCCCGCCGTGACGCGAGATCGTCTGTACATCGACACCATGCAGCAGGTCTACTCCAACGTCAGCAAGGTGCTGGTGGACAGCCGTGGCAACTCCAATTTGCTGTATCTGCCGCTGGACAAGCTGATGCAGCAAGCGGGCGCCGCATCCGCCCCGGTGGCTGAAACCACGCCAGCGCCTGCTCCCGCACCCGCTCAACAGGCACCTGCCGATTCACGCTCGCGCGATGGTCTGCGCGGCCGCGACCGCGACGGTCGCTGAAAAACACGGAACGAAATCCATGAACCGCATTGGCTTTTATGTCGTTGGTTTGCTGATCGTGCTGATGGTGGCGTTTTCCACGCTGTTTATCGTCGATCAGCGGCAATTCGCTGTCATCTATGCCCTGGGCGAAATCAAGACCGTGGTCACCGAGCCCGGCCTCAAGTTCAAGCTGCCCCCACCGCTGCAAAACGTGGTCTTCCTGGACCGCCGCACACAGACGCTCGACAGCCCCGAAACCCGCCCGATCTTCACCGCTGAGAAGAAGAGCCTGGTCATCGACTGGCTGGTCAAGTGGCGCATCACCGACGCTCGCCAGTTCATCCGCAACAACGGCGTTGACATGCGAAATGTCGAAAGCCGATTGAGCCCGATCGTGCAGGCCGCCTTCAACGAGGAAGTGACCAAGCGCACCGTGCAGGCGATGCTCGCGACCGATCGCGAGAACGTGATGCAAGGCGTGCGTGTGCGCTTGGGCGATGAGGCCAAGTCGTTCGGAATCGAGATCGTGGATGTCCGCATCAAGCGGGTCGATTTCTCGGCCAACATCACCGACTCGGTGTACCGGCGCATGGAGTCCGAGCGCAAACGGGTCGCCAACGAGCTGCGCTCGACCGGTGGCGCCGAGGCCGAGAAGATCCGCGCTGATGCGGATCGCCAGCGAGAGGTGATCGTCGCCGAGGCCTACCGCGATGCGCAGAAGGTCAAGGGTGAAGGCGATGCCAAGGCATCTGCGCTTTATGCAGAGTCCTTCGGCCGCGATGCCCAGTTCGCCCAGTTCTATCGAAGTCTCGAGGCCTACCGCATCAGCTTTCGCAACAAGACCGACGTGATGGTGGTCGATCCATCGAGCGAATTCTTCAAGGCCATGCGTGGCAACACAGCTCCGGCCAAGTGACCGAGCCGGCTGATTTCTGGGGCCTGCTGCTCAGCGCAGTCGGCCTGATGCTGGTGCTTGAAGGGCTTATGCCCTTGATCAGTCCGAGGCAGTGGCGCTCCGTGTTCGAGCAAGCGGCCAAACTGGCCGATGGACAACTGCGCTTCCTCGGGTTGCTCGCCTTGGTGATCGGTGCGGCTCTTCTGGTGTTTTCGCTGCCCTGAACGGGCTGGTGTCTGAGCACCTTCCTACAATCTTCGTTTTAATAAGCGGGTGATTTCCATGGTGTCTGCTTGGCTGTTGCCAGAGCACATCGCTGACGTGCTGCCTGCCCGAGCCAGACACGTCGAACGCATGCGTCGCAGCCTGCTCGATGTGGCTGGTCACTACGGTTTCGAGTTGGTGATTCCACCGTTGCTCGAACATCTCGAGTCGCTCTTGAGCGGCACCGGGCGCGAGTTGGATTTGCGCACCTTCAAGTTCGCCGATCAGCTCAGCGGGCGCACCGTGGGGGTTCGTGCCGACAGCACGCCGCAGGTGGCGCGCATCGATGCGCACTTGCTCAATCGCGAGGGCGTGACCCGGCTTTGCTACTGCGGTCCGTTGCTCCACACCCTGCCGTCGGGTCTGCACGGTACCCGCGAGCCTTTGCAGTTTGGTGCCGAGATATTTGGACACGGCGGGCTTGAAGCCGATCTCGAAGTGATCGATCTGGCGCTCGATTGCGTCAAGGCGGTGGGTCTGCAAGATGCTGTGCTGGACATGAGCGACGCCCGCATCGTTCGCGGAGTGCTGGCCGGTTCCTCGCTCAATGACGAGCACACCGCCACCTTGATCGATGCCTTGGCCGCCAAAGACGTTGCCCTGATCGGCGAGTTGTCCGGTGCGCTGCCTGTTGAAGTGCGCGCTGCGCTGCAATCGCTGGCTGGCCTGTATGGCGGTGAAGAGGTGCTCTCGCGCGCTGAAGAACTGCTGGGACAAAACCCGCTGGTGACGTCCGCCCTGAGCGACCTGCGTCGCTTGGCCAGACATGTTCGTGAGGCCTGTCCCGACGTTCGCGTGGGCTTTGATCTGGCCGATCTCGGAGGCTCTGCCTACTACAGCGGTGCACGGTTTGCGGTTTACGCGCCAGGTTCCAGCGATGCGCTGGTGCGGGGCGGTCGATACGACAAGGTGGGCGCGGTGTTTGGGCGCAGCCGTCCGGCCGTGGGCTTCAGCGTGGTGGATCTCAAGGAACTGGCCGAGCGTATCGAGGTGGGGCAGGCTGTGCCCATGATCCGCGCGCCATGGTCTGAAGACCCCGCCTTGCGAGCCGCGGTGAGGCAGTTGCGTCACAGGGGCGAGTCGGTGGTGTGCCTGTTGCCTGGGCATGAACTTGAAGGGCAGGGCTGCGACCGCGAGCTGGTGTTAGAAGGGTCGCAGTGGGTCGTGAAGTCGTTGTGATGGCAGACCGCCGGTCGGCCTTTTTCTGGATGATCAAGTGATGCGTGAGTCTCAATCCGGCGCGCCCGGACGCAATGTGGTGGTGGTCGGAACCCAATGGGGTGACGAGGGCAAGGGCAAGGTGGTGGATTGGCTGACCGACCATGCGCAGGGTGTCGTGCGCTTCCAGGGCGGCCACAACGCCGGGCACACGCTGGTCATCAAGGGCGTCAAGACTGCGCTGCAGTTGATCCCCTCGGGGATCATGCGCGATGGCGTGGCCTGCTACATCGGCAACGGTGTGGTGGTCGATCCCTCGCATCTGTTGCTCGAGATTGCGCGGCTCGAGGCCATCGGCCTCGAAGTGCGCTCGCGCCTGTTCATCAGCGAGTCGTGCCCGCTCATCCTGCCGTTCCACGTCGAGGTCGACAAGGCCCGCGAGGCACAGCGAGAAAACAGCGGTGTGGGCAAGATCGGCACCACCGGCAAGGGCATTGGTCCTGCCTACGAGGACAAGGTCGCGCGACGTGCCTTGCGCGTGCAGGACCTGAAGCATCCCGAGCGGTTCGCGGAAAAGCTTCGAGAGTTGTTGGCGATGCACAACTTTGCCTTGTCGGGCCATCTCAACTCGCAGGCGCTCGAGTTCCAGCCCATCTTCGACATGGCGATGGCCGCAGCCGAGCAGATCAAGCCCATGATGGCCGATGTCGGCTACGCGCTGCACACCGCCAACCGCGCCGGCGCCAACCTGCTCTTCGAGGGCGCGCAAGGCACGCTGCTCGACATCGATCACGGCACCTATCCCTACGTGACATCGAGCAACTGCGTGGCCGGCAACGCCTCGGCCGGTGCCGGTGTCGGGCCTGACTTGCTGCACTACATCCTGGGCATCACCAAGGCCTACACCACGCGTGTGGGCAGTGGTCCGTTCCCTACCGAGCTGCCGATGGACGTGCCTGGCACGGTCGGCCACCACCTGTCCACCGTGGGTCAGGAACGCGGCACCGTGACCGGTCGGCCTCGCCGATGCGGGTGGCTCGATGCGGCGGCCCTCAAGCGCTCGATCATCATCAA
>CAMCNE010000009.1 GCA_945875935.1 Bordetella parapertussis
CCCTTTTTCCCGCACCGTGAGACCTGCACCATGAGCCTGAAATGCGGCATCGTCGGTTTGCCCAACGTCGGCAAATCCACCCTCTTCAACGCGCTCACCAAGGCGGGCATCGCCGCGGAGAACTACCCGTTTTGCACCATCGAGCCCAACGTGGGCATCGTCGAGCTGCCCGACCCCAGGCTCGATGCGCTGTCGGCCATCGTCAAGCCCGAGCGCATCGTGCCGGCCATCGTCGAGTTCGTCGACATCGCAGGCCTGGTGGCCGGCGCCTCGAAGGGCGAAGGCCTGGGCAACCAGTTCCTCGCGCACATCCGCGAGACCGACGCGCTGGTCAATGTGGTGCGCTGCTTCGACGACGACAACGTGATCCACGTGGCCGGGCGCGTCGACCCCATCTCTGACATCGAGGTGATCCAGACCGAGCTGTGTCTGGCCGACCTCGCCACGGTGGACAAGACGCTGCAGCGCTCGATCAAGTCGGCCAAGTCGGGCAGCGACAAGGAAGCCGCCAAGCTCGTCGACGTGCTCACCAAGTGCCAGGCTGCGCTCAACGAAGCGCGCCCGGTGCGCAGCATCGACTTCAGCAAGGAAGAGCTCGCCGTGCTCAAGCCGCTGTGCCTGATCACCGCCAAGCCGGCGATGTTCGTGGGCAACGTCGACGAAGGCGGCTTCGACAACAACCCCCACCTCGAGCGCCTGCGCGAGTACGCCGCCAGCCAGAAGGCGCCGGTGGTGGCGATTTGTGCCAAGACCGAGGCCGAGCTCGCCGACATGGGCGATGAAGACCGGCTGATGTTCTTGTCCGAGATGGGCCAGACCGAACCCGGCCTCAACCGCCTGATCCGCGCGGCGTTCAGCCTGCTCGGGCTGCAGACCTACTTCACCGCCGGCGTGAAGGAAGTGCGTGCCTGGACCATCCACATCGGCGACACCGCCCCGCAAGCCGCCGGCGTGATCCACACCGACTTCGAACGCGGCTTCATCCGCGCCCAGACCATCGCCTTCGAGGACTTCGTTGCCTTCAAGGGCGAACAAGGCGCCAAGGAAGCCGGCAAGATGCGCGCCGAAGGCAAGGAATACGTCGTCAAGGACGGCGACGTGTTGAACTTCCTGTTCAACGTGTGAGCGGCGGGCGGCTGCGGACTGCGGCGAGCCCTCACCCCAACCCTCTCCCGCGGGGCGGGAGAGGGAGCCAGTCAAATACCCTTTCCATGTGGAAGAGGGAGCAATTCACCCTCACCCCGGCCCTCTCCCGCCGGCGGGAGAGGGAGCCAAGACACCATCTGCCGCTTGCGGGAGATGGCTATTCAAGTCTCCTCTCCCGCTGGCGGAAGAGGGGGCCATTCAAGTTCCCTCTCCCACTTGTGGGAGAGGGTCAGGGTGAGGGAAGCCCTGACCCGCCAGCCATGGCCCAGATCGATACGAACGCGCCCCTCAGCGCGACCGGATGAACTCCAGCAAGTCGAGCGTGAGGCGGTCGCGGTGGGTGACCGGGATGCCGTGGGGTGCGCCCTCGTATTCGATCAGCGTTGAATTGGGGATGCGCTTGGCCGCGGCGCGGCCGGCGGCGTAGATGGGCACGATCTGGTCGTCGTCGCCGTGGATGATCAGCGTAGGCACCTTGAAGCTGGCCAGATCGGGACGGAAGTCGGTGGTTGAAAACGACTTCACGCAAGCCAGCGTGGCCGGCAAGCTGGCCTGCATGGCCACGCTGCGCGTCCACTCGAGCAGTTCCGAGCTGACGGTGGGCAGAATCTTGAAGCCGTAGAACTCCTTGAAGAAGTGGCCGTAGAACTTGGCGCGGTCGTGGGTCAGCGCGGCGGTCAGCTTGTCGAACACCTCGGGATCGGTGCCATCGACGTTATCGGGCGTGGCCAGCATGTAAGGCACCACCGACGAGACCAGCACCGCCTGGCTCACGCCCTTGCCGGCGTGGCGAGACATGTAGCGCGCGACTTCGCCGCCGCCCATCGAAAAGCCCACCAGCACCGCATCACGCGCGCCGGTCTGCTCGATGACCGAGGCCAGGTCGTCGGCCAGCGTGTCGTAGTCATAGCCGTCCCAGGGCTGCGACGAGCGGCCAAAGCCGCGCCGGTCGTAGGCGATGGCGCGGTAGCCGGCCTCGGCCAGCTTCATGGCGTGGTGGTCCCACATGTCGGACGACAGCGGCCAGCCGTGCAGCAAGATGACCGGGCGCCCGGTGCCCCATTGCTTGACGTAGAGCTGGGTGTCGCTGCTGGTGGTGAGGATGGACATGGGTGACTCCGTGGTGGGCAAACGATGCGGAGTATTCGGTCGCTGCGACGCTCGGGCGCTGAGCCTGATCAACACCAGGGACGGCGCGGCAATTTGTCTTGGCACTCACCGATTGAGAGTGCTAACATTTCGGAACTTTCTCGGACTTTGCCTTGTCGATGGCCACATGAACGCAATCATTTCCAACCCGATGTCTGCTGTCACGCTGCGCGATCCATGGGCGATGGTGCCCTCGCTAGGCAACATCGATGCCTATATTTCCGCGGCCAACCGCATCCCGATGCTCACGCTCGACGAAGAGCAGGCGCTGGCGCGCCGGCTTCGCGAGCACGCCGATGTGCAGGCCGCCGGGCAGTTGGTGCTGTCGCACCTGCGTCTGGTGGTTTCGATCGCCCGCCAGTACCTGGGCTACGGCCTGCCCCACAGTGACCTGATTCAAGAAGGCAACGTGGGGCTGATGAAGGCGGTCAAGCGCTTCGACCCCGATCAAGGCGTGCGCCTGGTCAGCTACGCGATGCACTGGATCAAGGCCGAGATCCATGAATACATCCTGAAAAACTGGCGCATGGTCAAGGTCGCCACGACCAAGGCGCAGCGCAAGCTGTTCTTCAACCTGCGCTCGATGAAACAAAGCCTGAAGGAAGATGCGGCCGAAGGCGAAACCCACCGCAATGCCCTGACGCAAAGCGAGGTTGAGACGATGGCGCGCACGCTCAACGTCAAGCAGCAGGATGTGCGCGAGATGGAAACGCGCCTGGCCGGCGGCGATGTGCCGCTCGACCCGCTGAGTGACGACGACGGCGAGGAAAGTTACGCGCCCATCGCCTATCTGGCCGATGACACGCAAGAGCCCAGTCGGGTGCTTGATGCGCATCACCGCGACTGGCTTGCCAGCGACGGCATTTCGCTGGCACTCGAGTCGCTGGATGCGCGAAGCCGCCGCATCGTCGAGGAGCGCTGGCTCAAGGTCAACGACGACAACTCGGGCGGCATGACGCTGCACGACCTGGCCGCCGAGTACGGCGTGAGTGCTGAGCGCATCCGCCAGATCGAGGTGGCGGCCATGAAGAAGATGCGCAAGGCGCTGGCCGAAGCGCACTGAAAAAAAACAGTCGTCGCCCACTCGTGAAAACGGCCCCTCAGGGGGCCGTTTCTCCTGGTGGCGTGCGGCCTTGTCAGTCTTCGGCCAGCAGCGCCTTCAGATCGGCGGCCAATGCGTCGGGCCCACTGCCATAGCGCTCGAACAGTCGCACCCTGCCCTTCGCATCGAACACATAGGAACCCGCGGTGTGATCGATGCTGTAGCTGTCCGGCGACTTGCCGGGCGCCTTGGCGTAGAAAACCTTGAACTCCTTGGCGGCTTGTGCCGTTTGTTCCAGCGTGCCGCGCAAGGCGATGAAGCTGGGGTCGAAGCCGGCCATGTAGGCCTTGAGCAACTCGGGGGTGTCGCGCTCGGGATCCAGCGTGACGAACACGCCCTGCACGCGCTTTCCATCGGCACCCAGCTTGGCTTTGATCTGCGCCAGCTCGGACAGGGTGCCGGGGCACACGTCGGGGCACTGGGTGAACCCGAAAAAGACCAGCGTCACCTTGCCCTTGAAGTCGGCCAGGGTGCGTGGCTGCCCGAACTGGTCGGTGAGCGACAACGTGCGGGCGTATTCGGCGCCGGTGATGTCAACGCCGCGGAATGCGGGCTTGGCGTCGGCGCGGGGTGACTGACCACCGTCACATGCCGTGATCCCCATGCCGCACAGCACGGCCAGAGCCACAACCGCAATGCGCCACAACCTCAATAGAAACAAAGAAGGTTCGAGGCTTGTCGTCACAGCAGAGGCGCAACATAGTGATCGACGAGCAACGCGGCAAACAGCAGCATCAGGTGCCAGATCGAAAAGCGAAAGGTCTTGCGCGCAAGGGCGTCTGAATAATTGCGCCACAGCTTCCACGCGTAACCCGTGAACATGCCGCCCAGAACCACTGCGCACACCAGATAGATCACGCCGCTCATGCCAGCGATGAACGGCAGCAAGGTGGAAGCGAACAGCACCAGCGTGTACAAGAAGACCTGGAGCTGCGTGAACGCCGCACCGTGGGTGATGGGCAGCATCGGCAGGCCGGCCTTGCGGTAGTCCTCGGCGCGGTACAGGGCCAAGGCCCAGAAGTGCGGCGGTGTCCACAGAAAAATGATCAGGCACAAGATGAGCGCCTCGGCGCCAACATCACCACGGATCGCCGCCCAACCCAGCACGGGCGGCATGGCCCCGGACGCGCCACCAATCACGATGTTCTGCGGCGTTGCCGGCTTCAAAAGCACCGTGTAAACGATGGCGTAGCCCACGAAAGTGGCGAAGGTCAGCCACATCGTCAGCGGATTGACCCAGAAGTACAAGATCGCGCTGCCGATCGCACACAACACCGCCGAGAACGTCACCGTCTGAACATTGGTGAGTTGTCCCTTGGCGGTAGGACGCCATGAGGTGCGGGCCATCTTGGCATCGATGTGCTGCTCCACCACACAGTTGAGCGCGGCGGCCGCACCGGCCACAAGCCAGATACCGGCGGTGGCCGTCAACGCAATCTTCCAGTCGGGCAGACCCGGCACCGCGAGCAGCATGCCGATGACGGCGCAAAACACGATCAACTGAACCACGCGCGGCTTGGTCAGCGCGTAGTACTGCTTGAGTCGCGTGGCGCGATCGAAGACGGGCAGTGGGGATACGAGGGTGTCAGACATGGGCAAGACAATGATTCTACGAAGCCATCCGCACCGCAGCGGCCGATGGCCTTGCCGCGGGACTGTCTTGGTCGACTTGGGCGCGTCTGCCGCGGGTCAGCAGCATTGACAGCAACACCACCATGGCAGCCGCTCCACCGGTGTGAGCGACTGCGGCGACCAAGGGCCATCCCAGCACGACATTGCTCAGGCCACTGGCCAACTGCCACACCAGCACCGCTGCCAGCGCCCATGCCCAGCGGCGGTGCTCGACGTCACCTGTGGCCAGCAGCCGCCAGATCAGCCCGCCCATGGCGATCACCACCACGCCAGCGCCCAGCCGGTGCACCATGTGGATCGCCGTGAGCGCCGAGAAGGGCAGGTATTGGCCGTCACTGTCGACGCCCAACTCTCGAAGGACGGTGAAGCCACGAGCGAAGTCCATCTCCGGCCACCATTGCCCCTGGCAGGTCGGGAAGTCCTGGCAGGCCAGCACGGCGTAATTGGTGCTCACCCAGCCGCCCAGGGCGACCTGCATCACGCAAACGATCAACACCAGAACCGCACCCGCGTACAGCCTGCTTGAGAGCCTCAGGCGGCGTTCCACCGTCAACTCGGACTGCACCGATAGCAAGGCCAGCAGTCCCAAGCCACCCAGCAGATGCACGGTCACGATGGCGGGATAAAGCTTCATCGTGACGGTCAAGGCACCGAAAGCGCCCTGCAGGCAGACCCACACCCAGGTCGCGGTAGCCCACCACGGCGACACCCGCGATCGGCCCTTTCGGGCCTGAAGCCAAGCGGCAATGGCCAGCACGGTGATCAGTGCGCCGACCCCGGTGGCCAGATAGCGGTGCAGCATTTCGATCCAGGCCTTGCTGTGCGTCACCGGCCCGCTGGGCATGGCGCTTTGGGCTGCATTGATTTCATGGCGCGCGCCCAACGGGCTGACGCTGCCGTAGCAGCCCGGCCAATCCGGGCACCCAAGACCGGAATCGGTGAGCCGCGTGAAGGCGCCAACAAGCACCAGATCGAAGGTCAGAAAAAGGGTCACCAACGTGAGCGCACGCCAGCGCTCAGCCGTACTGGCATGGCGGTGCCTCCAGCCCACCCACAGCAGCGGCAGCAAGGCCAACAAGGCTCCGAGCAACAGCAAGGCGGCCGACGGGCCAAGGTCATAGACAGGAACGTTCATGGTGCGCGCAGCGGACTCATCGTCCAGGCTGATCCCAGGAGGCGGAGGCCCGCAGCAGCCTATCCAGATCGCGCTTGAGCTTGCCGGGATCAGGACTTGCAGGCGTGCGCATCATCCACTGGCCCATGGGGTCGACGAGATAGATGTGATCCGAAAGCTGTTGCCCCTGCGACGGTGCGAGCCATTGCGCCAGCGCAGTGGCATCGACACGCAACACGGTGGTGGGCTGCCCGGCTGAAATCGCCTCGAGCACCGCAGCACGCGGCGGTGCCGCATCGGGAATCAACCAGAGCTTGTCGACACGGTCTTTTTCTCGGCCCAGGGTTTCGCGCAACTGACGCTGCACGTAGAGCTGCTTCTCGCACAGCGCATCGCATGCGCCACCAGCCACGACCACCAGCAACCATTGCCCGTGAAGGCTGGCGGCGGTCACTGGATCGCCGGCCAGATTGCGCATCACCAGCGCTTCAGGCATCTCGCGCGTGGGCGTGATGAGCTCGCTGTAGTTGGTCCGAGCCTGAGGCTTGATGACGAAGTAGGTGAAGTACGACGCGATGACCGGGGTCGCACACACCGCCAGCACCATCAGCATCTTGAGTCGACCGTAGGCAGTGCGGCGAGTCGACAGATCAGGCGACGGCATCGAATGGACGGTGAGACCCAGCGCGGACGCCGGCTCAACGGCTGCGGCGGAATCTGAGCCGGGGGCTGACGATTTGGAACCAGACATACAACCCTGACATCAAGGCGCAAAGCGCAAACCACTGGAAGGCATAACCGTAATGCTTTTGTATACCCGCATCTGGGCGTGTCCACAGCCTGAGCAGTCCATCGTCGGGTGCGCCGTCTGCGTCCTGAACGACCGACAACGGTTTGAGCACCAGCTTGAACTCATTCGCATAAGCAACGGTGTCGAGATTCTGGCGGATCGCACCTGAGGCTGCCCCACCAAAGTCATACAGGCGCAAAGGCGGTGGGGCGATATGCCCCTTGACTGTCACAAGACCTTCCGCGCGTCGAACGTCCGGAACGCGCGCGCGATCCATCGCATCACGAGCCACCCAGCCGCGCTGGACCAAGACGGTGGCGTTGGAATCTTCAAGACGCAAAGGCGTCACCACGAAAAACCCCGGGCGCCCGTTCATCTGCCTGTTGTCGAGAAACACGGTGGCTGAGTCGATCCAGGTTCCACGCAAGACAACTGCGCGGTCTTGTTGTTCTGTGGCCGCAGCCGGGGTATCTGCCAGCGCTGAAGCCTCAATGGCCGGCATGCGCGAACGCATGTCCAGCGAAGACTGCAAGGCCTCTTTGTGCGCGGCTCGGTCCAGCTGCCAGACCCCCAACCGAGCGGTTCCGGCCACACCCAGCAGCGTCGCCAACAAGATGATCAACGTTCGACGGGTGGAGCCGGAGTCGGCAGTCAATTTGAGGTTCACTGCTTTCCCTTGGCCATCGAGCGCCACTCGGGCAGATAATCTTCCCGGATGAAATACCTCATTGCGTTGGCTTTCGTGGTGATCATCGGTGCGCTGGCTTTTGCCGGCATCTCCATGGTCAAGGATGGGCGTGACGGCAAACCCAAGTCTGACCGAATGATGCGAGCGCTTGCCTTGCGTGTAGGAATTTCGGTGCTGCTGTTTCTGTGCCTGCTGGGCAGCTACCTCATGGGCTGGATACAGCCCACGGGCATTCCATCAAACTGACCTGAGCATGCAGAACAAAAAAGCCGCTTGACGCGGCTTTTTTGCTTAGAGGGGCCCAGCGAGACGTTACATCCAGTAGACGACGACGTAAAGCCCGAGCCAGACCACGTCCACGAAGTGCCAGTACCAGGCCGCGCCCTCGAAACCGAAGTGGCGCTGTGGTGTGAAATGGCCTTTTTGCAAGCGCAGGGTGATGAACAGCAACATCAACACACCGATGAACACGTGAAAGCCGTGAAAGCCGGTGAGCATGTAAAAAGTGGACCCATACACGCCCGAAGACAGCTTCAGGTTCAGGTCGCTGTAGGCGTGGCTGTATTCGTAGCCTTGGACGAAAAGGAAGGTCACGCCCAGCAACACGGTCAACCACATGAAAGCCAAGGTCTTGGCGCGATTGCCGGCCAGCAAGGCGTGGTGGGCGATGGTGAGCGTCACCCCTGACAACAGCAACAGCGCGGTATTGATCGTCGGCAAAGGCCATGGGCCCATGGTGGCAAAAGGCTCCACGGTTCCAGCAGGAGCTGCGGTCGCTCCTGCAGCCATGCTGGGCCACACGGCCTTGAAGTCAGGCCACAGCACAGCGTTTTCAAGGCTGCCCAGATTGGGGACAGCGTGCATCCGAACCCACCAGAGCGCACCAAAGAAGGCCGCGAAGAACATCACCTCGGAGTAAATGAACCAGCTCATGCTCCAGCGGAATGACACGTCAATGCGGTCGCTGTACAGACCGCCTTCACTTTCACTGATGGCCTGACGGAACCAGCCCTGAAGGATGTAGGCCAAAAGGAGAAATCCGCCCAGCAGCATGTAACTGCCCCAACCGGCACCGTTGATCCACTGCGCGGCGCCAGTGATCACGAAAAACAGCGCCGTCGCCAGCATGATCGGGAAGTGCGACGGTGCGGGTACGAAGTAGTAAGGCGCCGTGCTGTGCGCGCTTGCGGAAGAGGTCGTTGCCGACATGTTTTCTCCTGAATACCGATAACTTGAATCTCAAACGGTCAACGTGCGCAAACAACCGCGCCCGTCAACCTGAAAACCTGTCACGCGGCAACGCCGCTGGACAGCACCCAATTCACCAAACTGGCCAAGACCAGAACCAGGACCAAAGCCCCGATCACACCCGCCACCACAACATGCACCGGGCTTAACTCACTGAAATCACTTTCGTGATCTGCTGCTTTGCGAACACCGAAAAACGACCACGCCACCGTCCGGAAGGTCTGAATCATGGTGTGCTTGCGCGCAACCACCACTCGCTCCTGATCCGAGACGCTCACAACGCCAGCCCTTCAACAGCCGCTGCTGCCACGGGGGCCATCGGCACCTTGCCGCCCACCTCGAAGAAGGTGTACGACAGCGTGATCGTGGTGACATCCTTGGGCAGCTTGGAGTCGATCACGAATACCACCGGCCATTGGCGGGTTTCGCCAGGCTGCATCGTGTACTCGTTGAAACAAAAACATTGAAGCTTGTTGAAGTGCGCCATCGCCTGCATCGGCGCATAGCTCGGGATCGCCTGAGCTGCCATCACTCGATTTTGGGTGTTGGTGAATTCGTACATCACCGTGGTCAGTTGCCCGGGATGAACCTCCAAGCTGTTGACCGCCGGCTTGAACTTCCACACGCCGCGGGCATTGGCGTCAAATTCCACTGTGATCGTTCTGCTCACATCCACCTGGGTGTTGGCCTTGGTAGCCTCCCCAGCGCGTCCGGAGACAACCTGATCAGACAGGCTCAGCACATTGATGCCGAGCGCCGTGCAGATCGCCTTGTACATCGGCACCAACGCATAGCCAAACCCAAACATGAGCGCAGTCACCACCAGCAGCTTCGCCACCATGCGCGAGTTGTCTGCGCGCAGCATCGCTCGAACTCCGGATGTGCGGTAGTTCATGGCTCAGATACCGAACAAGGCAGCCTTGGCCAGAAACCCGACGAAGAACACCACCGCCACCGAAGCCAGCACCAAGGCCAGCTTCAGGTTTTGCTTTTTTTGATTTGGGGTGGACATCGACATCACTCGATCAGGCGATGACCTTGGTCGCTGAGGCATTCAGCTTCGGTGGGGTCTCGAAGGTATGGAATGGTGCGGGAGAAGGCACTTCCCACTCCAAGCCTTCTGCGCCCTCCCAAGGCTTGGCGGGAGCGCGCTCGCCCTTGCCACGCATCATGGGCAACACCACAAAGAAGAAGAAATACACCTGCATCAAACCGAAACCAAACGCGCCAACAGAGGCGATCGCATTGAAGTCAGCAAACTGCATTGGATAGTCAGCGTAGCGGCGCGGCATGCCAGCCAAACCGAGGAAGTGCATTGGGAAGAAGGTGACGTTGAAGAAGATCAACGAGCCCCAAAAGTGAATCTTGCCGCGCGTCTCGTTGTACATGACGCCGGTCCACTTCGGACCCCAGTAGTACACGCCCGCGAACATCGCATAAAGCGAACCTGCCACCAAAACGTAGTGGAAGTGCGCCACCACGTAGTAGGTGTCCTGCATCTGGATGTCCACCGGAGCCACTGACAGGATCAAGCCGGTAAAGCCGCCCATCGTGAACACGAAGATGAAACCAACCGCAAACAGCATGGGGGTCTCGAAAGTCATCGAGCCGCGCCACATGGTGGCGATCCAGTTGAAGATCTTCACGCCCGTAGGAACGGCGATCAGCATGGTCGCGTACATGAAGAACAACTGCCCCGTCACCGGCATGCCGGTGGTGAACATGTGGTGGGCCCAAACCATGAACGACAGGATGGCAATCGATGCCGTGGCATAGACCATCGAGGTGTAGCCGAACAAACGCTTGCGGGCAAACGCCGGAATGATCGCGCTGACGATGCCGAAGGCCGGCAAGATCATGATGTAGACCTCTGGGTGACCGAAGAACCAGAAGATGTGTTGATACATCACGGGGTCACCGCCACCAGCCGGGTTGAAGAAGCTGGTGCCGAAGTGACGATCCGTCAGCGTCATGGTGATGGCACCGGCGAGCACCGGCATCACTGCGATGAGCAGGTAGGCCGTGATCAACCATGTCCAGCAAAACAGCGGCATCTTCATCAGCGTCATGCCTGGTGCGCGCATGTTGAGGATGGTCACGATGATGTTGATGGAGCCCATGATCGAACTCGCACCCAGGATGTGCATCGCGAAGATGCCGGCGTCCATTGACGGACCCATCTGCAGCGTCAAAGGCGCATAGAGAGTCCAGCCGGCTGCGGGCGCTCCGCCGGGCATGAAGAACGACGAGACAAGCGTGATGGCAGCCGGGATCATCAGCCAGAAGCTGAGGTTGTTCATCCGCGCAAAGGCCATGTCAGCCGCGCCGATCTGCAACGGAATCATCCAGTTCGCAAACCCGACGAAGGCCGGCATGATGGCGCCGAACACCATGATCAGCCCGTGCATCGTGGTCAACTGGTTGAACAGTTGCGGGTTCACGAACTGAAGGCCCGGCTGGAACAGCTCGGCGCGGATCGCCAGCGCCAGAACGCCACCCACCATCAGCATAGAGAACGAGAACAGCAGGTACAACGTTCCGATGTCCTTGTGATTGGTTGCGAACAACCAGCGACGCCAGCCATGCGGCGCCCCGTGATCATGGTCATGATCGTGTGCGTGACCGTGGTCACCGTGATGGTCGAGTACTGCGCTCATGGCAATTCCTTCAAAAAAACGGGATCAATCTCGAAACAATCAGTTGCGCGCCGCCAAGACATCAGCGGGTTGCACAGCCTGCCCGGTCTTGTTGGACCAGTTGTTCTTGGTGTATGTGATCACAGCGGCGATCTCGGTGTCCGACAACTGTTTCCACGCGGGCATGATGTTGTTCTGGCCATTGAGCAAGACCATGATCTCCTTGGTCTTGTCTGCGTCAAGCACAACGGCAGCTCCGTCAAGTGCCTTGACCGCTCCGCCACCCTTGCCCGAAGCCTGATGGCAGGACGCGCAGTTGGCGTTGTAGACCTTCTCGCCACGAGCCGTCAGATCGGCAAGTTCCCAGACCTTGGTCGGATCATCGGCCTTGGCTGCCATGGCGACCTTCTGCGCTTCTACCCACTTCGTGTAATCGGCCTGGGACACCACCTTCACGTGGATGGGCATGTAGGCGTGCTCCTTGCCACAAAGCTCCTGGCACTGACCGTGATAGTCGCCCACCTTCTCGGCGCGGAACCAAGTGTCGCGCACAAAGCCCGGAATGGCGTCTTGCTTGATGCCGAAAGAGGGCACCGCAAAAGCGTGAATCACGTCATTGGCCGTGGTGATGATCCGGACCTTTTTGTCGACCGGAACCACCAGCGGGTTGTCCACCTTCAACAGATAGTCATCGCCTGACGGTTGGCCGGCATCAGACATCTGGCGTTGTGCCGCGTCGAGGGTCGAGACAAAGCCCAGACCTTCACCCTCGCCCTTAAGGTAGTCATAGCCCCACTTCCACTGCATGCCAGTCACCTTGATGGTGAGGTCAGCCGAACTGGTGTCCTTCATCGCCACCACCACCTTGGTGGCGGGCAACGCCATCATGATGACGATGATGAAAGGCACTATCGTCCAGATGATCTCGACGGTGGTGCTTTCGTGGAAGTTGGCCGGCTTGGCGCCCTTCGACTTGCGGTGGGCGAGGATGGAATAGAACATCACCCCAAACACGCCCACAAAGATCACCACGCAGATGATCATCGTGAAGTAATGCAGCCAAGCCTGATCCTCGGCAATCTTGGTCACAGGGGGGTGGAAATCGAGCTGATTGACCGCCGGACCACCAGGCAAGTCGTTGGTGGCCATGGCCAATTTCGTGAACATGAGCAGGCCGAGGCCGGCAACTGCTTGCCACGCTTTCACACAGATTGATTTCATCTTGTTCATCGTCAATGCTTCTGTTTTCAAAACCCTGGGGTCAGCGGCTGCCAACCCTGAGCCACCCGAACCGCCTGGCGCAACTCTTTGGCCAGTTGTCTGCGCAACTCAGGACGCACAAACCTTCCCACCTCAATCTTTCGGCCTTGCCCGGACAACTGAATCAAGGACTCGTCGCCCGTTACCGGCTCCACGCTGACCCATTCAGGCACAAAACATACCGTCTCGGTGATGTTGCCTGAGGTGTTTCGCACCGTCAGAGAACCCTTGCTCAAAGCGATCATCTCTTGATCTGCGGCGTGCCGCGCATAGACAAGAAACGCGCCACCCACGGCGATCAGTTCCAGCCAGGCGAATGGCATCACCAGCTTTGCGCCCTGGAACCAGAAAAAACTTGCGATGCCCAAAGAGACCACGCACAGCGCCAGAAAAAGTCCGAACAACTGGCCCGGGGCCATCGAGCAATTCCGCTTCAACACCCACTCGACCGACCAGTCGCTTTGCCCGGTGGTGCTCTCGATTCCAAAGAACCAAGGTGAACGCCCGGAACGGGCGCTTGTCGTGGGAGAAAAGTCGGCTGACATCCTGCGGTTACTGCTCAATGCTTGGACGTACAAAAACCTGAAGTAGGGCACACGAGTCAAGGATCGATGGGGGAACAACCCTCATCGGATGACTGTGGTTGCGGAGTTTATACGAGCACGAAACGCAAGCTCAATTCGCAGCCTTTGCAGAGGGCATTAACCGCCTCATTTCCTCCAGTGGCACACGGGTTTCAACGGGGGTCGACTTGAGAAGAGTGGCCTTGAAGGCATGCCCGTAGACGATTTCGAACTCGAGGCTCAGCTTGCCATCATCGTTTTTCAAGGTCTGCAACTCGTTGTGCAAAGACGCCAGCCATCGGCTTGTGCGAAGGCCGCCAAAACGCGCTGGCGAAGCGTTGCCCCCGAGCAAACGCAAGTCATTGCACAAAGCCCGAGGGTTGTCCCATTGAATGGTGAGCGTCTCCTGATCCATGACCGGGTCGGCGAAGCCTGAGCGCACGAGCATGTCGCCCAGATCGTGCATGTCGACAAACTCGATGGAGTGAGTCGGCCAACCACGACGGTGATAGATGTCTTTCAAACCTCGCAGTGCGCCGGGGCCCAGGCATGAAAACATCACGAAGCCCTCTGGTGAGAGCATTTGCCTCCAGCGCTCGAAGAGCGCCGGGGGATCCTTCACGCCGTGCAGGAGCATGTTCGACCAGATGAGGTCCGCGCTGATCAAGTCGCCTGAACTGGCCAGCAAAACTTCTTTGCGGGGGGCAGCCCATGGCCCGAAGGACCACCAGGGCCGCCGCAGGGCGTTGCGTGTGCGCGCGGCCAACGGCTGGAACTCCTCGACAGCGGTCAGGCTCGCCTGGGGATGCGCCTCGGCGAGGAGGCTCGAGCCGCCCCCCAGCCACGAGCTCCAGTCCACGATGCGCTGCGGCGGCTTCTTGAACAGGGCCAACCGCTGCGACATGCGTCGGGCGATCTCGACGTGCAGCCACGGCGGATCGGACTGGCGAGCCAATCGAGCCGCGATGGCAGCCACTGCAACATCGTCGACCGAGCGCTGATGCGCGGAGCTTGGTTGGGCCATTGAGCCAGTATATTGAGTCGGTGAGATCGTTTCCCTGGCAGATTCAGACTTCGAGGCCGCGCTGGTGGCACATGCGTCCGAGCCAATGTGCCGTGTGCCGTGATTGGGGTCATGGCCGACTGTGTGACCTGTGCCTGAATCGCTTCGCAAACCCCATCTGCCGATGCCGAAGATGTGCCGCATCGGTTCCGGACCACGTCGAGGTTTGCGGTGCATGCTTGATCAAGCCGCCTTCATTCGCCAGCGCTATGGCCGCCGTCAGTTATGTGCCGCCGTGGAACGGGTTGATCAATGACTTCAAGTTCCGCAACGCGCTCGACCTTGCTGACTCACTGACCTTGCTGCTGCTTCGAGCTCACTCTCATCGAACCGGCGCGCCGCCGAGCCTGATGCTCCCCGTGCCATTGAATTCGTCCCGCCTGATGGATCGCGGCTACAACCAGTCGTGGGAGTTGGCTAGCAGGTGCGCGCGTCAGCTTGATTGCCAGGCCGACTGCGGACTGCTGGTTCGCATCAAGGACACCTCAAGGCAGGCATCGCTGTCCCGAGAACAGCGCGCAACCAACATGCGCGGCGCGTTTGCAATCGAGCCGACACGGCGCGCCGAGATACGCGGCCGCTCCATCACGCTGGTTGATGACGTGATGACCACTCAGGCCACCGCCAACGAGGCCGCCCGCACGCTGCTGGCCGCGGGCGCGCTGTCGGTGGACGTGTGGGTGGTGGCGCGCACGCCAAGCCCCGATCAATAGCGCGCAGCTCAAAGGCCGACATGTTCAACATCGTTCTGGTACATCCCGAAATACCGCCCAACACAGGCAACGTGATCCGGCTCGCCGCCAACACGGGTTGCGAGTTGCATCTGATCGAGCCACTCGGTTTTTCGATGGACGACAAGCTGCTTCAGCGCGCCGGCCTTGATTACCACGAACACGCCCGGGTGCAGCGGCATGCTTGCTGGCAAGACTTTCTGGTCGATTGCCAGCCAGATGCCTCACGCATGTTTGCTTTCACCACCCGCGGCCACATCACACCCGCCGAAGTGGCCTGGGCTCGAGGTGACTGGTTGGTGTTCGGGTCGGAAACTGCAGGGCTACCGGCACCGCTGCGAGACGGTTTCGCGGCAGATCGTTGGGTGCGCCTGCCGCTGCTGGAAGGCCAGCGCAGCCTGAATCTGAGCAATGCCGTGGCAGTGGCGGTGTTTGAGGCGTGGCGGCAAAACGGCTACGCCGGCGGCTATTGACCCGAGATCAGCGCTCGGCTCTCGGGTCGCGCCCCATCAGAGTCGCAACGCCCTGGGCAGGCGTAGACCGTCCCTCAAGCACCGCCACGACCGCCTCAGTGATCGGCATGTCGACTCCGAGCAGCTGGGCCCGGTTCAAAACGGTGGATGCACTCAGAACGCCCTCTGCCACGTGGCCCAGTTCAGCGAGGATTTGCGCGAGTGGCTTGCCCTCGGCCAATTGCAAGCCCACGGTTCGGTTGCGCGAGAGATTGCCCGTGGACGTCAACACCAGATCGCCCAGGCCGCTGAGCCCCATGAAGGTATCTGCCCTCGCTCCCAGCGCAACGCCCAAGCGGACCATCTCGGCCAGCCCTCGCGTGATCAGCGCGGCTCGGGCGTTCAGTCCGAGTTGCATGCCATCGGCCAGCCCGGTGGCTATGGCCATCACGTTCTTGACCGCGCCGCCGACTTCGACGCCCACGGGGTCATCGGAGGTGTAGATCCGCAGGCCGTCGCTGTGCAGCAGATCGACTGCCATGCGGCACAACGCGGCATCGCTGCTGGCTGCCACCAAGGCGGTGGGTTTGCCCGCAGCCACCTCTTGAGCAAAGCTGGGACCCGACAGCACACCGACGCGACCTTGCGGACAGGCGCGACTCGCCACCTCATGGCCCAGCCAGCCGGTGCCCCCCTGGAACCCCTTGCACAGCCAGAACAAGCCGTCAGCGGTGGCGGATGGCGGCAAAGACCGCAGCGTGTCAGCCAGCCCCGACATGGGCGTGGCGACCACGATCAGACCGCCTTCGGCGTGCTTGACCGCCTCGTCGAAATCGCTGGAGATTTCCAGCGACGCAGGCAAATCAACGCCGGGCAGGTAGCGCGCGTTGCAACGCTGCGCTCGCATCGCTACTGCCTGCTGCGCATCGCGCGCCCACAGCATCGTGGGATGCCTGTGGCAGGCACTCAGCGCAAGCGCCGTACCCCAGGCACCTGCGCCAAATACCGTCAGATTGCCTGACACGCTCTGCCCGAATCGGTCGACCCGTTCGGGCGATCAGTTCGGCAGGGTGCCGGCGCCCGGTGCGTTGGCCGCAGCAGCCTGAGCGCGCTGAGCCTCATACATGGCCTGGAAATTGACCTCGGCGAGCACGACCGGCGGGAAGCCACCACGGGTGCAAACATCGGAAACGATGGCTCGCAGATACGGATAGATGATGCCTGGGCACACGATGCTGACCACAGGCTGCATCTGCTCCTTGGGCACATTCTTGATCTCGAAGATGCCGGCCTGCTTGGCCTCGACCAAGAACAAGACCTTGTCGCCGATCTTGGCGGTCACGGTCGCGGTGAGAACCACCTCATAGTGGTCTTCGCTGATCGTTTCAGCCCCCACACCCAGGTTGATGTCCACCTTGGGCGCCGTCATTTCAAGCAGCAGTCCCGGCGAGTTGGGTTGCTCCAGGGACAGGTCCTTGAGGTAGATGCGCTGGATCTGGAATACGGTGTTCAGGTTTTCTTCTGCCATGGGAGTCTCTTGTAGGTTCTGGAATGTCAGCGGCACGCCGCACGAGAGAGTGAATTATGGGTGTCGCGCATGACGCTGCGGCTTCGTGCGCCGAGTCGGCGCAAATCGTCTCAGCCGGCCAGCAATGCAGCCAGTTCGCCACGCTGGTCGAGCGCGATGAGATCGTCACAGCCACCAACGTGGGTCTGGCCAATGAAAATCTGCGGCACGGTGCGCCTGCCGGTGAGTTGCATCATGGCATCTCGAGCCGCGGGGTCCAGATCGATGCGGACTTCATCGATGACATCAACGCCTCGGGCCTTGAGCAGCGACTTGGCGCGCACGCAGTAGGGGCAGACCTGCGTGGTGTACATCCTCACGAGGGGCTGTTCTGATCGGGTGTCAGTGGTCATGGTGTTTTTCTTCAGGGATTCAGGTGGAGCGCTCGATGGGCAGATTGGCTTCGCGCCAGGCCGCCACGCCGCCTGTCACCGCGTTGACGCGCTCGTACCCGCGCTTGGTCAGGATCGCCACGCCACGCTGTGCGCGAGCACCGGTGGGACACATCAGCAGCAAGGGCAGCGACTTGTTCTTGGGCAGATCGGTCGAGGTTTCAAGCGCGCCGAACGGCAGGTTCTTGGCGCCACCGGCGTGGCCAGCTTCATATTCGGCCGGCTCGCTGACATCGATCAGCACCCCCTTTTCTCGATTGATCAAGCGCACCGCCTCGGCAGAACTGATCCACGAGCCACCCGCGCTGCGCGACAGCATGGGCACGAAAAGCAAACCGCCAGATACCGCAGCGGCCAGAAACAGGAACCAGTTTTCAATCAGGAAAGTCACAGGCGGGCCCGGGGTTGCTAGCGCGATCGGCAAAGAGGCGGAATTATAGAATTCGCCCCCGCCTGTGAATACCCTCACCGGGCTCATCCAACACGCTCGCCGCACCATGTACCAACTTGTTTTGATCCGCCACGGTCAATCGACGTGGAATCTTGAAAACCGATTCACGGGCTGGGTCGATGTCGACCTGACTGCGCTGGGAGTGTCACAGGCACAAGAGGCCGGCCAGCGACTGAAGGCGCATGGTTTCGACTTCGACATCGCCTACACCTCGGTGCTCAAGCGCGCCGTGTGGACGCTGTGGCACACGCTCGATCGACTTGAACGCACCTGGTTGCCGGTGGTGCACTCGTGGCGTCTCAACGAGCGCCACTACGGCGCGCTGTCGGGCCTGAACAAGGCAGACACGGCCGCGCGCTACGGAGATGCACAGGTCCTGCAGTGGCGCCGCAGCTACGACACGCCGCCGCCGGCACTCGACCCCAACGACCCGCGATGCGAGCGCAACGACGTGCGCTATGCGGGGTTGCAAGAAGGCGAAGTGCCGCTCACCGAGTGCCTCAAGGACACCGTGGCGCGTGTGCTGCCATTCTGGGAAGACAGCATTGCGCCATCGATTCGCGCCGGGCAGCGGGTGCTCATCGTGGCGCACGGCAACAGCATCCGCGCGCTGATCAAGCATCTCGATGGCATTTCCAACGACGACATCGTGGGTCTAGAAATACCGAACGGGGTGCCGGTGGTCTACGAACTCGACGCCGAATTACGCCCGATCAGCCGGCGCTTTCTGGAAGCCTGACGCGGCGCGATCAGGCTCAGGGCAACCCCGACTGAGCGGCGATCAGTCGCTCTTCGATGCCTGCGCGCAGCCGATCGGCCAGCACACGCCGATCCGGGTGCGGCCCGACGACCGCGCTCAGGAAGCTCACGTGCACGGTGAGATCGCTGGCATTGGCGATCAACCACATCGACTGAGCCAAGGTGGTGTCGCCCACATAGTTGGCCGACTCGCTGACGGAAGCCTGCGCATCCGAATAGCGCATCAGGATGGGCTGCACGTCCACGCCAGTGGCCACCGCCGACTGCAGCAGGCTCGCGTGAAACGGGAGCACGCCGCGTCCGTCGCTGGTGGTGCCTTCGGGAAAGATCGCGATCTGCGAGCCTGCCTGCAAGGCCTCGGCCACCTGGTGCACGACCCGCATGGCGTCGCTGCGGCGCTCACGCTCGATGAACAGCGTGCCACCGCAGGCCACGATCCAGCCAACCAGCGGCCAGTGGCGCACATCGGCCTTGGACACAAAGCGCACAGGGCGCGCGGCATTGATGGCCAGGATGTCCAGCCACGACACATGATTGGCCACCAGCAGCGTCGAGCCCACGCCCATGCTGCCGCTCGAGCGAACCACCAGACCCAGCGAGGCCAGCAAGCGGCTCGAAAAATAGCCCACATACCGCATCCGGCTGGCTTCCTTCAGGAAAGGAAAGACCAGGGCGAACACCAGCGAGATCTGCACGGTGACGCCCGCAAAGCGGACCAGCCGACAAACCGCTCGCAGTTGGCGCAACACCGCTTTCACCGGGGTCAGGATGCCTCGAAGGCCACCTGGCCCGAAACCACCGTGAACTTCACCCGCCCGGGCAGTTCATGCCCTGCGAAAGGCGTGTGCTTGCCCTGACTGCGCAACGCCTGCGGCGTGACACGCCAGTGATCTGCAAGATCGAAGATGCACACGTCAGCCACGCCACCGTCCACGAGCCGGCCCGCACTGGCCGCCAGCGACCCCAGGGCATCGCCAAGCACCCGCACCGGCGCGGTGGTCACGCTGGCCAGGGTGCGACACAGGTCATGTCCCGATTGCTCACCCCATTTCAGGGACAGCCCGAGCAGCAGTTCGAGGCCGGTGGCGCCCGGCTCGGCTTCGGCAAAAGGCAGCGCCTTGGCATCAGCATCCACTGGCGTGTGATCGCTCACCAAGGCATCGATGGTGCCGTCTGCAAGTCCGGCGCGCAGCGCGTCTCGGTCGCGCACCTGCCGCAGCGGTGGCGTCAGTCTCATGGCGGCGTTGAAGTAGCCGATGTCGATGTCGGTCAGATGGAGCTGGTTGATGCTGATGTCGCAGGTGATCGGCAAGCCCTCGGCCTTGGCGCGCCGCACCAGTTCCACGCCCGCCGCGCTGCTCAGGCGGCAGATGTGCACCCGAGCGCCGGTGTCGCGCACCAGTTCGAACAAGGTGTTGAGCGCGATGGTTTCGGCAATCACCGGCACGCCGCTCAGACCCATGCGGGTGGCCAAGGCCCCCTTGGCGGCCACGCCGCCGCCCAGGTGGCCGTCCTGAGCGCGCAGCCAGGTGGTGTAGCCAAAGGTCGAGGCGTATTGCAACGCTCGGTGCAACACCAATGTGTTGTTCAGCGGGACCTCAGCGTGCGAGAAGCCGACACAGCCGGCTTCCGTCAGCTCGGCCATCTCGGTCAGCACCTCGCCGGCCAGCCCCCGTGTGAGCGCTCCCAGCGGATACAGGTGCGACTGGTGGAGGTTGCGCGCGCGAAACTTCAGCATCTCGACCAGGCCGGGCTCGTCAAGCGGCGGGTCGGTGTCGGGCAGGCACACCAGGCTGGTCACCCCACCGGCCACGGCCGCGGCCATTTCAGACTCGAGCATGCCTTCGTGTTCGTGACCCGGCTCGCGCAAGCGCACGGCCAGATCGACCAGACCAGGAGCCACCACCAGGCCGCTGGCATCGATGGTGCGCACCGGTTGAAAGTCAGGGCTGACCTTGCCGATCGCCACGATGCGCCCGGCGGCAATGGCGAGGTCGCCGACCTCGTCTCGGCCCGACGCCGGGTCGACCAGCCGACCGTTTCGAATGAGGATCTTCATGGGCTGTGTTGGGGCCGTCAGGCCGAGTTGCCGGCGATCATGGACATCACCGCCATGCGCACCGCAATGCCGAAGGTGACCTGCGGCAGGATCACGCTTTGCGCTCCGTCGGCCACCGCCGAGTCGATTTCCACGCCACGGTTGATGGGGCCGGGGTGCATGACGATGGCATCGGGTTTGGCCAGCGCCAGCTTTTCTGGCGTGAGCCCGTAGTTCTTGAAGAACTCACCCGCGCTGGGCAGCATCGCGCCGCTCATGCGTTCGTTTTGCAGCCGCAGCATGATGATCACGTCAGCGCCGCGGATGCCTTCTGCCATGTCGTGGCACACGCGCACGCCCATCTCGCGCAGATCGCCCGGCACCAGGGTTTTCGGGCCCACCGCGCGCACCTCAGGCACCCCGAGCGTGGTCAGCGCATGGATGTCGGAGCGCGCCACGCGCGAGTGCACGATGTCGCCCACGATGGCCACCGTGAGGTTGGTGAAGTCTTTCTTGTAGTGCCGAATCGTGTACATGTCGAGCAGCCCCTGCGTGGGGTGCGCATGGCGGCCGTCGCCCGCATTCACCACGTGCACGTGAGGAGCGCAGTGCTGCGCGATCAGGTACGGCGCGCCGCTTTCGCTGTGGCGCACCACGAACATGTCGGCGTGCATCGCGCTCAGGTTGGCGATGGTGTCGAGCAGGCTCTCGCCCTTGGCCGCACTCGAGCGGGCAATGTCGAGGTTGATGACATCGGCGCTCAGCCGCTTGGCGGCGATCTCGAAGGTGGTGCGCGTGCGCGTGCTGTTTTCGAAGAACAGGTTGAACACGCTCTTGCCGCGCAAGAGCGGCACTTTCTTGACCTCGCGGTCGTTGACGCTCAGGAAGGTGCCTGCGGTGTCGAGGATCTGGTGGATGAGCGCGCGAGGCAGCCCCTCGATCGACAGCAGATGGATCAGCTCGCCGTGCTTGTTGAGCTGAGGGTTGTTGCGATAGTTCAAGCCGCGCGCTCCTGGATGTCGAAGCTCAAGCGCCCGGACTCATCGCGCAGCAGCGACAGCTTCTGGTGCGCCGGCAAGGTGATGCGGGCAGCCGAGTAGGCCGGCTCGATGGGCAACTCGCGCCCGCCGCGGTCGACCAGAACGGCGAGCGACACGCTGGCCGGCCGGCCGAAGTCAAACAATTCATTGATCACCGCGCGCGTGGTGCGGCCGGTGAACAGCACATCGTCGATCAGCAGGATGTGGCGTCCCTCCACCTCGAACGGCAGCCGGGTGTGATCGGCGCCCGTGGTGAGGCCGCGCGAGCCGAAATCGTCGCGATGCAGCGCGCTCGAGATCACCCCGTGCTCGCCTTCCAGGGGCAGTTCGCGCTGCAGCCTCTCGGCCAGCCAGGCGCCACCCGACCAGATGCCCAGCAGTGCCGTGTTCGGCCGCAACAAGCCGCGCACGTGGCGCAACAGGTCTTCGAACAGCGCTTCCGCGTCAAGTTGCAATGAGCTCATGGGGCAAGGCTTCGCAAGTGCTGCTCCAGTATCAGGGCGGCCGATGCCGCGTCCACATCGCCGGCGCCCAGGCTGTGCGCTTCGGTGGTGCTGTAACGCTCATCGACCTCATGGACTTCAAGCCTGTGGCGACCGCGCAGCTGACGGGCAAATCGGCGCGCCAGCACGGTGTTCTCGTGCTCGGCGCCGTCAGGATGAAACGGCACACCCACCACCAGAGCATCGGGCTGCCACTCGTTGACCAGACGGGCAATCGCGGTGAAGCGGCTGTCGCCTGTGCTGGCGATGGTGAGCAGCGGCTGCGACGTGTGGGTCACCGTGTTGCCGCTGGCCACGCCCACGCGCCGGGTCCCGAAGTCAAAAGCCAGAAAAGTCTGATCGCGGCGCGTCGACGGCGTGGCCGGCGCGTTCACGGCGGCCGCCACGGGCTCAGGCATGCCCGGCATCGGCGCTGAGCATGACCGGATCGATGCCCAGCAAGGACAGCGCCTTGTCGTAGCGCTGATCGATGGGCGTGCTGAAAATGATCTCGGCTTCGGCCTCGACGTTGATCCAGTTGTTGCGGCTCATCTCGTCTTCCAGCTGCCCGGCGCCCCAGCCGCTGTAGCCCAGGCTCACGAACACCCGGCTCGGGCCGGTGCCGCTGGAGAGCGCCTCCAGCACGTCCTTGCTGGTGGTCATCTCGAGCCCGCCAGGAATCTTCAACGAGGAGTTGAAGCCGCCATCCGCATCGCTGGACTGCTCGTGCAAGACAAAGCCGCGTTCGGTCTGCACAGGACCGCCAAAGAACACCGGAGACTCGACCAGATCGGCTCGCTCAAGCGGCAATTCGACCTTGTCGAACAGGCTCTTGAGGGTGATGTCAATGGGCTTGTTGATCACCAGCCCCAGCGCACCCTTGTCGGTGTGCTCGCACAGATAGATCACCGTGCCAGCAAAGGTGTCGCCCACCATGCCCGGCATGGCAATCAGGAACTGGTTGGTGAAGTTGACGCTCGATTGACCCATCAGCCAGAGTTTATTCCTGCGGCACACTCGATCCATGCACTCCTCAATCGATGGCGCCCTGGTCTGGTTTCGGCGCGAACTGCGCGCCGACGACCACGCGGCGCTGCATCACGCGCTCAAGGTGGCCCGGCGGGTGTGGTGCGTCTTCGTGCTCGATCGCGACATCCTCGACGCGCTGCCGCGAGCCGACCGCCGGGTTGAATTCATCTTGGGCGGGCTGAGCGAGCTGCATGCCGAACTGGCGGCTGTCGGTGCGGCTGCAGGCGTGCCGGGCGCAGGCGTGATCGTGCGGCATGGCTGGGCGGCTGATGAAATCCCGGCACTGGCGCAGGCTCTGCGCGTTCAGGCGGTGTACGCCAACCACGATGACGAGCCAGCCGCACTGGCGCGTGATGCGCAGGTGCGCGGCCGTCTGGCTCATTTGGGGATCGCGCTGCACACCAGCAAGGACCATGTGGTGTTTGAGCGCTCCGAGGTGCTCACCGCCTCGGGCACGCCCTACGGCGTGTTCACCCCCTACAAGAACGCCTGGCTCAAACGCGTGTGTGCGGAACATCTCGCGCCATGGTCCGTGCAGGAACATGCCGCCCATCTGGCGACCATTGCGGCCGAGCACGCTGGCGCCGTGCCCGCGCTGCACGACATCGGCTTTCAGGCGACCAATCTGTCGGCGCTGAAGATCGGCCGGGGTGCCGAGGACGCACGCCGGCTGTTCGACGACTTCGTCACGCGCATCGACGGCTACGACGACACGCGCAACTTCCCCGCAGTCAAGGGCCCAAGCTACCTGTCGGTGCACCTGCGCTTTGGCACGGTGTCGATACGCCGGCTGGCGCGCGAAGCCTGGCAGCGCGCTGCAGGCGGCTCGCGCGGCGCCGAGGTGTGGTTGTCCGAGCTGATCTGGCGCGATTTCTACCATCAGGTGCTGCACCACCATCCGCACGTGGTCGGCGCTTCCTTCAAGCCGGCCTACGACCGCATCGCATGGGAGCGCGGCAAGACGGCCGAATCGCTGTTTGCCGCCTGGAGCGAAGGCCGCACCGGCTACCCGCTGGTCGATGCCGCCATGGCGCAGATCAACCAGACGGGCTACATGCACAACCGCTTGCGCATGGTGGTGGCGAGCTTTCTGGTCAAGGATCTGGGCATCGACTGGCGCTGGGGCGAGCGCTACTTCGCCGAAAAGCTCAACGACTTCGACCTGGCCGCCAACAACGGGGGCTGGCAGTGGGCGAGCTCCAGCGGCTGTGACGCGCAGCCCTACTTCCGCATCTTCAACCCGACCAGCCAGAGCGAGAAATTCGATCCGGCGGGACGTTTCATCAGACGCTATCTGCCGCAACTCGCTGGCCTGCCGGATCAGGCGCTGCATGCACCGTGGGCGGCGCGCCCGATCGACCTGGCAGCAGCCGGCGTGGAGCTCGGGCGCGACTACCCGCTGCCCATCGTGCAGCACGACGAAGCGCGGGCACGCACACTGGCGCGCTACGCGGTGGTCAAGGCCGCCGGCTGAGCCTCAGACGGCTTGCGCTTCGGTCTGCTGGCTCATGCACTGCGTGATCAGCGCCAGCAGCTTTTCTTCGGAGTAAGGCTTGCCCAGGTAGTGCTCGACGCCCAGTTGCGCCGCATGGTCGCGGTGCTTCTGCGCGATGCGCGAGGTGATCATGATCACCGGCAGGTCCTGCAGATCAGGGTCGGCGCGCAGCTTGCGCACAAATTCGAAGCCATCCATGCGCGGCATTTCGATGTCACTCAGCACGACGGCCGGCCGCTCCAGCGCCAGACGCTCCAGCGCATCCTGACCGTCCTTGGCCAGCGTCACGCGGTAGCCCTCGCGAAGCAGCATGCGCTCGGTGACGCGGCGCACCGTGAGCGAGTCGTCCACCACCAGCACCAAAGGCGCCAGCGGCTGCTCGATCACAGCGGCTCGCAGCATGCGGTCAGCGGCTTCGGACTCGCGCATCGCCGCCAGCGTGGCCTTGCGCGCCACCGCGCCGTACAGCGTGGCCAGCGCCACCGGGTTGTAGATCAGCGCCGCCTCGCCTGCGGCAAGCAGCGTCATGCCGGCCAACCCAGGCATGCGAGACAGCTGCGGTCCGAGGTTCTTGACCACCACTTCCTGGTTGCCAATGACCTCGTCGACCTGCACGGCGATGCGTTGCGACGCGCTGCGCGCGATGAGCACCGGGCATTGGCGGGCAATGGGTTGCGTGCTGAAGTCGCTGGTCTGCAGCAAGGCGCCCATCCAGAAGAAGGGCAAGGCCTGACCGTCCAGACTGAAGCTGCCGCTCAGGCAAGCCGCATCCACCTCGTCGGCCGACAACCAGCACACCGTCTCGACCAGGGTCGACGGCACGCCCAGCACGAGCGATCCGCAGCGCACCATCACCACCTGGGTGATGGCGGTGGTCAGCGGCAGCATCAGCTTGAAGCTGGCACCCTGGCCCGTGCGGGTCGCTGTTTCGATGCGCCCGCCGATGGCGTTCACCTCCGAGCGCACCACGTCCATGCCGATGCCGCGGCCGGCCAGCTCGGTGACCTTGTCGGCCGTGGAAAAACCGGGGCGGAAGATGAGCTCGGCCAGTTCGGCATCACTGGTCGATTGACCCTCGGCGATCAGCCCGCCGGCACGCGCCTTGTCGCGAATGCGTGGCAAGTCCAGCCCCTGGCCGTCATCGCGCACCTCGACGCTGACCTCGTTGCCCGACTGGCTGACCGCGACGACAACCCGGCCGACCGCATCCTTGCCGGCCGCTGTGCGCAGCGCGGGCAGCTCGATGCCGTGGGTCACGCTGTTGCGCAGCAAGTGCTCGAAAGCGCCGATCATGCGATCGAGCACGCCGCGGTCGACCTCGATCGAGCCACCTTCGATGTCCAGACGCGCTTGCTTGCCGGTTTCCTTGGCCGCCTGACGCACCACACGCTGCAGCCGCTCGGCCAAGCCTTCGAATTCGACCATGCGCGTGCGCAGCAGATCGTCTTGCATCTCGCGGGTGAGACGGCCTTGCGCGGCCAGTTCGTCCTCGGCGCCTTGCAGCGATTTCTGCAAGGTGCGCTGCACGGTGGCCACGTCGTTGACCGACTCGGCGAGCATGCGGGTGAGCTCCTGCAGCCGGGTGTAGCGGTCGAACTCGAGCGGATCGAACTCTTCAGACGCCGCCCGTGCGGCTTCCATGCGCGAGCTGATTTGCGTGTCGGCCTGGATCTCGATTTCGTGCAACTGAACGCGCAGGCGGTCGAGGTTGTCACTCAGATCGCCCAGCGAGTCCTTCATCTGATTGACATCGGCAGCGATGCGTGAGCGGGTGATGCTCACCTCGCCTGCCTGATTGACCAACCGGTCGAGCAGCGGCGCGCGCACCCGCACGGCCGAGGTCGATGGCGCGATCACCGTCATGGCCTGGGCTTCGGCGCCCAAGCCGTCGCTCGAGAAGCGCGACCAGTCGATGTCGGCCACCGGCGGCAGTTGCGGCTCGGCGGCCTCGCTCGGCGCAGACGCCGCCGGGGCGGCCATATCGGGTGCTAGTGGGTTCGCCGCCGCAGCGCGCAGCGTTTCAAAGTCCTGTCGCAGGCTGTCGCAACTCGCGAGCAAGGGCTCGATGTCGGCGCGCACCACGGGTGCCAAAGCCAGCGGCGAGGCCAGACTTTCAATGCGGCTTTCCAGACCGTGCAGCATCTCGCCGAGTCGCATCGCGCCGGCCAGCCGTGCAGCGCCCTTGAGCGTGTGCAAATCGCGCATGGCCCCTGCGGGCTGGTCGGCGTCGGCGGGCGCGCGCGACCAGGCTTGCAGGCGACTCTCGAGCTTGTCGAACAGCTCGTCGGCCTCTTCCTCGAAGATCGCGAAAAGCTCGGGATGAACCGCATCGGTGGCGTCGGCAACGGCGTCGTCTGGCGCATCGCGGCTGGCAAGCGTCGACTCCAGCCGCCGCGCCGAGCTGATCTCGTGCTCGGCAAGCCGGCGCAGCAGTTCTTCTGACGGGCTCTTGAGAAAGCCCGCGGCAAATTGATGCAGCAAGCCGCGAATCTCCTCGGCGGCGTCGGTGAACAAGGCCGCTTCTTGCGGCGTGCCGCTGCCCATCGTGCAGTTGCGGGCCATCGCATGCTCGAGCGTGCGCGACAAATCGGACAGTTCGGCAAAACCCACCGTGGCCGAACTGCCGGACAAGGAATGGGCCAGCGCCACGGCGTCTTCGCCCACCGAGCGATCGAGCTCAAGCGACCATTCAGCGAGCTCGGTACCCAAACGGCGCGACAGCTCGTCGGCCTCGTTGAGGAAGATGTTGAACAGCGAGATGCTGATGCGCAGCGGCCCGATCAGCCTGTATTGGTCATCGTCGGGCGCCGGCCCGTCGAGATCAAGATCGAGGCTGAGCAGCTCGAGCGGAAGGACGTGCGGCGGCGCCGCGCTGGGCTCGGGCTCGGGCTCGGGTGCCGGCGCGGGGGGTGTCATGGGCCGGGTCAGCTCGAAGCCCATCGGCCCGAACATCGAGCCGAAATCGACGGCTGCCGGCTCGGTATCGACCGCCTCGGGCTGGGGCAGCGCATCGGCCGCCGACATCGACAGATCGAGGTCGAACTCGGGGCCTTCGATCACGCTGCCGAGCAGCGCCTGCGCCGGCTCGGCGGTCGTCGCGGCGCTCTGGACTGAAGCGGCCTCGTCGGCTGCGGACTCGAACTGTCTGGCCGCCTCGCGCATGGCCGCCACGCCGTGCGTCGGGGCGCGGCCGGCCGCGATGTCATCAACCCATGCGTCCAGCTGATCGAGCGACCACCGGGTGAACTCGAGCATCGGCTCGTCAGCGGGGCGCTGAGCGGCCAGCCGCGCGTTGTAGACCTCTTCGCAGGCCCAGGCGGCATCGGCAAACTCGGTCAGGCCGACCATGCGAGCGCTGCCCTTGAGGGTGTGGAAGCAACGCCGCACCAGCATGATCCGGTACGAGTCTGCCAAGGCTTGCGCGAGTTCGGCACACGCCTCACGGGCCGTGGCGCACACCTCTCGAGCTTCCTCGAGAAACACATCGCGCATTTCCGGGTCGAAATCGGCGACCTCGACGCTGGCGGGGGTCGCTTGCGGCGCGACGGCGGCTGGCGTGACGAGTTGCGGCGCTGTCGGCTGCACCGCGGGAGCGCCTGACACCACCGCGGCCCGCTCGCTGCGCCCCATCACCGGCGACAGCGTGCCGGCCTCAGCGTCGTAGACAAACAGGGTCTTGCACAGCGCCGGCTGCACCGCCAGCATGTCGATCAGGAAGCCGAGCGCACCCAGGTTGTTCGCCAAGCGGTCAAACACACCGGCCTGAGCGACACGCTCCACGTCGATGCGGGTCGAGGTCAGGCCGTCGATCTCCTCGCACATGCGCAGCACGGCGGCGGCCGCATGGTTCATGCCCAGCACCGACAGGGCGCCGCGCATCGACGACAGCTTGTGGGGCACCGAAATCAGCACCTGCGCGTCGGCAGGATTGCGAAAGAAGGCGTCGATCAGGTGCTCGGCTTCCGACAGCGATGCGCGCAGTTCGCGCACCACGCTGCCCATGGTCTGGCGGTCGGACACGCGTCGGTACAGCGCCTCCATCCAGTCCTCGAGCGGCTCGGCTTGAGCGCCCTCGCTGACCGAGGCAATGCGCTGCGACAGGCGCTGCGCCCGCGAGGCGAGTTCGGGGTGCTCGAATTGAGCGTCTTCGATGCTGGCCTCGACGTACAGCAAGCTGGTGGCGAGCTCCATCGCGAGAGCCGGCGCGGGGGGCGTACCGGACTGCTGCACTTGGGCGGCCACTTGCTGCAGCGCATCGGCGAATGACTCGCCAAAGGGAAACAGCCGCTTCAGTGATTCGCCAACCAGCGCGAATGACTCGTGCAAACCGTGCATGCGGTGCGTGTCGCCATCGGCGACCCCAGACCACAGCTCCTTGGCTGCAGCGATGCGTTTGAGGGCTTGTGCCATCAGCGCGGGATCGAAGCGACCCAGCGATCGGGTGAGGTAGTCGCAGCCGCCATCGGGCGTCAAGCCGTAGGCCAAGAGCGCGGCCGACAGGCGCGGCGCCGAACGCTCGGTCGCAGGCGCTTTGGCCTGAGCGCAAAAGAACAGCAGATCGCGAGCCAGCAGCTCGGACACCTCACCGGTGCCGCTCTCAAAGGCACGCAAGAGTGCCAGCAACCTCGAGATCAGGCGCTTGCTGAACACATCGGGCGCGAGCAGGTCTAGCGACTGCGCCTGGAACACAGCCGCCGCCAGCTTCCACAGCGTGGCCGCGCGGGGATCTTTTGCGCCGGCGCCCAGCCCGGCAAAGATGTCACCCATGCGCGCAGCCGACGCAGCGGTCGGGCCGCGCATCAGCGCGAGCATCTTGCTTTCAACAGCCGCCCGGGTGGCGGCATCGGGCGCACGCGCCACTGCTTGCTCGTCGTCGGGCAACTCCAGCCACTGCCACTCGAATTCCCACAGATCGGCCGGGTGCACGCGCTCGGCGCCGACCAGTTGCTGCACCGCCTGGTACTGCGGAAACATCGCCAGCGGCAAAACCGATCTGCCAGCCATCACGCGCTCAAGGAAATCAAGCAGCGCAAACAAGGCCGACTCGATGGCTTCGGCCGCCTGCGAGTCGCAGCGCGAGGGCTGCTCGATGCAGCGCTGCACAGCCGCTTCGCAGGCGGCGGCCACCTTCGCGCATGCGCTCATGCCGGTCAACTCGAGCGCACCAGCCGATTGGTGCAGGTGGTGTTGCACGATCTGCAACTGAGTCGAGCCACTGAGCCCCTGGATGAAATCGACACCGGATTCGAGTTCGCGCACGTGGCGACGCAAGGCCTTGAGCGCGTGGTCCATCGAGCGTCGCAGCTCGTCGTGCACCCACGACAGCGCACTCAGGTCGCTGGTGATTGCGATGTCAGCGCCCAGGCCGTCGGCCATCTCGGAGTTGCGCAAGCCGTCCATGCAGTGCCTTGTGGAGTTGCACGACCGGGCCCATGAGCCCGGCAGCGATCAATTGATTTTGAAGCGGGCCACCGAATGCTTCAGTTCGTCAGCGGTGTGCGACAGCTCGCGCACCATCTGGGCGGTCGAGCGTGTGCCCTCGCCGGTCTGCTCGGTCACCGCAAAGATGTGCTGAATGTTGATCGCCACGACGTTGGCCGATTGCGCCTCGCCCAGGGCCCGGCTGGAGATCTGCATGATCAGCTCGGCCAACTCGCGCGAGACACGGTCGATATCGCCCAGCGCGCGGCCGGCTGCATCGGTGAGTCGGGTGCCCTCGACCACGCCCTGGGTGGAGCGCTCCATCGCGGCCACGGCGTCCTGGGTGTCGGCCTGGATGCCCTTGACCAGCGCGGCAATCTGACGCGTGGCGTCAGCCGAACGCTCGGCCAGGCGCTGCACCTCTTGGGCGACCACCGAAAAGCCGCGCCCGGCCTCGCCGGCCGACGCCGCCTGGATGGCTGCGTTGAGCGCCAGCACATTGGTCTGCTCGGTGATGTCCGAGATGAGTTCGGTGATCTCGCCGATCTCTTGCGACGACTCGCCCAGCCGCTTGATGCGCTTGGAGGTTTCCTTGATGTGGTCGCGAATGGCGTTCATGCCGCCCACGGTGTCTTGCACTGCACGCAGGCCGGACTCGGTGGCGCTCAGCGACTGCCGCGCCACCTCGGCGGTCTGCTGGGCCTGTGCCGACACATCGTTGATGCGCCCGGCCATCTGCAGCACCGACTCTCCGGTGTCGCGGATCTCGCGCAGCTGCTCGGCAGACGCGGCCAGCAGATCGGTCGACGTGACATCGACGAGCTGGGTGGTTTCGCTCACCCGGCTGACGGTGCCTTGCACCTGGGCGACCAGCGTGCGCAGTTCCTCGACGGTGTAGTTGACCGAGTCGGCGATCGCGCCGGTGATGTCCTCGGTGACGGTGGCTTGCTGGGTCAGATCGCCCTCGGCCACCAGCTGCAGCTCGTTCATCAGACGCAAGATGGCGGCCTGATTGGCGTCGTTGATGCGCTTGGATTCATCGCGCTGGCGCTGCGCTTCGATGCGCTGTGCGTTCAGATCCAGCGCACGATGAGACTCTTCGACGGTCACGCCCTTGCGCTGGCCGAGCAGCCCGGCCAGCACCAGCAAGCCGCACACCAGCAAGGCCACCGCATAGCCACGCTGCAAACCCGTGAGCTCGGGCAACACCATCGACAGCGCGGCCACAGCCAGCACTCCGCACAAGCCGATGAGCATGAGCAAGCTTGGCAAGCGCACCGCACCAACGACGGCCGCGCCAGCAGACGGCGACTTGGGCGGTGTGCCGAAATACATGTTCATGGCAGCGCTCGCATCAGTGCGCGATCTGCAGAAATGCCTCGTGCCGGGCCAGCGGCGCAAGACGAATTTCCTGCCAGACGCGGCCGTCTGCATCGCGCAGTCGCTGGCCGACGAACGAAGGGGCCCCGGCGCTGGCTTCGGCGTCGAGCTCGAACTGCTTTTCGCTGCGCAAACCGGCCAGACGGTCGATGCGCAAGGCCGCATTGACATCGAACGAGGGGCTGAAGGCCACCAGCGTCGACGCTTCGCGCCCCTGCTCTGCCACCTGCAACCCGAGGAATCGACCCAGGTCGACCACACCGTGCAGGTGTCCGCGCAGATTGGCCACGCCCAAAAACCAGTCCTTGGCGTGCGGCAGCGGCATCAACGGCACCATCGAAAAGATCTCGCCAGCCTCGCTCAGCGCAAACACAAAGCCGCGGCCTGCGGCTTCAACAGCCAGCCAGGACCGCTCCGGCGTAGCAGGCTGTTCTTGCTGCGCCGCGTCAGGCGGCAGGCTGGGCGTATCGGCGGTGTCTTGTGCGCTGGCCATGGGCAGACTTTGCTGGTTGGGAGCTCAGGGCTCAGGGCGCTGCGCGCTGGTCCAGAGCGAGGATCTTGGCCGACAACTCTTCGGCGTTGACGGGTTTGACGATGTAGTCGCAGGCCCCCTGACGCAGGCCCCAGACCTTGTCGGTTTCCTGATTCTTGCTGGAGCACATGATCACAGGCACCCCCGCATAGCGCGGATCGCGGGTGATGGTGCGCGTGAGCTGGAAGCCGTTTTGTCCCGGCATCACCACATCCATCATGATGAGATCGGGCACTTGCTCCTCGAGCTGGCGAAGGGCTTGCGTGCCGTTTTCAGCCGTGCGTACGCTGTAGCCGCGCTTGACCAGCAAGCTGGAGACGAAGTGCAGCTCGGTGCGCGAGTCGTCCACCAGCAAGATGTCCTTGATTGCCATGCGTTGTCCTTGGGGAAAGCAGCCGTCAGGCGATCGGATGAAACGGACCTATCAATGAGTCACTTCGCCAAGGTGCTGACGCACCGCGTCGAGAAGCTGCTCCTTGGTGAAGGGCTTGGTGAGGTAATCCTGGGAGCCGACCATGCGACTGCGCGCCTTGTCGAACAACCCGTCCTTGGAAGACAGCATGATCACCGGCACCCGCGAAAAGCGCGCGTTGCGCTTGACGATGGCACAGGTCTGATAGCCGTCAAGCCGGGGCATCAGGATGTCGCAAAAGATCAGCGACGGCGAATGATCGCTGACCTTGGACAAGGCATCAAACCCGTCTTCGGCCAGCAAGACCTCGTAGCCGCCTTGCTTGAGAAAGATTTCCGCGCTGCGCCGGATCGTGTTGCTGTCGTCGATGACCAGCACCCGCACCTTGGCTTGCCCGCCTGTGGCATCTTCGTTCACTGACTTCTCCCTACCAGGCTGCGAAAGTCGCTGCCCGCCTTCGGTACTTATCGGTCAGATTTGCACCAACTCAAAGTCTTCTTTGCGTGCACCGCATTCCGGGCAGGTCCAGTTCATGGGAATGTCTTCCCAGCGGGTTCCCGGCGCAATGCCGTGCTCTTCATCGCCGAGGGCTTCGTCGTAGATCCAGCCACAGATCAGGCACATCCAGGTTCGAGCTTCGGTCACGGTCAGGTTGGGGCGTCATTACAATCGCTTCGATTCTACCGACCCCCCTTCAGGGGGTTTTGTGTGCAGTACTGACGCCCTTGCTGGCCTTGATTTCGGCCCTTGCGCCGGTCAGGATCAGCGCCCCTTTATCTACAAGAGCCCTCGCCCATGACTGCACAGACCCAACCGGCTGAAGATGCCGCTGACGCGTTGCAGGAGGCGGCATCGCCGGCTTGCGTGATGAGCTTCAACGCCTCGGATGCCACCGGCGCGGGTGGCGTGGCGGGCGACGTGGCCACCATCGCCGCCATGGGCGCGCACGGCCTGCCGATCACCACCGCCATCGTGATGCGCGACACCGCTGAGGTGTTCGATCACCACGCGCTGGATGCCGAGGTCATCGCCGAACAGGCGCGTTGCGTGCTCGAAGACATCACCATCTCTGCATGGAAGGTGGGCTTTCTGGGTTCGGCCGAGGGTGTGGGCGCCGTCGCCGAGATCCTCTCCGACTACCCGGATGTGCCGCTGGTGGCCTACATGCCCAGCCTGTCGTGGCTCGAGGAAGAGCAGCAGCAGTCCTACGCCGATGCGTTTCGCGAACTGGTGCTGCCGCAAACCGAGGTGCTGGTGGGCAGCCACCAGACGCTCACCGACTTTCTGCTGCCCGACTGGGAATCCGAACGCCCTGCCTCGCCGCGAGAGCTGGCGGTGGCAGCGGCCGAGCACGGCGCCAACTTCGTGCTGGTGACTGGCGTGCTGATGAACAGCAGCAAAAGCCCCGAACAGTTTCTCGACAACGTGCTGGCGTCGGCGCAAGGCGCGATCACCGGCGAAAAGTTCGAGCGCTTCGAAGCCTCCTTCAACGGCGCGGGCGACACGCTGTCGGCATCGCTGGCGGCCTTGCTGGCTTCGGGCAGCGAGTTGCAGACCGCGGTGGGCGAGTCGCTCGCCTTCCTCGACCAATCGCTCGATGCGGGCTTTCGTCCCGGCATGGGCAACGTGATCCCGGATCGCTTTTTCTGGGCGCTGGCGCCCGGAGAAGAAGACGGCGGACCCGAGGGCGAGGGCGGTGACGCCGAAGCCCCCGTCAGCCGACGCATCCATTGACCCATTGATGACCCCGACATGACATCCACCAACGCCCAGCTTTTCGAACGTGCCCAGCGGGTCATCCCCGGCGGCGTCAACTCACCCGTGCGCGCTTTCCGCGCGGTGGGCGGCACACCGCGCTTCATCGCCCGTGCCCAAGGCCCCTACATCTTCGACGCCGAAGGCACGCGCTACATCGACTACATCGGCTCGTGGGGGCCGATGATCCTCGGCCATGGCCACCCGGCCGTGCTCGATGCGGTGCAAAAGGCCGCGCTCGACGGCTTCTCGTTCGGCGCACCCACCGAGCGCGAGATCGAACTGGCCGAAGAAATCCTCAAGCTCGTGCCCAGCATGGATCAGGTGCGTCTGGTCAGCTCGGGCACCGAAGCCGCGATGAGCGCGCTGCGCCTGGCGCGCGGTGCCACCGGGCGCAACAAGATCGTCAAGTTCGAGGGCTGCTATCACGGCCACGCCGACGCGCTGCTGGTCAAGGCCGGCTCGGGTCTGGCCACCTTCGGCAACCCGACCAGCGCGGGCGTGCCCGAAGACGTGGTCAAGCACACCGTGGTGCTCGAATACAACCACATCGGCCAGCTCGAAGAGGCCTTCGCACTGCATGGCGCCGACATGGCCTGCGTGATGATCGAGGCGATCTGCGGCAACATGAATTTCGTGCGCGCCAGCGTGCCTTTCATGACCCGGCTGCGCGAGCTGTGCACCGAGCACGGCGTGTTGCTGGTGTTCGACGAGGTGATGACCGGTTTTCGCGTGGCGCTCGGCGGCGCACAAAGCGTGTACGCCAAGCTCATCCCCGGCTTCGCGCCGGATGTGAGCGTGTTCGGCAAAGTGATTGGCGGCGGCATGCCGCTGGCGGCTTTTGGCGGGCGGCGTGCGGTGATGGAGCAGCTCGCCCCACTCGGCCCGGTTTACCAGGCCGGCACGCTGTCGGGCAACCCGGTGGCCACCGCCTGCGGTCTGGCCACGCTGCGCGAGATCCAGAAGCCCGGCTACTTCGACGCCCTCACCGCCAGCACCCGGCAACTCGTCGACGGCTTGGCGGCCGCGGCCGCTGAAGCCGGCGTGCCCATGGTCACCGACAGCGAAGGTGGCATGTTCGGCTTTTTCTTCGCCTCGCAGCTGCCGCAGCAGTACACGCAGGTGCTGGCGACCGACAAGGCGCGCTTCAACCACTTCTTCCACGCCATGCTCGACCGGGGTGTCTATCTGGCGCCGGCGCTTTACGAGGCCGGGTTCGTGAGCTCGGCTCACCGGCCGCAAGACATCGCCGACACGATCGAAGCCGCGCGGCAGTCGCTCAAGCTCGCTGTTTGAACGGCCCGTGATGGTCAGTCGCCGAACGCTCACCCTGTGAGCGCGTCGGCGCTGGCCTGAATACTGCTCACCTCCCCTCATGCACATCCACATCCTTGGTATTTGCGGCACCTTCATGGGCGGCCTGGCGGCGCTGGCGCGCGAGGCCGGTCACAAGGTCACCGGCTGCGACGCTGGCGTCTACCCGCCGATGAGCGACCAGTTGCGCGCGCTGGGCATCGACCTCATCGAGGGCTGGGGTGCCGATCAGCTCGCGCTCAAGCCCGATCTGTTTGTGATCGGCAACGTGGTCTCGCGCGGCAACCCGCTGATGGAAGCGGTGCTCGACGCTGGCGCGGCGTACACCAGCGGGCCGCAGTGGCTGGCCGAGCACGTGCTGCAAGGCCGTCATGTGCTGGCGGTGGCTGGCACCCACGGCAAGACCACCACCACCTCGATGCTGGCCTGGGTGCTCGAGCACGCGGGGCTGCAGCCGGGCTTTCTGGTCGGCGGCGTGCCGCTGAATTTCGGCATCTCGGCGCGGCTGGGCGCGCCGGTGCCGGCCGATGGCTCAGCACCACGCCCACCCTTCGTGATCGAGGCCGACGAATACGACACCGCCTTTTTCGACAAACGCAGCAAGTTCGTGCACTACCGGCCGCGCACCGCCGTGCTCAACAACCTCGAGTTCGACCACGCCGACATCTTCGACAACCTCGCGGCCATCGAACGGCAGTTCCACCATCTGGTGCGCACGGTGCCGTCGCAAGGCCGGCTGGTGGTCAACGCGCGCGACGAGTCTTTGCAGCGCGTGCTCGCCATGGGCTGCTGGAGCGATGTGGTGCGCTTTGGTGCGCGCCGTGAAACGCCCGGCGAGTGGCGCACCCGCGGCGAGCCGCATGCCTTCGACGTGCTGCGCGGCAGCATGAAGCTCGCCCGCGTCGAATGGTCACTGGCCGGCGAGCACAACCAGCTCAATGCACTGGCCGCCATCGCCGCGGCCGACCATCTGGGCGTGAGCGCCGAGGTGGCGGCTGCGGCCCTGGCGAGCTTCGAAAACGTGCGCCGCCGGCTCGAATTGCGCGGCAGCGTCGGCGGCGTGAGCGTCTACGACGATTTCGCGCATCACCCCACAGCGATGCACACCACCATCAACGGCCTGCGCCGCAAGGTCGATGCGCTGTGGAGTGCGGCCACCCAGCCACGCCCCCGCGTGCTGGCGGTGTTCGAGCCGCGCTCCAACACCATGAAACTCGGCACCATGAAAGCGCAGCTGCCGTGGGCGCTGGAAGAAGCCGACCTCTCGTTTTGCCACAGCGGCGGCCTCGATTGGGATGCCACGCAGGTGCTCGCCCCGCTGGGGTCGCTGGCGTCGGTCAGCACCAGCGTCGACCAGCTGGTCGCACGCGTGGTGGCCGTCGCCCAGCCCGGTGACCATGTGCTGTGCATGAGCAATGGCGGCTTCGGCAACGTGCACGCCCGGCTGCTCGAGGCGCTGTCGGCGCGCAGCACATGAGCGTGCGCGGCGACGCTCCCCTCACGCACCTGCTCTACCTGCACGGCTTTCGCTCCTCGCCGCACTCCACCAAGGCGCGACAGTTCGCCGACTGGGTGCGCACGCACCGCCCCGATGTGACCTGGTGGTGCCCGCAACTGCCGGCCTCGCCGCGCGAGGCCGTGGCGCTGCTTGAAGAGGGCTGCCTGGACTGGCCCAAGGAGCACACCGCCGTGATCGGCAGTTCGCTGGGCGGCTTTTACGCCGGCGTGCTGGCCGAGCGCTGGGGCTCGCGCGCGGTGCTGCTCAACCCTGCGGTGAACCCGGCGCGCGATCTGGCCACGCAAATCGGCGAAAGCCGAAGTTGGCACGACGACGCACCGTTTTTCTTTCGGCCCGAGTTCATCGACGAGTTGCAGGCGATGGCGCCAGCGGCGATCACCCGGCCCGAGCGTTACCTGGCTGTCATCGCCGAGGGCGACGAGGTGCTCGACTGGCGCGAGATGCGCGATCGCTACGCCGACTGCGCGATGCGCGTGCTGCCGCTTGACGCCCCAGGCAGCGACCACGCGCTCAGCCGCTTCGAGCTTCAAATGCCCGAGGTGCTGGCGTTTGCAGGTCTCAGCGCACGGTGATCACCAGGTGACCAGCGTGTGCACCACGCTGCCCCACACCTCGACGTTCACCCACAACATCGCCAGCGCGAACGCCCACTGGCGAAACAGCTTGCTGCGCTCGAGCCACAGCTTGCGGTCCGAGCTGATGAAGATCGCGAACGAGCCCAGGCTGAGACCGCCGGTCAACACGATCAGCGAGCCCATCGTCCAGCGCAGGAAGTGACTCACCAGGCGGGTGCCAGGTCGGCCAGCCCGGCGGGCGCGGTGGAGGCGTCATCGAAGCTGACGATGTCGTAGCACGACGGATCGGCCAGCACCGCTCGCACCAGCTTGCTGTTGAGCGCGTGTCCCGACTTGAAGGCGCTGTAGGCGCCGATCAGCGGGTGCCCGATCACGTACAGATCGCCGATCGCATCGAGGATCTTGTGCTTGGCGAATTCGTCGCCGTAGCGCAGGCCGTCGCTGTTGAGCACCTTGTAGTCGTCTACCACCACCACGTTGTCGAGGCTGCCGCCCAGACCCAGACCGCGCGAACGCATCATCTCGACGTCCCGCGTGAAGCCAAAGGTGCGCGCCCGGGCGATCTCGCGCTTGTACTGGCCTGAGCCCATGTCGAACACCACATGCTGGCCGGTCTGGTTGACGGCCGGGTGGTCGAAGTCGATCTCGAAAGTCAGCTTGTAGCCATCGAAGGGCTCAAGCCGCGCCCACTTGAGGCTGGCGCCCTCGCCTTCGCGCACCTCGATCGAGCGGCGCATGCGCAAGAAGCGCTTGGGCGCGTCCTGCAACTCGATGCCCGCGCTTTGCAGCAGGAACACGAAAGACGCCGCCGAGCCGTCGAGGATGGGCACCTCTTCGGCGGTGATGTCGATCATCAGGTTGTCGATGCCCAGGCCCGCACAGGCCGACAGCAGGTGCTCCACCGTGTTGACCTTGGGCGCGCCCGGGTCACCGCCGGGCGACAGCGCAGTGGCCATGCGGGTGTCGCACACCGAATCGGAACGCACCGCGATGTTCACCGGCTGCGGCAGATCGACTCGGCGAAAGACGATGCCGCTGTCGCTCGGCGCGGGGCGCAGCGTGAGCTCCACCCGGTGCCCGCCATGCACACCCACACCCACCGCACGGGTGAGAGACTTCAGGGTGCGTTGCGCCAGCATCGACCCATTGTAGGAAGCCGTGCGCGCAGCCAAGGCCCGCTCGACGCGCTCGGCGGCCTGCGGCGTCGGCAGCCCCTGCGGATCGACACGCGGCAGCGGCCCGCGTGCACCGCTGGCGCGCTCGCCGGATCGCTGAACGGCCTGCCAGCCGAACAGCAACAGTGATGCTGCTCGGTTCAATCGGCTTGCTTGCGCAGAAAGGCCGGGATCTCGATCTCGTCCATGCCGTTGCTGGCCAGCGCGTCGACCTTGGCGGCGGCGGTGCGGGTGCGCCACACGCTCGGGGTGTTCATCGAGCGGAAGTCGGTGCCGGCGTGCAGACCCATCGATTGCGGGGTGATGGCCATCGGGCTGAGCGCGTTGTCGAGCACCGGCAGGTTGTCGGTGCCGGTGCGCTGCACCGACGAGGTGTGCACCACGCTGATGGTGGGCTGCTGGCGACGTGCCGGGCTCAGGCCGGTGGCGATCACCGTCACGCGCAGCTGGTCACCCAAGGTCTCGTCGTAGACGGTGCCGAAGATCACGTGGGCATCTTCAGACGCGTAGCGGCGGATGGTGTTCATCGCGTTCTTGCTCTCAGACAGCTTGAGCGTGCCGCGGCTGGCAGCAATCAGCACCAGCACGCCCTTGGCACCCGACAGGTCGATGCCCTCGAGCAGCGGGCAGGCCACCGCAGCGTCAGCCGCCTTGGTCGCGCGCTCCGGGCCGCCGGCCTGTGCCGTGCCCATCATGGCCTTGCCTGGCTCGCTCATCACGGTCTTGACGTCTTCGAAGTCGACGTTGACCAGACCGTTCATGTGGATGATGTCGCTGATGCCGCCCACGGCGTTCTTCAGCACGTCGTTGGCTTCGGCAAAGGCCTGGTCCTGGGTGATGTCGTCGCCCAGCACGTCGTGCAGTTTCTCGTTGAGCACCACGATCAGCGAGTCGACGTTGGCCTCCAGCTCGGCCAGGCCCATCTCGGCGGCCTTCATGCGGCGGCTGCCTTCGAAGTCGAACGGCTTGGTCACCACGCCCACGGTCAGGATGCCCATGTCCCTGGCGATGCGCGCGATCACCGGCGCGGCGCCGGTGCCGGTGCCGCCGCCCAGACCGGCGGTGATGAACAGCATGTTGGCGCCTTCTATGCACTCGCGGATGCGCTGCTCGGCTTCGAGCGCGGCTTCCTTGCCCTTTTCAGGCTTGGCACCGGCGCCCAGACCGGTGCTGCCCAGCTGGATCAGGTGATGCGCGGTCGAGCGGTTGAGCGATTGCGCGTCGGTGTTGGCACACACGAACTCGACGCCTTGCACGCCCTTGGCGATCATGTGGTCGACCGCGTTGCCGCCGCCGCCGCCCACGCCGATCACCTTGATCTGGGTGCCGAGGTCAAATTCTTCGATCATTTCGATGGCCATTTGTGTATCTCCAGTGGTTGCAGTTGCCAATTGAAAAAAGTGCGTCTTGTTGTGGTCTAACGGGTTACTTCAGGTCTAGCGGGAATCACGAAATCAGAAATTGCCGAGGAACCAGTCGCGCGCGCGGCCGACCATGGACTTCACCGAGCCGGCCTGCTGCGCGGTGCGCAAGCCGCGGGTGCGCGCCATGCGGCCTTCTTCGAGCAGGCCCATCACGGTGGCCGATCGGGTGTTGGCCACCATGTCGTGCAGCGCACCCTGGTACAGCGGGATGCCCTTGCGAACCGGCTTGAGAAAGATGTCCTCGCCAAGTTCGACCATGCCCGGCATGAGTGCGGCGCCGCCGCAGATCACGATGCCCGACGACAGCAGCTCTTCGTAGCCGCTTTCGCGGATCACCTGGTGCACGAGTGAATAGATCTCCTCGACGCGCGGCTCGATCACACCGGCCAGGGCCTGGCGGCTGAGCATGCGTGGCGCGCGGTCGCCCAGCCCCGGCACCTCGAGCTGCTCGCTGGCATCGGCCAGCAGCTGCTTGGCCACGCCGAACTCGACCTTGATTTCTTCAGCGTCCTTGGTGGGCGTGCGCAGCGCCATGGCGATGTCGCTGGTGATGAGGTCGCCGGCGATCGGGATCACCGCGGTGTGGCGGATCGAGCCGTCGGTGAAGATCGACACGTCGGTGGTGCCCGCGCCAATGTCGACCAGCGCCACGCCCAGGTCTTTTTCGTCCTCGGTGAGCACCGCATGGCTGCTCGCGCTCGAGTTGAGCACCAGCTGGTTGACCTCGAGTCCGCAGCGACGCACGCACTTCACGATGTTCTCGGCCGCGGCCTGCGCGCCGGTCACGATGTGCACCTTGACCTCGAGGCGCCCGCCGCTCATGCCGATGGGCTCTTTCACCTCGTGGCCGTCGATGACGAATTCCTGCGGCTCGACGAGCAGCAGCCGCTGGTCGTTGGGGATGTTGATCGCCTTGGCGGTTTCGACCACGCGCGCCACGTCGACCTGGGTGACTTCCTTGTCACGCACGATGACCATGCCGGTGGAGTTCTGGCCGCGGATGTGGCTGCCGGTGATGCCGGTGTAGACGTGCGTGATCTTGCAGTCGGCCATCATCTCGGCCTCTTTCAGCGCTTGCTGGATGCTCTGCACCGTGGCGTCGATGTTGACCACCACGCCGCGCTTGAGGCCGTGCGCCGGCGCGCTGCCCAGTCCCGCCACGCGCAACTCGCCGCTGGGCAGCAGCTCGGACACCACCACCATCACCTTGGCGGTGCCGATGTCCAGCCCCACGACGAGATCTTTCATTTCCTTGGCCATTCGGTCCTCTCGATCAATTTTTGTTGTCAGTGCCTGTGCCTGCCGGCGGGGTGGTGGTGACGCCGCGCAGCCGCAGGGCGTAGCCGTCGCGGTGGCGCAGATCTGCGTACTCGATGGGGCGCTTGAACTGCGGCGGCACCTGGCTCACGGTGCCGATGAAGCGCTCGACGCGGGCGACCACCTCGTCGTCACTGCCGCGGCCCAGTTCCATCTCGGCGCCGCTGTCGAACTCGGCCCGCCACGACAGCCGGCTCGACATGCGCAGCGCCTCAACGCGCCAGTCGAGCCGCGCAAACAGCGGCTGCAGTCGCGTCAGCATCGCCAAAATCGCCTGCGAGCTGCCTTCGGGGCCCTCGAGCACGGGCAGCGCGTCGTCCTCGACATCGCCCACGTTGGCCTGGAAGACCTCGCCTTGTGCATTGACCAGCCGGTCATCTGAATCAGGCCGGCTCCACACGGCCACCGGGCGGTGCTCTTCAAGCTTGACCCGCAGCCGGTTGGGCCACACGCGCTGCACCACCGCGCGGCGCACCCAGGGCACCGACTCGAAGGCGCGCTGGTCTGCTTTCAGATCGGTGCTGAAGAAGTTGCCGCGCAACTTCGGCACGGCATTGACGCGGATGGTGGCCACGCTGTTGCGCGCCATGTCGCCTTCGATGCGGATCGAGCTCAGTGCGAACACCGGCTGCCGCGTGAACCACAGCAGCACGATGCCCACGAGCAGCAAGCCGGCCACGGCGAACAGCAGGTTCGAGGTGTTGCGCATCCAGCGCACGTCATCGGGCAACACCAGCGCCGGCGGGGCCTGCCGGGCGGCATGCGAGCGGATGAAGGTGGTGCCGGTGGTCATGGGAGGTGGCGGGCGTTCAGGCGGCCGGTGGGGCGCTGTGCGGCGCGGCATCGAGCCGCGCCTGGCTGGCAATCAGCAGACACAGCTGGTCGTAGGGCAGCCCGGCAGCGCGCGCCGACATCGGCACCAGCGAATGCGAGGTCATGCCCGGCGAGGTGTTCATCTCGAGCAAGAACGGCTTGCGGTCGCTCGCGCGGATCATCAGATCGGCACGTCCCCAGCCGCGGCAGCCCAGCGAGCGATAGGCCGCCAGCGACAGGCGCTGGATCTCGAGCTCTTCGGCTTCGGGCAGTCCGCTCGGGCAGTGGTAGGTGACGGTGTCGGTGAAGTACTTGTTCTGGTAGTCGTAGGCGCCTTCGGGCGCGCGGATGCGCACCACCGGCAGCGCGCGGGCGCTGGCACCCTCGCCGATCACCGGGCAGGTCACCTCTTCGCCAGCGATGAATTCTTCGCACAGCACGTCGGCGTCGTAGCGCGTGGCCAGCGTCACCGCATCGAGCAGTTTCTGATCGATGTCGCCCTGATTGACAACCTTGGTCACGCCGATCGACGAGCCCTCGCGCGGCGGCTTGACGATCAGCGGCAGGCCCAGTTCGGCGGCCACGCAGCGCAGGCGGTTGGCCGCCGATTCGTCGCCCAGCGCGCCGGGCTCGAGCCACACATGGCGCGGCGTGGGCAGGTCCTCGGCCAGCCACAGCCGCTTGGTCATGACCTTGTCCATCGCCACCGCCGAGGCCATCACGCCCGAGCCGGTGTACGCCATGCCCAGCAGTTCCAGCGCGCCTTGCACCGTGCCGTCTTCGCCGTGACGCCCGTGCAGCGCAATGAAGCAGCGCGCCACGCCTTCGCGCTTCAAGTCCGACAGATCGCGCTCGGCCGGATCGAAGCCGATCGCATCGACCCCCAGCGAGCGCAACGCAGCCAGCACGCCACCGCCCGACATCAGCGAAATCTCGCGCTCGGCCGAGGTGCCGCCCATCAGCACGGCGACCTTGCCCAGGGTGGACGGATCCAGATTCATCGTGCGGCCTTTGCTTGTTTCAACTCGAGCACTTGCGCGCTCACCTGGCCGATCGACCCCGCACCCATCGACACCACCACGTCGCCTGCACGCACGTGGTCGGCGATGGCTTGCGGCAGCTCGGCGATGTCGTCGACGAACACCGGGTCGACCTTGCCGGCCACGCGCAGCGCGCGGGCGAGGGCGCGGCCGTCGGCAGCGACGATGGGCGACTCGCCGGCGGCGTAGACCTCGGTGAGCAGCACGGCGTCGGCAGTGCCAATGACCTTGACGAAATCCTCGAAGCAGTCGCGCGTGCGGGTGAAGCGGTGCGGCTGGAAGGCCAGCACCAGACGACGCTGCGGAAAGGCCCCGCGCGCAGCAGCCAGCGTGGCGGCCATCTCGACCGGGTGGTGACCGTAGTCGTCGATCAGCGTGAACTGCCCGGCCGACGCATCCGCCGGGTTGATCGCCACCTCGCCGTAGCGCTGGAAGCGCCGACCGACGCCGCGGAATTCGGCCAAGCCCTTGACCATGGCCGCATCGCTCAGCTCAAGCTCGGTGGC
>CAMCNE010000010.1 GCA_945875935.1 Bordetella parapertussis
ACGCCTTTTTTCATCAGCTTGAGCAGCCGGTCGGATGCCACCTCGAGACCGCCCGAAATCGCGATGCAGCCGCTGTCGGCGAGCTGCTGGCACAGCTCGGGCGTGAACGATTTTTCGAAGCGGATGTTGCCCCACCACGAAACCGCCAGCTGCCGGCGCTGCAGCTCGGCGGCGAGTGTTTTCAAGGCCTTGGGCGGGGCGGCTTCATCGACGAAGTGAAAGCCGGTCTGCCCGGTTTCGGCGACGATGGCCTCGATGCGGTCGACCAGCGTGGCGGCAGAGGCGCCTTCGTAGCGCGAGATGTAGTCCAGGCTCACGTCGCAAAAGCTGCATTTCTTCCAGTAGCAGCCGTGCGCCACCGTGAGCTTGTTCCAGCGCCCGTCCGACCACAGCCGGTGCATCGGGTTGAGCATGTCGAGCAGCGACAAGTAGCGATCGAGCGGCAGGCCGTCCCAGGTGGGCGTGCCGACCTCGGCGAAGGCGATGTCGGCTTCGATCCAATTGACGTACTGCACCGCGCCGGTCTCGGGCTCGCGCCGGTAGGTGCGCACCAGCCGCTGTGCGGAGCGCCGGCCTTGCAGGTGCTCGAGCAGCGCGAGCAGCGGGCGTTCGCCGGCATCGAGCGTGAGGTGGTCGAAGTAGTCGAACACGCGCGGCTCTTTCAGCTCGCGCAGCTCGGTGTTGACGTAGCCGCCGCCCAGCACCGTGGTGATGCTCGGGTCGTGCGCCTTGACGGCCTGCGCGATGCGAAAGGCCGCATAGACCGCGCCGGGGAAGGGCACCGAAATCAGCACCACGCGCGGCTGGTGGCGCTCGACCGCCGCCAGCGTCAGCGCCAGCAGCGTGCGGTCGATCAGGTTCAGCGGTGCGGTCAGTGCTGCGGCCAGCGGTTCGAAGGTCGGCTGGCTGAGCGCCAGCGATTCGCCGTAGCGCACGAACTCGAAGCGCGCATCAACCGCTTCGCGCAGCACGTCGGCGATGTCGTTGAGGTACAGCGTGGCCAGGTGCCGCGCGCGGTCGTGCACGCCGAGCGCGCCAAAGGCCCAGGCCAGCGGGTCGCCACCGTCGTCATCGATGTAGACGTCGAGTGATTCAAAGCGCGGCCCTTCGGGCAGGAAGGCGCGGCTGCAGATGCGGTGGGCCAGCGTCGCGTCGCGACCCTGCAAAAAGGCCAGCGTGGGGCCGATCGTCGAGAGGTAGCGATCGAACTGCTCGTCGAACGCCACCACGCGCATCGTGCGCTGTGGCTCGGGCAGCTCGGCGATGCAATCGCGCACCGACTGCAAACCTGCGCACGAGAACAACTCGAGCACCAGTGCCAGCGCCAGATCTTCCTGCACCGCATCGAAGCCGCGCGAGCGCAGAAAGCCCGTGAGATAGGCGGTGGACGGGTAGGGCGTGTTGAGCTGCGTCATCGGGGCGATGAGCGACAGCACCTTGGGCAAGACAGGTTCGCTCATGACGTGCGGGTGGCCAGGGCGCGGGCCTCGAGTCGGGCGATGCGCTCCTGTTCATCGCGCTGCAGCCTGAACTGGTGGAAGCCGTAGCGCGTGCGGGCCTCGTCGGCTTGAGCGCCACTCCAGGCGGCCCAGCCGCTGCGCTCGGTGTTGACCACGGTGAGCGAGATGCAATCGACCGGGCAGGCCGGAATGCACAACTCGCAGCCGGTGCACAGATCGGCCATCACGGTGTGCATGACCTTGGGCCCTCCGAGGATGCAATCGACCGGGCAGGCCTTCAGGCACAGCGTGCAGCCGATGCACTCGGCCTCGTCGATGACCGCGAGCTGGCGTGGGCCTTCGGTGCCGTGAACCGGATCGAGCGGCAGCACGGGCTGGCCGGTGATCGCCGCCAGTCGGGCGATGCCTTCGGCGCCGCCCGGAGGGCAGCGGTTGATGGCGGCCTCGCCTTGGGCAATCGCCTTGGCATAACTGCGGCAATCGGGATAGCCGCAGCGGGTGCACTGGGTTTGCGGCAAGGCGCGGTCGATGGCGTCGACGCGCGTCAGCAGCGGCAGGCTTGTGTCGTCGACGGCGCCGTTGCCCGGCTTCAGCGCCGCCACCGCGTCACTTGGCCGCTGGCGCCTTGGCCGCTGGCTTGCGCGTCGCCTGGGTCGCTGGCGCCTTGACCGCTGGGGCCTTGGCTGCCGACTTGCGAGCCGGCGGCGTCAATGCCAAGGCGGTCACCTTTTTCGCCGCCGCGGCAGGGGCAGCCGTGGCCCGCTTTTGGTGAGCGGCGATGAAATCGCGCACTTGAGGGAAGATCTTTTCGCGCCAGCGGCGGCCCGAGAAGATGCCGTAGTGCCCCGCGCCTATGGCGTCGTAGTGGAACTTGCGGCTGCTGCTGATGCCGGTGCACAGGTCGTGGGCCGAACGGGTCTGTCCGGCTCCAGAGATGTCGTCGAGTTCGCCTTCGATGGTCAGCAGCGCGGTGGTCTTGATGTCTTGCGGCCGCACGCGTTCGCCTTGCACATCCCAAGTGCCATTGACCAGCGAGAAGTCCTGGAAGACTACGCGAATGGTGTCGAGATAGAACTCGGCTGGCATGTCGAGCACCGCGTTGTATTCGTCGTAGAAGCTGCGGTGGAAGTCGGCGCTTTCATCCTCGCCGCGCATCAGGTCCATGTAGTAGTCGTAGTGCGACTGCGCATGGCGACCTGGGTTCATGGCGATGAAGCCGGTGTGCTGCAAGAAGCCCGGATACACGCGGCGCTGGCTGCCAGGGTAGTTGGTCGGCACGCGAAAGATCACGTTGTTCTCGAACCACTCCAAGCTCTTGTTCATGGCCAGGTTGTTGACCGCCGTGGGCGACAGACGCGCGTCGATCGGGCCGCCCATCATGGTCATGGTGCGCGGCGTCTTTTCGCCACGGCTGGCCATCAACGAGATGGCGGCGAGCACCGGCACCGTGGGCTGGCACACCGAGATCACGTTGACTTCAGGGCCGATGTGCCGAATGAAATCCTGGATGTAGACCACGTAGTCATCGAGCGTGAAAGCGCCGGCCTCGGTGGGCACCATGCGCGCATCGGTCCAGTCGGTGATGTAGACCTTGTGGTCGTGCAGCAGTTCGCGCACGGTCTCGCGCAGCAGCGTCGAGTGGTGCCCCGACAGCGGTGCCACCACCAGCACCGTGGGCTGCGCCTTCATGCGGGTCAGTGTGGGCAGGTGGTCGGTGAAACGCTTGAATCGCAGCAGTCTGCAAAACGGCTTGTCGATGGCCACTTGCTGCTGCACCGCCACATCGTGGTCATCCATTCGGACGCTGTGGATGTTGAACTCGGGCTTCTCGTAGGCCTTGGACAGCCGGTGCATCAGGTTCAGTCCGGCCGACACCCGAGGCGCCAAAGGCGTGTGGGTGAAGGGCGACAGCGGATGGCTGTACAACTTGGACGAGGCGCTGGAGAACTCCGCAAGCGGGCTCAGCAAGGCGCGGTTGGCTTCGTATAGCTGATACATCATGGACATGCTGTCCTCCTCTATCGGGCGATCGAGCCCTGAGGCGAAGCAACAGGGTGATCTGACAGGTTATCGGATGAGAGCCACCCGAGCTTGACCTTTGAACCTACGCCGCGAGTGTAGATGCTGCGGTGCAGCATTTCTCGCCACGACGCCAAGTTGATGAGTTCGACCCGTTTCAGCCCACGGCGCTGATCGCCTGCACCACTTTGTCGATGTTGCCGGTGTTGAGCGCGGCCACGCAGATGCGACCCGAGTCGACACCGTAGACACCGAACTCGTTGCGCAGCCGCTGCATTTGCGGCGCGGTCAGGCCGGTGTAGCTGAACATGCCCTTTTGGCGGGTGATGAAACTCACATCGCTCTTGATTCCGGCGGCCACCAGCCGGGTCTCGAGCAGTTCGCGCATCTGCTTGATGCGAATGCGCATGCCGGCGAGTTCGTCTTCCCACATCGCGCGCAATGCGGGCGTGGTCAGCACCGTGGCCACCACCTGTGCGCCATGGGTGGGCGGGTTGGAGTAGTTGGTGCGGATGACGATCTTCAACTGGCTGAGCACACGGGCTGTTTCTTCCTTGCTGGCGCACACCACGCTGAGCGCGCCCACGCGCTCGCCGTACAGCGAGAAGCTTTTGGAAAACGAGGTCGAGACGAAGAAGTCCAGTTCTGCATCAAGGAACTGCGCGATCACCGCACCGTCCTCGGCAATGCCGTCGCCAAAGCCTTGGTAAGCCATGTCGAGGAAGGCCACCAGACCGCTGGCCTTGACGGCAGCCACCACCTGCGACCACTGCGCAGCGGTGATGTCGTAGCCGGTTGGGTTGTGGCAGCACGCGTGCAGCACGACGATGGTGCCGGCGGGTGCCGTGTTCAGGGCCGCCAGCATGCCGTCGAAGTTCACGCCGCGCTTGTCGGCGTCGTAGTACGGATAGGTGTCAACCACGAAGCCGGCGTTGGTGAACAGCGCGCGGTGGTTTTCCCAGCTCGGGTCGCTGATCAGCACCTGGGGCGCGGCGCCGGCGCGTGTGGCCAGTTGCTTCAGGAAGTCAGCGCCGATCTTCAGACCGCCCGTGCCGCCGAGCGCTTGCACCGTGGCCACGCGGCCTTGCTGCACCGCTGCGCTGTCGGCGCCAAACACCAGGCCTTGCACGGCCTTGTCGTAAGCGGCAATGCCGTCGATGGGCAGATAGCCGCGCGGCTTGGCGCTCTCAAAGATCAGCTTTTCGGCCTCGGCCACGCACTTGAGCAGCGGCAGCTTGCCGGCTTCGTCAAAGTAGACGCCAACGCCCAAGTTGACCTTGGCCGGGTTGGGGTCGGCGTTGAACTGTTCGTTCAGGCCGAGGATGGGGTCGCGCGGTGCCATGTCGACGGCGGCAAAAAGCGATGCCATGGAATTTCCTTGTTCTGGTTTTGGTTGGGTCTGCAGGCGCATGGAAGGTGGCTGGCGGCCAGCTGCGGGCGCCGCTTTTGGGCTACCCTGCGTGGTCGCCCCGATCCATCACATCGCGAGTCAGCACCGAAATTTTATCCGCCATGCCCACACTCGTTGATTCGAACCCAGCGGCCGATGTGCCCGAAGCGGGCGTCTTCGCGAGCTTTGCGAACTCGCCATTTCAGCTGTTCCAGCCCTACGCGCCGGCCGGCGATCAGCCCACCGCCATCGCGCAGCTGGTCGAGGGCGTGCGCGACGGCCTGAGCTTTCAGACGCTGCTGGGCGTGACGGGATCGGGCAAGACCTTCACCATGGCCAACGTGATCGCGCAGCTCGGCCGCCCGGCCATCGTGTTCGCGCCCAACAAGACGCTGGCCGCGCAGCTGTACGCCGAATTCCGCGAGTTCTTTCCGAAAAACGCGGTCGAGTATTTCGTCAGCTACTACGACTACTTTCAGCCCGAGGCCTACGTGCCGCAGCGCGATCTGTTCATCGAGAAAGACAGCTCGATCAACGAACACATCGAACAGATGCGCCTGAGCGCCACCAAGAGCCTGCTCGAGCGCCGCGACGTGGTGATCGTGGCCACGGTGAGCGCCATCTACGGCATCGGCGCGCCCGAGGACTACCTCGACATGCGGCTCATCTTGCGCACGGGTGGCAAGCAAAACCAGCGCGAGCTGATCGCGCAACTGGTGCGCATGCAGTACCAGCGCAACGAGACCGATTTTTCGCGCGGCACGTTTCGCGTGCGCGGCGACCTGATCGACATCTTTCCGGCCGAGCACTCCGAGCTGGCGATTCGCATCGAGCTGTTCGACGACGAGGTCGAGTCGCTGTCGCTGTTCGACCCGCTGACCGGGCGCATCCGCCAGAAGATCCCGCGCTTCGTGGTGTACCCGTCAAGCCACTACGTGACGCCGCGCGACAAGGTGGTCAACGCCATCACCACCATCAAGGACGAACTGCGCGAGCGCTCGGCCGAACTGGTGGGCATGGGCAAGCTGGTCGAGGCGCAGCGGCTCGAGCAGCGCACCCGATTCGATCTCGAGATGCTGCAGGAGATCGGCCACTGCAAGGGCATCGAGAACTACACACGCCACCTGTCGGGCGCCGCGCCGGGTCAGCCGCCGTCGACGCTGGTCGATTACCTGCCGGACGACTCGCTGATGTTCCTCGACGAATCGCATGTGCTGATCGGCCAGTTGGGCGGCATGTACAACGGCGACCGCGCCCGCAAGACCACGCTGGTGGACTATGGCTTTCGGCTGCCCAGTGCGCTCGACAACCGCCCGCTGCGCTTTGAGGAGTTCGAAACCCGCATGCGTCAGGTGATGTTCGTGTCGGCCACGCCAGCGGCCTACGAGCAGCGCGTGTCGGGCCAGGTGGTCGAGCAACTGGTGCGACCCACCGGCCTGATCGATCCCATGGTCGAGGTGCGGCCTGCCACCCACCAGGTCGACGACGTGCTGCAGGAAATCCGCATCCGTGTCGATCTCGCCGAGCGAGTGCTGATCACCACGCTGACCAAACGCATGGCCGAGCAGCTCACCGATTACCTCAGCGACAACGGCGTGAAGGTGCGCTACCTGCACAGCGACATCGAAACGGTCGAGCGGGTGGAGATCCTGCGCGACTTGCGTCTGGGCGTGTTCGATGTGCTGGTGGGCATCAACTTGCTGCGCGAAGGCATCGACATTCCCGAGGTCTCGTTGGTGGCCATCCTCGATGCCGACAAGGAAGGCTTCCTGCGCTCCGAGCGCAGCCTGATCCAGACCATTGGCCGCGCTGCCCGCAACGTCAATGGCCGCGCCATCCTCTACGGCGACAAGATCACCGACTCGATGCACCGCGCCATCGATGAAACCGAGCGCCGTCGCAACAAGCAGATCTCCCACAACGCAGAGATGGGCATCACGCCGCGCAGCATCCACAAAAAGATCAAGGAGCTGATCGACGGCGTGTACGGCGACAAACCAGGCCGCGACGACGCCCGGGCCATGCAGCAGGCCCAGCCTGCTGAGGTGTTGTCCGAGAAAGACCTGGGCAAGCGCATCAAGCAACTCGAAAAACAGATGCTCGACCACGCGCGCAATCTGGAATTCGAAAAAGCCGCCGGCGTGCGCGACCAGCTCGCGCTGCTTCGCGAGCAGGCCTTCGGCGCTGCAGGCGGCGACAACGTGCTGCCCCTGATCGCCAAACCCTGAGCTGTCGCCCTCGCGCGAGCCGCCCTCAAAGGCGGTGCAAGATTTTTTCAGCGGCCAGGGAACTTGGCCGGCCAATGCCGACCAAATCAGTAGGTTTCCGCATAAACTCGACCAAATCGGTCAACTTTGATTCGTGTCCTTTCAGGGATGCGGTTTGGGGCCGGATTTCAGGGGTGCGGACGGTGTGGGCCATGTGGCCTTGTTTTCGTCAAGCCCGATCGGGCACAGGAGAATTTCTATGCGTTTGACCACCAAGGGCCGCTTCGCGGTCACCGCGATGATCGATCTGGGACTTCGCGAACACGCCGGGCCAGTGGCTTTGGCGGCCATCAGTGCGCGCCAGCAGATTTCGCTGTCCTACCTTGAGCAGCTTTTCGGCCGTCTGCGTCGCCAGGATCTGGTGGCCAGCACCCGCGGGCCGGGTGGCGGCTATTCGCTCGGTCGCAAGGCCGAAGACATCACCGTGGCCGACATCATCCTGGCGGTCGACGAGCCGCTGGACGCCACCGGCTGCAGCGGCAAGGAAAACTGCATGGGCGACGACGGTGGCCGCTGCATGACGCACGATCTGTGGGCCGGGCTCAACGCCAAGATGATCGAGCACCTCAATTCGATTTCGCTCAAGAAGCTGGTTGATGACCAGGCGGCCAAGGGCGTACCGATCCAGGTGCATCCGGTCAAGCGGGCGATCTTCAGCACGCAACCGGTGGTCAAGCCAATCCGCATCACGGCGCCCAATTCGGTATTTGCTCTGGGCAATTCGTTTTCAAAGTGAGTCTGTCGACGCTGGCGCGTCGCCCACAGGACTGAATTTTCAGCAGATACAGCAGCATGGACATCACCCCTCATTTCCCCATCTACATGGACTACGGCGCCACCAATCCGGTGGACCAGCGCGTGGTCGACGCCATGATCCCCTGGTTGCGCGAGCATTTCGGTAACCCGGCTTCACGCAGCCACGCTTGGGGCTGGGAGGCCGAGGCCGCGGTTGAAAAGGCCCGCGAGCAAGTTGCCGCACTGATCGGCGCCGACCCGCGCGAGATCGTCTGGACCTCGGGCGCCACCGAGTCGAACAACCTCGCCATCAAGGGCGCGGCGCAGTTCTACAAGACCCGTGGCAAGCACATCATCACGGTCAAGACCGAGCACAAGGCGGTGCTCGACAGCGTGCGCGAACTCGAGCGCCAGGGCTTCGATGCCACCTACCTCGAGGTGCGTGAAGACGGCTTGCTCGACCTTGAATTGCTCAAGGCGGCCATCCGCCCCGACACCATCTTGGTCTCGGTGATGCTGGTCAACAACGAAATCGGCGTCATTCAGGACATCCCTGCCATCGGCGCGCTGTGTCGCGAGCGCGGCATCATCTTCCACGTGGACGCGGCACAAGCCACCGGCAAGGTCGAGATCGATCTGGCCACGCTGCCGGTCGATTTGATGAGCCTGGCATCGCACAAGACTTACGGCCCCAAAGGCATCGGCGCGCTGTATGTGCGGCGCAAGCCGCGCGTGCGCATCGAAGCGCAAATGCACGGTGGCGGCCATGAGCGCGGCATGCGCTCGGGCACGCTGCCCACGCACCAGATCGTCGGCATGGGCGAGGCCTTTCGCATCGCCCGCGAAGAAATGGGCAGCGAAAACGAGCGCATCCGCAGCCTGCAAAAGCGCCTGCTCGACGGGCTGGCGGGCATCGAGCAGACCTTTCTCAACGGCCACCCCACGCAGCGCGTGCCGCACAACGTGAACATGTCGTTCAACTTTGTCGAAGGCGAGTCGCTGATCATGGGCATCAAGGGCATCGCGGTGTCGTCGGGTTCGGCGTGCACGTCGGCCAGCCTCGAGCCCAGCTATGTGCTGCGCGCGCTGGGCCGCAGCGATGAGCTGGCGCACTCGAGCCTGCGCATGACGATAGGCCGCTACACCACGACCGAGGAAATCGACTACGTGGTCACCACGCTGCGCGATCGCGTCGCCAAGTTGCGCGACCTGTCGCCGCTGTGGGACATGTACCAGGAGGGAGTCGACATCAGCTCCATCCAGTGGGCTGCGCACTGAACGCGCACCACCCGCATTTGACGCATCAGGAGAACTGACATGGCATACAGCGAAAAAGTGGTCGAGCACTACGAGAACCCACGCAATGTGGGCTCGTTCGACAAGGGCGACGACACGGTGGGCACCGGCATGGTGGGCGCGCCGGCCTGCGGCGACGTGATGAAGCTGCAGATCAAGGTCAACCCGCTCACGGGGCTGATCGAGGACGCCAAGTTCAAGACCTACGGCTGCGGCTCGGCCATCGCTTCGAGCTCGCTGGTCACCGAGTGGATCAAGGGTAAATCGCTTGACGAGGCGATGACCATCAAGAACACCCACATTGCCGAAGAGCTGGCGCTGCCGCCGGTCAAGATTCACTGCTCTATCCTGGCCGAAGACGCCATCAAGGCGGCGGTCAACGACTTCAAGGCCAAGACTGCTGCGGCTGACGCCGCCAACCCCGGCGCGCACTGAAACCATGGCTGTCACTCTCACTGAAGCTGCGGCGAGGCACGTCACCCGCTACATCGGCAAGCGCGGCAAGGGCGTGGGCGTGCGTCTGGGCGTTCGCACCACCGGCTGTTCGGGCTTGGCCTACAAGCTCGAATACGCCGACGACGTGGCCCCCGAGGACACGGTGTTTGAAGACCATGGCGTGAAGGTGCTGGTCGATCCGAAGAGCCTGCCCTACATCGACGGCACCGAACTCGACTTCGTGCGCGAGGGCCTCAACGAGGGTTTCAAGTTCCACAACCCGCGCGAGAAAGACCGCTGCGGCTGCGGCGAATCGTTCCGCGTCTGACGCCCCGGCCCGATCGCCATCGCTGCGGCGCTGGCGTCGCGCGAATTCACTTTGACATCAGCGCGCCGTTGGCCACCCCATGAAGCTCGACAGCGACGACTTTGAACTTCTCGGCCTGCCGCGGCGCCAGGCTCAGGATCCGGCGGCCATCGATGCCGGTTGGCGCTCGCTGCTAGCGCAGGTTCACCCCGACCGATTCGTGAGCGAAGGCGCTGCGGCGCAAAGACTGGCGATGCAGTGGTCGGTGCGCATCAACGAAGCGCATCGCCGCATCAAGGATCCGATTCGCCGCGCGGCCTATCTGTGCGAGCTGCACGGTGCGTCGATCGGCGCCGAGGACAACACCGCCATGCCGGCGGCTTTTCTGATGCAGCAAATGGAGTGGCGCGAGTCGCTCGAAGCCGCCAAAGACATTTCCGAAATCGACGCGCTGGCTGCCGAGGTTCGCGCCGCGCGCTCGCGCTCACTGGATGAATTGGGTCGCACCATCGACGAACGCGGCGACCATGCTCAGGCCGCACGCCAGGTGCGCGAGCTGATGTTCGTCGAGCGCTTTGCCAGCGACGTGGATGCCCGAGCCGAAGCACTGGAACAATAAAACGATGGCCTTGCTACAGATTTCAGAACCCGGCGGCGCACCCGATCCGCATCAGCGTCGCATCGCAGTGGGCATCGATCTCGGGACGACCCACTCGCTGGTGGCCGCCGTGCGCCATGGCGTGGCCGAGTGCCTGCCCGACGAATCCGGTCACGTCATCTTGCCGTCAGCGGTGCGTTACCTGGCCGGCGGCAAGCGGCAGATCGGCGCGAGCGCGTTGGCCGAAGCCGCCGCCGACCCGCGCAACACCATCGTGTCGGTCAAGCGCTTCATGGGCCGCGGCCTGAGTGATCTGGCCGACAGAAGCAAGCTGCCCTACGACTTCGTCGAAGCGCCAGGGATGCTGCAGATCAGCACCGTCGACGGCGTCAAATCGCCCGTCGAGGTGTCGGCCGAGATCCTGGCCACGCTGCGCTATCGCGCCGAGGACACCTTCGATGACGATCTGTTCGGCGCGGTCATCACCGTGCCGGCGTATTTCGACGACGCGCAGCGCCAGGCCACCAAGGACGCAGCGCAACTGGCCGGGTTGCATGTGCTGCGCCTGATCAACGAGCCCACGGCTGCGGCGATTGCCTACGGGCTCGAGAATGGCTCCGAAGGCCTGTATGCGGTCTATGACCTGGGCGGCGGCACCTTCGATGTGTCGCTGCTGCGCCTGAGTGCGGGCGTGTTCGAGGTGGTGGCCACCGGCGGCGATTCCGCGCTGGGCGGCGATGACTTCGATCAGGCTCTGGCCGACTGGGCGTTGGCGCAGGCCGGCGTCAGGGCCGAATCAGCCGAGGACAAACGTGCCGTGCTGGTGGCCGCGCGCGCCGCCAAGGAAAAACTGTCGATCGCCGACCACGCCACGCTGGCTTGTCCGCTGATGCGTTCGGCCACCGAGGCCACGGAACTGTCGGTGCGCGTGAGCCGCGAGCAGTTCGATGGCATCACGGCCCATCTGGTGGCCCGTACCTTGTCGGTGCTGCGCCGGGTGATGCGCGACGCCAAAACCGACACATCGGCCGTGCAGGGCGTGGTGATGGTGGGTGGCTCAACGCGCATGCCGGCGGTGCAGTCGGCGGTGGCGGCGTTCTTCGGAAAGACGCCGCTCAACAACCTGAACCCCGACGAGGTGGTGGCGCTGGGGGCGGCCTTGCAGGCCGACGCGCTGGCGGGCAATGCCGGCGCCGAAGAAATGCTGCTGCTCGATGTGATCCCGCTGTCGCTCGGGCTGGAAACGATGGGCGGGCTGGTCGAGCGCATCATCCCGCGCAACAGCTCGATCCCCACCGCGCGGGCGCAGGACTTCACCACCTTCAAGGACGGGCAGACCGCACTGGCCATCCACGTGGTGCAAGGCGAGCGCGAACTGGTCAGCGATTGCCGTTCGCTGGCGCGCTTCGAGCTGCGCGGCATCCCGCCCATGGTGGCCGGTGCGGCGCACATCCGCGTGAGCTTCACGGTGGACGCCGACGGCATGCTCAGCGTGAGCGCACGCGAGGAATCGTCGGGCGTCGAAGCGTCCATCTCGGTCAAGCCCAGCTACGGTCTGGCCGACGAAGACATCGCTCGCATGTTGAGCGAAGGCTTCAGCACCGCTGAGGTCGACATGAAAGAGCGCAGCCTGCGCGAATCGCGCGTCGAGGCCGAGCGCATGCTGCTGGCCACAAGGGCCGCGCTGGCAGCCGATGGAGACCTGCTCGAGGCACACGATCACCAAGCCATCGAAGCGATGTTCGCTCAGCTCGAAGCCTGTCGCGAGATGTCCGACCACCACGCGATCGACGACATCGTCGAGGCACTCGCTGCGCGCACCGAAGCATTTGCCGCCGAGCGCATGAACCGCGGCATCCGCAAGGCGCTGGCCGGCCGTGCCGTGACCGACGTTTGACACAGAACGCTGCACCATGCCCGTCATCAAGATCCTTCCGCACGCCGAATACTGCCCGGGCGGCACGCAGATCGAGGCCCGCAGCGGCACCTCGATCTGCGAGGCGCTGCTCGAAAACGGCATCGAAATCGAACACGCCTGCGAGATGAGCGCCGCATGCACCACCTGCCATGTGATCGTGCGCGAAGGCTTTGCCTCGCTGGGCGAGATGGACGAGGTCGAAGAAGACCTGCTCGACCGCGCCTGGGGCCTCGAGCCGAATTCGCGCTTGTCGTGTCAGGCCATCCTGGCGCAGCGCGACGTGACGATCGAGATCCCGAAGTACACGATCAACCACGCCAAAGAACAGCACTGAGCGTGCTCGGGCCATGATCTTTCTGGGCATCGAGTCGTCATGCGATGAAACTGGCGTGGCGCTGGTCGAGGCGCAGGCCGAAGGCGCACCGCGGCTGCTCGCACAGGCCCTGTACAGCCAGGTCGAGATGCACCGCGACTACGGTGGTGTGGTGCCCGAGCTGGCGTCGCGCGACCATATCCGGCGAGTCGTTCCTCTCACGCGTGAGGTCTTGTCGCAAGCGGCAGTCTCACTCGCGCAGATCGACGTGATCGCCTGCACGCAAGGGCCGGGACTTGCCGGCGCGTTGCTGGTGGGCGCGGGTGTGGCGGTGTCGCTGGGCGCGGCCATAGCTCGCCCGGTGTGGGGCATTCATCACCTCGAGGGGCATTTGCTGTCACCCTTTCTGAGTGCCGATCCGCCCACGTTTCCGTTCGTGGCGCTGCTCGTGTCGGGTGGCCACACGCAACTCATGCGTGTCGATGATGTGGGCCGCTACGTGCTGCTCGGTGAAACCATCGACGACGCTGCCGGCGAAGCCTTCGACAAATCGGCCAAGCTGCTGGGGCTGGGCTATCCGGGCGGGCCAGCACTCGCCCAACTGGCGCTGGCGGGGAATCCGTCGCGCTTCGACCTGCCGCGCCCGCTGCTGCACAGCGGCGATCTGAACTTCTCTTTCGCCGGCTTGAAGACGGCGGTCATGACGACTTTGCGCAAGCTGGGCGACCAGCCCAGCGAGATCGACCGCGCCGATCTGGCCGCCAGCACCCAGGCCGCCATCGTTGACGTGCTGGCGCGCAAAACGGTGGCGGCGCTGAAATCGACCGGGCTGGATCGCATCGTGGTGGCAGGTGGCGTCGGCGCCAATGCGGCGCTGCGCGAGCGGCTGGGGGCCGAGGCGGTTCGCCGGCGTTGCACCTTGCACTACCCTGAGCTTGCGCTGTGCACCGACAACGGCGCGATGATTGCGCTGGCTGCCGCGCTGCGCTGGCAGCGAATCGGGCCACAGCCGGATGCGGCTGGCCAGTTCAACGTGCGTCCGCGGTGGCCTTTGGCCACGCTTTGAGCGGATATACTCCGGCGGCTCTCGGGGTTTCCCCTTGAGCATCAGCACGGCGCAGGTTGTTTCACCCGCGACCGCAAGTCCACAACGAGAACCCTCTGCCTTTGCGGGCTACCGGTTCATCGATATCAGGAAACATCATGACCTTCACCGTTGCCCAAAAGGCAGAAATCGTCAAGTCGAACGCGCGCAGCACCAATGACACCGGGTCGTGCGAGGTGCAAGTCGCCTTGTTGACCGCACGCATCAACGAACTCACCCCCCACTTCAAGACCCACCTCAAGGACCACCATGGTCGCCGTGGTCTGCTGAAGATGGTCAACACCCGAAAGAGCCTGCTGGCCTACCTGAGGGACCGCGACGCGGATCGATACACCGCACTGATTCAGAAGCTGGGCTTGCGCAAGTAAGTGCCACGCTGAAGTGAACAGCCTGTCTGGACGTCCAGTACAGGCTTTTCTTTTTTGGAGCTGGGCAGCCAACGATGACGATGTGTCATTCCAGGGTCGTTTCAAAAGGAACGTCGCTGGAATGGCATCGCGCCAGGTTGTCATGGCTCTCGGGTCGAAGGCGCCGCCCGCAAGGCGCTGAAATCAACCGGAGAAACCGATGAGCATGTTCAACAAGGTCACCAAGACTTTCCAATGGGGTCAGCACACCGTGGTGCTGGAAACCGGCGAGATCGCCCGCCAATCCAGCGGCGCAGTGATCGTCAACATCGAAGACACCGTGGTGCTGGCCACTGTGGTGGGCGCGAAGAATGCCAAGCCCGGCCAAGACTTCTTTCCGCTGACGGTCGACTACATCGAGAAGACCTACGCTGCCGGCAAGATCCCGGGCAGCTTCTTCAAGCGCGAAGGCCGTCCCAGCGAGCTCGAGACCCTGACCTCGCGCCTGATCGACAGGCCACTGCGTCCGCTGTTTCCCGAAGGCTTCTACAACGAAGTCCAGGTCGTGGTTCATGTGCTGTCGCTGAACCCTGAGGTGTCGGCCGACATCGCAGCGCTGATCGGATCGAGTGCGGCCATGTCCATCTCGGGCATCCCGTTCGATGGCCCCATCGGCGCGGCGCGCGTGGGCTATGTCAACGGCGAGTACGTGCTGAACCCCGGCAAGACCCAGCTCCTCGATTCCAAGATGGATCTGGTGGTGGCGGGCACCGAAGCGGCCGTGCTGATGGTCGAGTCCGAAGCACAGCAACTGAGCGAAGAAGTCATGCTCGGCGGCGTGGTGTTCGGCCATGAGCAGTGCAAGGTGGCCATCGCTGCCATCAACGAACTGGTTCGCGATGCCGGCAAGCCGGCCTGGGACTGGCAGCCGCCAGCCAAGGACGAGGCCTTCATCTCGCAGGTCTGCGCCTTGGCCGAAGAGCCGCTGCGCGCGGCCTACCAGATCCGCTCGAAGCAGGCACGCACCCAGGCCACTCGCGAAGTCACTGCCAACACCCTGGCAGCCCTGGCAGCCACGGGCGCTGCGGTCGACAAGGTCAAGGTCGACAACGTGCTGTTTGACATCGAGGCGAAGATCGTGCGCAGCCAGATCCTGTCGGGCGAGCCACGCATTGACGGGCGTGACACGCGCACCGTGCGCCAGATCGAGATCCGCAACAGCGTGCTGCCACGCGTGCACGGCTCGTCGCTGTTCACCCGCGGCGAAACCCAGGCGCTGGTGGCTGCCACGCTCGGAACCGACCGCGATTCGCAAAAGATCGACGCGCTCGCCGGCGAGTTCAGCGAGCACTTCATGCTGCACTACAACATGCCTCCGTTCGCCACCGGTGAGACCGGTCGTGTGGGCACGCCCAAGCGCCGCGAAATCGGCCACGGCCGTCTGGCCAAGCGCGCCCTGGTGGCGGTGCTGCCGGATCGCGCTGACTTTCCCTACTCGATGCGCGTGGTTTCTGAAATCACCGAGTCCAATGGTTCGTCATCGATGGCTTCCGTGTGCGGCGGCTGCCTGGCGCTGATGGATGCGGGCGTTCCGATGAAGGCTCACGTGGCCGGCATCGCCATGGGCTTGATCAAGGACGGCAACCGCTTTGCCGTGCTGACCGACATCCTGGGCGATGAAGATCACCTCGGCGACATGGACTTCAAGGTGGCAGGCACCACCAACGGCGTCACGGCGCTGCAGATGGACATCAAGATCCAGGGCATCACCAAGGAAATCATGCAGGTCGCGCTGGCTCAGGCCAAGGAAGCCCGTCTGCACATCCTGGGCAAGATGGTCGAAGCCGTGGGCGGCGCCAAGGCCGAGGTGTCGCAGTTCGCACCGCGTCTGTACACCATGAAAATCAACCCCGAGAAGATCCGTGACGTGATCGGCAAGGGCGGCGCGACCATCCGTGCGTTGACCGAAGAAACCGGCACCACGATCGACATCGGTGAAGACGGCACCATCACCATCGCTTCGACCGATGGCGAAAAGGCCGCCCACGCCAAGAAGCGCATCGAAGAGATCACTGCAGAAGTCGAGATCGGCAAGATCTACGAAGGCCCGATCGTCAAGATCCTGGACTTCGGCGCACTGGTCAACCTGCTGCCGGGCAAGGACGGTCTGCTGCACATCAGCCAGATCGCCCACCAGCGCGTGGAAAAGGTCACCGACTTCCTCCAAGAAGGCCAGATCGTCAAGGTCAAGGTTCTCGAGACCGACGAAAAGGGACGTGTCAAGCTGTCGATGAAGGCCTTGATCGAGCGTGATCAGCAGCCTGCCTCCGGTGGCGAAGGCGTCGAGGGCTGAACGAACGTCGTGAAGCGCTTTTCGGCCGACGCGGGGTCATGAAATCCCGCGTCCTACCGGACTTCGAATCCTGACCGTGATGAAAGCCGTTGAAATCAGTTCATTCGGACCGCCAGACGTGCTGCGCCTGACCGAACTCGCCGAGCCCGTCTCGGGCGTTGGTGAAGTGTTGATCGAGGTGGCGGCGTCGGGCGTCAATCGCCCCGACGTGCTGCAGCGTCAGGGGCTCTATCCGGCGCCGGCTGGTGCTTCTGACATTCCCGGTCTGGAAGTGGCCGGCAAGATCGTGTCCGGCGACATCGATGCCATGCAGGCGGCGGGCTTTTCGGTGGGCGATCGTGTGTGTGCGCTGGTCTCCGGTGGCGGTTACGCACAGCGCTGCATCGCGCCTGTGGGGCAGTGTCTGCCTGTGCCCGCAGGGTTGACGGACGCGCAAGCTGCGAGCTTGCCGGAAACCTGTTTCACCGTCTGGTCCAACGTGTTCGAGCGCGGCGGGTTGAAGGCTGGCGAAACCATCCTGATCCAAGGTGGCGGCAGCGGCATCGGTGTGACTGCGGTCCAGTTGGCACGCGCGGCGGGCGCCACGGTGATCGTCACGGTGGGCTCCGACGACAAGGCTGCGGCTTGCCTCGCTCTGGGTGCGCATCACGTCATCAACCATCGCACGCAGGACTTCGTGGCTGAGGCGAAGAGGCTGACGGCAGGTCGCGGTGTTGATGTGATCCTTGACATGGTCGCCGGCGACTACGTGGCACGCGAGGTCAACTGTCTCGCGGAAGACGGGCGTCTGGTGATCATCGCGGTGCAGGGCGGAACGGCGGCCTCGCTGGATGCCGGTCGCGTGCTGCGCCGGCGTCTCACGATCACGGGCTCGACGCTGCGCGCACGATCGGTCGAATTCAAGTCGGCCATCGCCCGCGAACTTCGCTCGAAAGTGTGGGACTGGTTCACCTGCGGCATCGTCAAGCCGGTGGTGTTCCGGGTCTTTCCAGCTGAGCAGGCTGCAGCAGCGCATGCCCTGATGGAAAGCAATACACACATTGGAAAGCTGGTGCTCTCATGGTGAGCATGGCGGGGTCTGCAGCGGTGCTGGTGCGCAGGCCGCTGGTGCTGGGCAACTGGAAGATGAACGGCTCGCGCGCGGCCAACGCCGAGCTGCTGGCGGCCTTGAGATCAACCGGACCCTTCGACGCCGAGGTCGGTGTGTGCTGCCCGTTCCCCTACCTGTCTGACGTTGCCTTGTCCTTGCAGGGCAGCGGCATCGGCTGGGGTGCGCAGGACTGCTCTGTTCACGAGTCGGGTGCTTACACCGGCGAGGTCTCCGCGGCGATGCTCGCCGAGTTCGGCTGCCGCCACGTGATCGTGGGTCACTCGGAGCGGCGTGTTCATCACGGCGAGTCGGATCAGGTGGTGGCCGACAAGGCACGCATGGCCTTGTCGCACGGTCTGACACCCGTGGTGTGCGTCGGCGAGTCGGCAAGCGAGCGTGAGGCGGGCCTCACCGACGCGGTGGTCAAGCGTCAGCTTTCTGCGGTGGTGCACACCTTGGGTCACTGCGTTTCGCAAATCGTGGTGGCCTACGAGCCACTGTGGGCGATCGGCTCGGGCCTTACCGCCACGCCCGAGCAGGCGCAGGCTGTGCATTCGGTGCTGCGCACGCAATTGGCAGCCGCGAGCACGCGCGCTGCAGAGATGCGCCTGCTTTATGGCGGAAGCCTCTCGCAGGCCAGCGCATATGCCATGTTTGCCCAGCCCGATATCGACGGTGGCCTGGTGGGTGGGGCTTCACTCAAGGCCGCCGAGTTCTCCGCTATTTGTCGCACAGCCAAACCGGCTGCGCTTGAATCTTCTGGAAAGTTGAAAACATGAACATGCTTACGAACCTTGTGGTGGCCCTGCAGATCCTTGCAGCTTTGGTGATGATTGGTCTGGTGCTGGTTCAGCACGGCAAAGGCGCTGACATGGGCGCCTCGTTTGGCAGTGGCGCTTCGGGCAGTGTGTTTGGCGCGTCCGGCAGCGCGAACTTCCTGTCGCGATCGACGGCAGTGTGCGCGACGGTGTTCTTTTGCAGCACCCTTTTTCTGGCCTACATCGCCAACAGCGGTGGCCGTACCGACTCGCAAAGCATTCTGGACAAGCCTGCCATTTCGGCTTCGGGCCCAGAGGCTGCCAACCAGGGGGGCTCGTCGCAGATTCCGGGTGCAACCCCCACGATTCCAACCGATGCGCCGGCGCAAGCGCCAGTGGCCGACACGCCTGCTTCAGGTGCGGCTGCCATTCCTTCCAAGTGATGTTGGCAGGGGCGTTCGATCGAGCTGATTCAGTGCCGTTCGGGGGCCTGAAACACCGGCTTTGAGGTTAGAATTTTTGGCTGTCGAAGGATGCGTTTTTCCCCCCAAGAAAAGAGCGTCTCGCAAGCTGACAGTACGCGTAGCCGACGTGGTGAAATTGGTAGACACGCTATCTTGAGGGGGTAGTGGCGAAAGCTGTGCGAGTTCGAGTCTCGCCGTCGGCACCAAGTGTTTTTTACGAGATAGTTTTGCGCCCAGCCCTGAACCTGCACGTTTCAAAGCCACCATGGACCTGACTCCCTACCTGCCAGTGATTCTTTTCGTCCTGGTGGGTGTGCTGGTTGGCGTGGTGCCTCAACTGCTCGGTGCCGTGATGGGCCCCCACCGGCCCGATGCAGCCAAGAACTCGCCCTACGAGTGCGGCTTCGAAGCGTTCGAGGACGCGCGCATGAAATTCGACGTTCGCTACTACCTGGTGGCGATCCTCTTCATCTTGTTTGACCTCGAGATCGCCTTCCTCTTTCCGTGGGCGGTGTCCTTGCGTGAGATCGGCGCCACCGGTTTCTGGTCGATGATGATTTTTCTGGGCATCCTCGTCGTTGGGTTTGTCTACGAGTGGAAAAAAGGCGCCCTCGACTGGGAATGATGAAGCTCATCAACCAAAGCACCGGGCAGCACCATGGGCATTGAAGGCATCCTCAAGGAAGGGTTCGTGACCACGAGCCTGGACACCGTCATCAACTGGTCGAAGACCGGTTCGCTGTGGCCCATGACCTTTGGTCTGGCCTGTTGTGCCGTCGAGATGATGCACGCTGGTGCGGCGCGCTACGACATCGACCGCTTCGGCATGCTGTTTCGGCCCAGCCCGCGCCAGAGCGATCTGATGATCGTCGCAGGCACCTTGTGCAACAAGATGGCCCCCGCCTTGCGCAAGGTCTACGACCAGATGGCCGAGCCGCGCTGGGTGCTCAGCATGGGCTCTTGCGCCAATGGTGGCGGTTACTACCACTACAGCTATTCGGTGGTGCGTGGATGCGATCGAATCGTGCCGGTGGACGTGTACGTGCCCGGCTGTCCGCCCACGGCCGAGGCGCTGCTCTACGGCATCTTGCAATTGCAGACCAAGATCCGCCGCGAAAACACGATCGCCCGTTGAGCCTGCCGATTCAGCCACTGTCCCCATGAGCAAACTCCAAATCCTGCAGTCGTCGCTGGAAACTTGCCTCGGAGCGCGCCTGAAGTCGCTGGTGTGTGACCGCGGCGAGATCACGATCACCGTGGGCGCTGACGACTACATCAGCTCGGCGATGACCTTGCGTGATGACGCGGCTCTGCGCTTCGAGCAGCTCATGGACGTTTGCGGTGTCGACTACTCGGAGTACAGAGACGAGCCGCAAGAAGGACTGCGTTTTTGCGTGGTCTCGCATCTGCTGTCGATCAGCCACAACTGGCGCGTGCGCTTGAAGGTTTTCTGCCCTGATGACGAGTTGCCCGCGATCGCCTCGCTCAATGACATCTGGAGTGCAGCCAACTGGTTCGAGCGCGAGGCCTTCGACCTGTACGGGATCATCTTCGAAGGGCATCTCGATTTGCGACGCATCCTCACCGATTACGGCTTCATCGGGCACCCATTTCGCAAGGACTTCCCGACCTCGGGCCACGTGGAAATGCGCTATGACCCCGAGAAAAAGCGCGTGATCTACCAGCCGGTGAGCATCGAGCCGCGCGACATCACGCCACGGATCATCCGTGAAGACAACTATGGCGGTTTGCATTGAGCCCCATGGGTTGAGGCAATTTCATGGCTGACATCAAAAACTACACACTGAATTTCGGGCCGCAGCACCCTGCTGCGCACGGGGTGCTGCGCCTGGTGCTTGAGCTCGACGGTGAGGTCATACAGCGCGCCGATCCGCACATTGGCCTGCTCCACCGTGCCACCGAGAAGCTCGCCGAGAGCAAGACCTACATCCAGTCGCTGCCTTACATGGACCGGCTGGACTACGTGTCGATGATGTGCAACGAGCATGCCTACTGCCTGGCCATCGAGAAGTTGCTGGGCGTCGATGTGCCGGTGCGCGCCCAGTACATCCGGGTGATGTACAGCGAGATCACGCGGCTGCTCAATCACCTGATGTGGCTCGGTGCCCATGGGCTCGATTGCGGTGCGATGAACATCTTCATCTACTGCTTTCGCGAGCGCGAAGACCTGTTCGACATGTACGAGGCGGCCTCCGGTGCGCGCATGCACGCGGCCTATTTCCGCCCGGGGGGCGTGTACCGCGATTTGCCCGACACGATGCCTCAGTACAAGGCCTCGAAGGTGCGCAATGCCAAGGTCATGTCCGCGCTCAACGACAACCGCCACGGCACGCTGCTGGACTTCATCGAAGACTTCACGCGGCGCTTCCCCAAGTGCGTTGACGACTACGAGACCTTGCTGACCGACAACCGCATCTGGAAGCAGCGGACCGTCGGTATTGGCGTGGTCACGCCGGAGCGCGCGCTGAATCTGGGCTTTTCGGGAGCGATGCTGCGTGGTTCGGGCATCGAGTGGGATCTGCGCAAGAAGCAGCCCTATGACGTCTACGAGCACATTGATTTCGACGTGCCGGTGGGCGTCAATGGCGACACCTATGACCGCTACCTCGTGCGCGTTGAAGAGATGCGGCAGTCCAACCGGATCATCAAGCAGTGCGTGGACTGGTTGCGCGCCAACCCCGGCCCGGTGATCACCTCCAATCACAAGGTCGCACCTCCTTCGCGCGTCGAGATGAAGACGAGCATGGAAGAGCTGATCCACCATTTCAAACTGTTCACCGAAGGCTTCCACGTGCCCGAAGGCGAGGCCTATGCGGCGGTGGAACACCCCAAGGGCGAGTTCGGCATCTACATCGTCAGCGACGGCGCCAACAAGCCGTACCGCCTCAAGATAAGAGCCCCAGGTTTCCCGCACCTGGCTGCACTCGATGAGATGTCGCGCGGCCACATGATTGCCGATGCCGTGGCCGTGATCGGCACCATGGACATCGTTTTCGGAGAGATCGACCGGTGAGCGCGCCCCACGAATTTTCCGAGGCCACGATCCAGCGCTTTGAGCGCGAGGTGGCCAAGTACCCCGATGACCAACGCCAGTCGGCCGTCATGGCCTGTCTCGCCATCATTCAGCAGGAGCAAGGTCATGTCTCGCCCGAGAGCGAGAAGTCTCTGGCCGCCTATCTGCGCATGCCACCCATCGCGGTGCACGAGGTCACGACCTTCTACAACATGTACAACCACCAGCCGGTGGGTCGATTCAAGATCAACGTGTGCACCAACTTGCCATGCCAGTTGCACGATGGGCAGTCGGCACTGGCCCATTTGTGCAATCGATTGGGCATCGAGGAAGGCGAGACGACGGCTGATGGCCTGATCACGCTGCAGCAAAGCGAGTGCCTCGGCGCGTGCGGCGACTCCCCGGTGCTGCTGGTCAATGATCGCCAGATGTGCAGTTTCATGAGCCCTCAGCGTCTCGATGCGCTGGTGGATCTTCTCCAGTCGCAAGTCGGCTCGTCCCGCTGAGCCGCCCCTCGGGCCACCACTCATGCTTGACCTTACCCAGTTCCAATCCAGCGGCCTGTCCACGTCCTTCCATGGTCGGCATATCGCTCCCCAGATCTATGCCGGCCTTGACGGCAGCAACTGGCAACTCGCTGACTATGAATCGCGCGGCGGCTATCAGGCACTGCGAAAGATCCTGGGACGCGACGGCGGCGAGGGCATGACTGCCGATGAGGTGGTCGCCGAGGTCAAGACGTCGGCCTTGCGTGGCCGCGGCGGTGCTGGCTTTCCGACCGGGCTGAAGTGGAGCTTCATGCCCCGGATGTTCCCGGGCCCCAAGTACCTGGTGTGCAATTCCGATGAAGGCGAGCCTGGAACCTTCAAGGATCGCGACATCCTGATGTACAACCCGCACCAGCTCATCGAAGGCATGGCGATCGCAGCCTATGCGATGAGCATCGGCACCGGCTTCAACTACATCCACGGCGAAATTTTCGAGGCCTACGAGCGTTTCGAGCTTGCTCTCGAGCAGGCGCGTGCGGCCGGATATCTTGGCGACAAGATCATGGGCTCGGGCTTCAACTTTCAGTTGCATGCGGCGCATGGTTTTGGGGCCTACATCTGCGGCGAAGAAACAGCCCTGATCGAGTCGATCGAAGGCAAGAAGGGTCAGCCACGGTTCAAGCCGCCGTTTCCGGCGAGCTATGGCGTTTACGGCAAGCCGACCACGATCAACAACACCGAGACCTTTGCTGCGGTGCCCTGGATCATCCGCAACGGTGGCCAGAAGTACCTCGAAGTGGGCAAGCCCAACAACGGCGGCACCAAGATCTATTCGGTGTCAGGGGATGTCGAGCGGCCTGGCAATTTCGAGGTGCCGATGGGCACGCCGTTCTCGGTTCTGCTCGAGTTGGCCGGTGGCGTTCGCAAGGGCCGTCGGCTCAAGGCAGTGATCCCCGGAGGGTCTTCGGCTCCCGTGCTGCCCGCTGCCACCATGATGGACTGCACGATGGACTACGACAGCATCTCCAAGGCGGGCTCGATGCTGGGCTCGGGTGCGGTGATCGTGCTCGATGACAGCCGGTGCATGGTGAAGAGCCTTTTGCGATTGAGTTATTTCTATGCCCACGAAAGCTGTGGTCAGTGCACGCCATGCCGCGAAGGCACCGGCTGGATGCACCGAGTGGTCGAGCGCATCGAGCATGGCCACGGTCGAATGGAAGACATCGATTTGCTGAGCTCGGTGGCAGACAACATCCAGGGCCGCACCATCTGCGCGCTCGGTGATGCGGCCGCAATGCCGGTGCGTGCGATGGTCAAGCACTTCCGCGATGAGTTCATTCATCACGTCGAGCACAAATCGTGCATCGTGCCGGCGTATGTCTGAACGTTCCAACCCCACAGCAGCGCCACACCATCGTCATGATTGAAATTGAGCTTGACGGCCGGAAGGTCGAGATCGCCGAAGGCAGCATGGTGATGCATGCCGCTGACAAGGCGGGCACGTACATCCCGCACTTCTGCTATCACAAGAAACTTTCCATCGCGGCGAACTGCCGCATGTGCTTGGTCGATATCGAAAAGGCGCCCAAGCCCATGCCTGCGTGCGCCACGACGGTGACCCAGGGCATGATCGTTCGCACCAAGAGCGACAAGGCGCTCAAGGCACAGCAGTCGGTGATGGAGTTTTTGCTCATCAACCACCCGCTTGACTGCCCGATCTGTGACCAGGGCGGCGAATGCCAACTGCAGGACCTGGCCGTGGGCTATGGCGGATCCACCTCGCGCTACCAAGAGGAAAAGCGAGTCGTCTTCCACAAGGACGTGGGCCCGTTGATCTCGATGCAGGAGATGAGTCGCTGCATCCACTGCACGCGTTGCGTGCGGTTTGGTCAGGAAGTCGCCGGCGTGATGGAACTTGGAATGATCCATCGCGGCGAGCACTCCGAGATCACCACGGTGGTCGGTGACACCATCGACTCCGAGTTGTCGGGGAACATGATTGACGTGTGTCCGGTGGGCGCTCTGACCAGCAAACCGTTTCGCTACAGCGCGCGCACCTGGGAGTTGTCGCGCCGCAAGTCGGTCTCGCCTCACGACAGCACTGGTGCCAACCTGATCGTTCAGGTCAAGTCCAACAAGGTCATGCGTGTTGTTCCGCTCGAAAACGAAGCGGTCAACGAATGCTGGATTGCCGACCGCGATCGCTTCTCCTACGAGGCTGTCAACAGCGACCTGCGCCTGACCTCGCCGATGATCAAGCAAGGCGGTGAATGGAAGACGGTGGACTGGACCACCGCGCTTCAGTACGTCGCCAACGGTCTCGCGCAGATCAAGGCCGATCACGGTGCCAGCAGCATCGGTGCCTTGGGCAGCGCCCACAGCACGGTCGAGGAACTGCATTTGCTGGCCAAACTGGTGCGTGGCCTGGGCAGCGACAACGTCGATCACCGCTTGCGCCACGCCGATTTCTCCGTGCCGACCACGGCCGACTCTGCGGTGCGCTGGCTGGGCACTTCGATCGAATCGCTGTCCGACATGCAGCGAGTGCTTGTGGTGGGATCCTTCCTGCGCAAGGACCATCCGCTGTTCGCTCAGCGCCTGCGTCAAGCCGCTCGCAAGGGTGCGCACATCAACAGCCTGCACGCAGTGCACGACGACTGGCTCATGCACATGGCCACCACCGTCACGGCAGCGCCGAGCGGCTGGGTTCGAGCACTCGCCGAAGTGGCCGCTGCCGTGGCGGCGTCCAAGGGCGTGACGCCTCCATTGGCCGTGGATGCCGGCGCGCAGGCTGCGGCCATCGCTGCGTCGCTGCTGGGCGGCGAGCGAAAAGTCATTCTCCTGGGCAACGCAGCGGTTGCGCATCCGCAGGCCAACCAGCTCAAGTCGCTCGCGCACTGGATCGCCGAGCATACTGGCGCCGCCGTGGGCGACCTGACCGAAGCGGCCAACACCGTCGGGGCTCAGTTGGTGCACGCTCAGCCCATCGCAGGTGGCTTGCATGCAGCCGCCATGCTGGAAGGCTCTGCGCTCAAGGCCTGTGTGCTGCTCAACGTCGAGCCTGATCGTGATGCGTCCCAGCCCGGTGCGGCATCGGCCTCGCTGCGAGCCGCCGAGATGGTGGTGGCGTTCACCTCATTCAAGGACGCCGCGCTCGACTGTGCCGATGTGCTCTTGCCCATCGCCCCATTCACCGAGACTTCTGGCACGTTCGTCAATGCCGAGGGCCGCGCGCAAAGTTTCCATGGTGTGGTCAAGCCGCTGGGTGATGCCCGCCCTGCATGGAAGGTGTTGCGCGTGATCGGCAACATGCTCAATCTGCCCGGCTTTGCTTTCGAAACCTCTGAAGAGGTGAAAGCAGAGGCCTTGGGTGACACCTCAGCCATCGCCTCGCGCTTGAACAATGCGCTGGCCCAGGCCGTGGTGCTGGTCGACCCGGTGTCGGGCTTGGAGCGCGTGGCCGACGTGCCTATTTATCAGACCGACGCGCTGGTGCGCCGCTCACATGCGCTGCAGCACACCGCCGATGCCGCCGATCAGGTGGCAGGTGTTCCCACCCACGTGGCAGCCCGCATGGGCTTGGTCGATGGCGACGTGGTGCGCGTGTCGCAAGGGGCTTGGGCCACCGATCTGCCGGTGCGCATCGACCCCACACTGGCTGAACAGGCCATTCGTGTCAGTGCGGGCACCGTCAAGTCGCGCACGCTGGGCGCCATGTTCGGCCCCATCACCATTGACAAGGTCTGAGGCCAGGACATGTTCGAGACTGTCAATTCCTACGGCGGATCCATGTTGGGCAGCGCCTGGCCAGTCGTGTTCACGCTGGTCAAGATCGTCTTGGTGGTGCTTCCGCTGATGATCTGCGTGGCCTACCTCACGCTGTGGGAACGCAAGGCCATCGGTTGGTCGCAAATTCGTCCGGGCCCCAACCGCGTGGGCCCGATGGGGCTGCTGCAACCCATTGCCGATGCCGTCAAGCTGATCTTCAAGGAAATCATCGTTCCGGCTGCGGCAAACCGGGGGCTGTTCTTCCTCGGCCCGGTGATGACCATCATGCCGGCACTGGCCGCCTGGGCGGTGATGCCCTTCGGGCCAGATGCGGCACTGGCCAACATCAATGCCGGCCTGCTGTTCCTGATGGCCATCACCTCGATGGAGGTCTATGGCGTGATCATCGCCGGTTGGGCCTCCAATTCGAAGTACGCATTCCTCGGCGCCTTGCGCGCATCGGCTCAGATGGTGAGCTACGAGATCGCGATGGGATTCGCCTTGGTGGTGGTGCTGATGGTGTCGGGCAGCCTCAACATGACCGAGATCGTGCAGCAGCAGGGCCGTGGAACCTTCGCTGACATGGGCATCACCTTCCTCAGCTGGAACTGGCTGCCGCTGTTCCCGATTTTCGTGGTCTACGTGATCGCGGGCATTGCAGAGACCAACCGCCATCCCTTCGACGTGGTGGAAGGTGAATCCGAGATCGTCGCTGGCCACATGGTCGAGTACTCGGGCATGTCGTTTGCCATGTTCTTCCTGGCCGAGTACGCCAACATCATCTTGGTGTCGGCGCTGGCTTGCGTGATGTTCCTCGGCGGCTGGATGGCTCCGGTTTCCTTCTCGGTGCTGGGCATGGAAACGCCGGGCTGGATCGAGCAATCGATGTGGTTCTGGAACTGGTTCTGGCTGTTTGCCAAGACCTTCGTGATCTGCACTTTGTTCCTTTGGGTTCGTGCGAGCTTTCCTCGCTACCGCTATGACCAGATCATGCGTTTGGGCTGGAAGGTGTTCATCCCGTTGACACTGGTGTGGCTCGTCGTGGTGGGGCTGTGGATCCAGTCCCCGTGGAACATCTGGAAATAGGGGCACCCATGTCGGCCGAAACACCCATCAAGGATTTCGTTTCCAGCTTCTTGCTGCTGGAACTGCTCAAAGGCTTCAAGCTGACCGGGCGCCATTTCCTGCAGCGCAAGATCACGGTGCAGTTTCCCGAAGAAAAAACGCCGATGAGCCCGCGCTTTCGCGGTCTGCATGCGCTGCGTCGCTATGAGAACGGCGAAGAGCGCTGCATCGCCTGCAAGCTGTGCGAGGCGGTATGCCCTGCGATGGCGATCACCATCGAGTCCGAGGTTCGTGATGATGGGTCGCGCCGCACGACGCGCTACGACATTGACCTGACCAAGTGCATCTTCTGTGGCTTTTGCGAAGAAAGCTGCCCGGTCGACTCGATCGTCGAGACGCACATCTTTGAATACCACGGCGAAAAGCGTGGCGACCTGTACTTCACCAAGGACATGTTGCTGGCCGTAGGCGACCGCTACGAGCCCGAAATCGCAGCCAGCAAGGAGGCTGACGCCCGCTACCGCTGAGGATGCAGCGTTCGTCCAGCATGCCGGCTGATCCGGCGAATCGGCAGCAAGTCAGACACATCCATGACCACCACACCCGCGCTTTTCTACATCTTCTCTGCGGTGATGCTCTTCGCGGCATTCCGCGTGATCACTGCCCGCAGTCCGGTCTACGCCGCGCTGTATCTGGTGCTGGCGTTTTTCTCGGCGGCCTGCGTGTGGATGCTGCTGCGCGCAGAGTTCCTGTCGATCACGCTGATCCTCGTCTACGTGGGGGCGGTCATGGTGCTGTTCCTGTTCGTGGTGATGATGCTCGACATCAACGCCGATACCCTGCGCGAGGGCTTCTGGAAGCACGCACCGGTGGCCGGCTTGGTGGGCCTGGTGATTGCGCTCGAGATGGCTGCGGTTCTGATCCCCGGGTTCGACCTGCGCATTGCACCGATGCCTGATGCCGACGATCTGAAAATGGGCAACACCAAGTTGCTTGGCATCGAGATCTACACCGAGTACCTCTACCCGCTCCAGATTGCGGCGGTGCTGCTGCTGGTGGCGATCATCGCGGCCATTGCACTGACGCTGCGCAAGCGCAAGGACTCCAAGTACGTCAACCCCGCCGATCAGGTCAGGGCCCGCAAGGCTGACCGCGTGCGTCTGGTGAAGATGCAGCCGACGGTTGAGTTGCCCGACCCTGATCCCGCTGCTGTTCCAGGAGACAAGCCGTGAGCGCTCCCATCACCTTGGGCCACTTCCTGTCGGTTGGCTCCATCTTGTTCGCGCTGTCGGTGATCGGCATCTTCCTCAACCGCAAGAACCTGATCGTCTTGTTGATGGCCATCGAACTGATGCTGCTGGCCGTCAACCTGAACTTCATCGCCTTCTCGCATTACCTGGGTGACATGGCCGGTCAGGTGTTCGTCTTCTTCATCCTCACGGTGGCTGCGGCTGAGTCTGCCATCGGCCTCGCGATCCTGGTGGTGTTGTTTCGCAACCGCGCCACGATCAACGTCGACGAACTCGACAGCCTCAAGGGCTGATCGGCCTCACGCAGCCCCAAGACCATGTCCGCACAACTTTCTCAAAACCTGCTGCTGGCCGTGCCACTGGCTCCACTGGTGGGTGCCATCGCCGCCGGCCTGTTTGGCAAGGTGATCGGTCGCGCCGGCGCGCACACGGTCACCATTCTGGGCGTGTTGATCGCCTTCATCCTTTCAGCGCTGACGCTCAAGGATGTGCTGGTCGATGGCGCCCGTTTCAACGCCACCGTCTATGAATGGATGGTGCTCGGTGGCCTGAAGATGGAAGTGGGTTTCCTCGTCGACGGCCTGACCGCGATGATGATGTGCGTGGTGACCTTCGTGTCGCTGATGGTGCACATCTACACCATCGGCTACATGGCCGAGGAAGACGGCTATCAGCGCTTTTTCAGCTACATCTCGCTGTTCACCTTTTCGATGCTGATGCTCGTGATGAGCAACAACATGCTGCAGCTGTTCTTCGGCTGGGAAGCCGTGGGTCTGGTGTCGTACCTGCTGATCGGTTTCTACTACACCAAGCCAACGGCCATCGCGGCCAACATGAAGGCCTTCTTGGTCAACCGCGTCGGTGACTTCGGCTTCATCCTGGGCATCGGCCTGGTGGTGGCTTATGCCGGCACGCTCAACTACGGCGAAGCCTTCGCCAAGGCCGACGAACTGTCCAAGCTCACCTTGCCCGGCACCGAGTGGATGCTGGTCACGGTCATCTGCATCTGCCTGTTCATCGGCGCCATGGGCAAGAGCGCGCAGTTCCCTCTGCACGTGTGGCTGCCCGATTCGATGGAAGGCCCGACACCCATTTCGGCGCTGATCCACGCGGCCACCATGGTCACCGCTGGCATCTTCATGGTCACGCGCATGTCACCGCTGTTCGAGCTGTCCGACACCGCGCTCAGCTTCGTGATGGTGATCGGCGCCATCACCGCGCTGTTCATGGGTTTTCTCGGCATCATCCAAAACGACATCAAGCGGGTGGTGGCCTATTCCACCTTGTCACAGTTGGGCTACATGACGGTGGCGCTGGGCGCTTCGGCCTACTCGGTGGCCGTGTTCCACCTGATGACGCACGCGTTCTTCAAGGCATTGCTGTTCCTGGCTGCGGGCTCGGTGATCATCGGCATGCACCACGATCAGGACATCCGCAACATGGGCGGGCTGCGCAAGTACATGCCCATCACCTGGATCACTTCACTGCTGGGCTCGCTGGCGCTGATCGGAACACCGCTGTTCTCGGGTTTTTATTCCAAGGACAGCATCATCGAGGCCGTTCACGCGAGCCATCTGTGGGGCTCGGGCTTTGCTTATTTCGCGGTGATCGCCGGCGTGTTCGTCACGGCGTTTTATTCGTTCCGGATGTACTTTCTCGTCTTCCACGGCAAGGAGAACTTCCGCAACAAGCCGTTCCCGGGCGAGCACGATCACCACGACGATGCGCACGATGGCGCCCACGGTGACGCGCACGGCCATGAAGCCTCTCATGCGCATGCCGCGTCCCATGACGCCCACGCCCACGACGATGGCCACGGCCACGGCCACGCCCACGAGCCGCACGAGTCGCCGTGGGTGGTGACCATGCCGCTGATCCTGCTGGCCATCCCGTCGGTGCTGATCGGCTACTTCACGATTCAGCCGATGCTCTATGGCGATTTCTTCAAGGACGCGGTGTTCATCAACTTCGAACTCCATCCTGCGATGAAAGAACTGGCCCATGAGTTCCACGGTGCGATGGCCATGGCCGTGCACGGCCTGAGCACTTTGCCGTTCTGGCTGGCCTTCTCTGGCGTGGTGGTGGCCTATGTGTTTTATCGCCTGAAGCCTGAGATTCCAGCTGCCATCGGCCGTGCGCTGTCGCCTGTGGTCACCGTGCTCGAGAACAAGTACTACATGGACTGGTTCAACGAGCACGTGCTGGCCGCTGGCGCGCGACTGCTTGGGCGTGGACTGTGGAAGGGCGGTGATGTGGCCTTCATCGATGGGGCGCTGGTCAATGGCTCGGCACGTCTGATTGGCGCGATGTCGGCGGTGGCCAGGCGGGTGCAGACCGGCTATTTGTACTGGTACGCGTTGGTGATGATCTTGGGCCTGATCGGCTTGATGACCTGGCAGTTGTGGCCCTATCTGGGCGGCTCGGTAGGGCGCTGAGCGCCGCCGGCACGGAGAACAAGAACATGGGTTTGTTGAGTCTGGCCATATGGCTGCCTATCTTGTCGGGCACAGTGCTTCTGGCACTGGGTCGCGACGATCAAGTGAAGACGGTGCGCTGGTTTGCGCTGATCGCGTCGGTTGCGTCCTTCGTCGTGACCCTGCCTTTGATCTTCAGCTTCGATCTGGGCACGGCGCAGATGCAGTTTGTCGAAAGCCTGGCCTGGGTCGACCGCTTCAACGTGCGCTACCACCTGGGCGTCGACGGCATCTCGGTGTGGTTTGTGCTGCTGACCGCGTTCATCACCGTCATCGTGGTGATCGCCGCCTGGGAGGTCATCACCGAACGCGTCAACCAGTACATGGGCGCGTTCCTGATCCTCTCGGGGATCATGATTGGCGTGTTCTGCGCGCTCGATGGCCTGCTGTTCTACGTGTTCTTCGAAGCCACGCTCATTCCGATGTACATCATCATCGGTGTGTGGGGCGGCCCGCGCCGTGTCTACGCCGCCTTCAAGTTCTTTTTGTACACGCTGGCCGGCTCGCTGCTGATGCTGGTGGCGCTGATGTACCTGTATTTCAAGTCGGGCGGCAGTTTTGATCTGCTGACGTGGCACAAGCTGCCGCTGCCGATGTCGGTGCAAACGCTGCTGTTTTTTGCCTTCTTCGCGGCGTTCGCGGTCAAGGTGCCGATGTGGCCGGTGCACACCTGGTTGCCAGACGCGCACGTCGAAGCACCCACCGGCGGCTCGGTGGTGTTGGCAGCCATCATGCTGAAGCTCGGTGGCTACGGCTTTTTGCGCTTTTCGTTGCCCATCACGCCAGATGCCAGCCATGAGTGGGCCTGGTTCGTGATCGCGCTGTCCTTGATCGCAGTGATCTACATCGGCCTGGTGGCGCTGGTGCAGCAGGATATGAAGAAACTGGTCGCCTATTCGTCGATTGCCCACATGGGTTTTGCCACGCTGGGCTTTTTCCTCTTCAACGAGCTGGGCGTGTCGGGCGCGCTGGTTCAGATGATCTCGCACGGCTTCGTCTCGGGCGCGATGTTCCTGTGCATTGGCGTTCTGTACGACCGGGTGCACTCACGCGAGATCGCCAGCTACGGTGGCGTGGTCAACACCATGCCGACCTTCACCGCCTTTGCGGTGTTCTTCGCGATGGCCAACTGCGGTCTTCCGGCGACGGCCGGTTTCGTGGGCGAGTGGATGGTCATCCTCGGCGCGGTGCAGGTCAACTTCTGGCTGGGTGCGCTGGCGGCCACTGCGCTGGTCTTCGGCGCGGCTTACACCTTGTGGATGGTCAAGCGTGTTTACTTCGGGCCGGTCGCCAACCATCACGTGGCCGAGTTGTCCGACCTGAACGCGCGCGAAATTCTGATCATGACTGTGCTGGCCGTCGCCGTGTTGTGGATGGGCCTGTATCCAAAGCCATTTACCGACGTGATGCACGTCTCGGTGACCGAACTGCTGAAGCACGTGGCCGTGTCTAAGCTCAACTGATGATCGACCGACACCTGTTGTTGGCGTGCTCCGAGCCCACCCCATGAACGAGATGAACTGGCCCGCCGTATACCCCGAGATCTTCCTGCTGCTCGCGGCCTGTGTCGTGGCGCTGGTCGATTTGTGGTCCACAGATCCCAAGCGCACACTGACCTACCGGCTCACGCAGGGATCGCTCGCCATCGTGGCGCTGATGTACCTGTCGCAGTACAACGAAGGGCTGTCTTCCTATGCCATGCAGCGCATGGTGGTGGCCGATCCGATGGGCAACCTGCTCGCGTTCTTTGCCTCGGTGGCGGTGATGATCTCGCTGGCCTACGCCAGGCCCTATGCCGAAAGCCGAGACCTCCTCAAAGGTGAACTCTTCACCCTGAGCCTGTTCTCGCTGCTGGGCATCCTGGTGATGGTGTCGGCCAACAATTTTCTGGTCGTGTATCTCGGGCTCGAGTTGATGAGCTTGTCGCTGTACGCACTGACTGCCATGCGCCGCGACAGCCTCAACGCGACCGAGGCGGCCATGAAGTACTTCGTGCTGGGTGCGCTGGCCAGCGGCTTCTTGCTCTACGGCCTGTCGATGATGTACGGGGCCACGGGCTCGCTGGACATCGGCGAGGTGTTCAAGGCCATCGCCACCGGGCAGATCAACAAGGCGGTGCTGGTGTTCGGTGTGGTGTTCGTGGTGGCGGGGCTGGCCTTCAAGCTGGGTGCGGTGCCGTTTCACATGTGGGTTCCCGATGTGTACCAGGGCGCACCCACGGCCATCACCTTGCTCATTGGTGGCGCGCCCAAGCTGGCTGCCTTTGCCATCACCATGCGATTGCTGGTCGAAGGCATGTCCGGCGTGGCCGAGCAGTGGCAGCAGATGCTCGTGGTGCTGGCCGTCGGTTCGATGGCGATTGGCAACCTGTCGGCCATCGCGCAAAGCAACCTCAAGCGCATGCTGGCCTACTCCACCATCGCCAACATGGGCTTCATGCTGCTGGGCCTGACGCCCACGGTCATTGGTGCCAACACGCTGTCGGCGGCCAATGGCTACAGCTCGGCCATGTTCTACATCGTCACCTATGTGCTGACCACGCTGGGCACCTTCGGCGTGATCATGCTGCTGTCTCGTCAGGGATTCGAGTCCGAGAACATCGACGACCTCAAGGGCCTGGCTCGGCGCAGCCCCTGGTATGCCGGGGTGATGGCCATCTTCATGTTTTCGCTGGCCGGGTTACCGCCCACCGTGGGCTTTTATGCCAAGTTCAGCGTGCTGCAGGCCATCGTGGTGACCAACGTCACCGGCTACATCGTGCTGGCGGTTGCCGCGGTGATGTTCTCGTTGATCGGCGCGTTCTACTACCTTCGCATCGTCAAGGTCATGTACTTTGATGAGCCCACCGACACCTCACCCATCGTGGCATCGGGCGAGGTCAAGACCCTGCTGTCGCTCAATGGCGCCGCTGTGCTGCTGTTTGGTCTGTTGCCGGGCGGCTTGATGGCGCTGTGCGTGAACGCCATCGGCAAGGCGCTGACGACTTGAGACTGCCCACGTGAGCATGCGCGACGACCGCCCGATCGGTGCGGTTGCAGACTCACCCGACGACGCTCACCTGCGCGAAGACTTCGTCTGCTCAAAACAGGTCTATCGCGGCAGATTCCTTGACGTGCGCCAGGACGAAATTCGCCTGCCCGACGGCAACACCACGTTTCGCGAATACATCGTCCATCCCGGCGCCGTCATGGTGGTGCCCATGCTCGATGACGGTCGTCTGATCGTCGAGCGCCAGTACCGATACCCCGTGGCGCGCGTGATGCTCGAGTTTCCCGCTGGCAAGCTTGAGTTCGGCGAGCCGCCGCTCGATTGCGCCATGCGTGAACTGGCTGAAGAGACCGGTTACCGCGCTGTCGAATGGGCGCGTGCGGGCATCCTGCACAACGCCATCGCCTACTCGACCGAAGGCATCGAGATCTGGTTTGCCCGCGGCTTGACGCTGGGTTCACGGGCTCTCGACGAGGGCGAATTCGTCGATGTCGATGTCACCACGCTCGATGCGCTGGAGGCGGCAGCCCAGGCCGGAACGCTCACCGACGTCAAGACGCTGGTGGGGATGATGTGGCTGAGAGCCTGGCGCGAAGGCCGTTGGGCCATCACGTGGACACGCCCACCTGCGCTTGATGAGACATCCTGAGCGCTGATGAAGGTCTTGAACCTGTGCTGCTCGGCACAGCACCGCTTCGAGGGCTGGTTCGCATCAGAGGCTGACTGTGCCGCCCAGCTGGACAGCCAGCTGGTGGCTTGTCCGCTGTGCGGCGACACGGGTGTTCAGCGTTTGCCGTCAGCGCCGCACGTGCTGACCTCGTCCACGCGTGCGACAGCACCGGTGCATGAGACAGGCGGGGGCGCTGCCTTGGCGGCCCGTTCCGGCACGCCCGCTTCTTCTCAAACGCTGCCGGTCAGTGCTGTGCAAACCGATCCGCAAGCCTTGCAGCAGGCCTGGATGCAAGCGGTGCAGCATGTGATCGACAACACCGATGACGTGGGTGGACAGTTCGCCGAAGAAGCGCGCCGCATGCACTACGGCGAGGCGAAAGAGCGCCCCATACGAGGTGAAGCCACCATGGATGAAGCCGAGGCTTTGCGCGACGAGGGCATCGAGATTGCCGTGCTGCCCTTGCCTGCGGCGATGAAGGGCTCGATTCAGTAGCCTGGCCCCCGCGCCAGCCGTCAGGCCTTGGCTGAGCTGCTCGCCGTGTCCTGGTGCGCCTTGTAAAGGCGCCAGCGAACGTGCACCGAGCAGGCGGCGAAAAGAATCACGCACAGCGCAATCTCGATCCAGGCCAGAGTGGCGCTCAGGCCACCGTCGCCACTGGCGCGTATCACCCCCTCGATGAAATACAGCCAAATCATCAGGCTCACCCAGCGGTAGGTGTACATGCGGTTTTTCAGCAGACCGATCAGCGGAATCGCCAGCGGCAGCACCTTGATGACCAGCGTGCGGTTGCCAGTGGGTGCCAGCACCAGTTCCCAGGCGAGTCCCAGAACAATCAGCCCGAGCAGGCTGCCCACCGCCGCAGCTCGCGTCCATCTCACCATCGCCGGCAGCGCAGCGTCGACATCGTGGGCAGCGGGTGGGCTGGTGTTGGCAGCAGGCGGGGTCTGTGGCGTCATCGCTGGCATCATAGCCATCGATGGAGTCCCGCCCCAGATTGAAGGTCACTGACGTTGAGGCATGGCGCGAGCGCGTGGCACTGTGGCTGCTGGCGCTTCGCAGCTGGCCGTGGATCGACACCGCACGCACGCTCAAGCGGCGCTTTCGCGAAGACCACCTGGGCTTGACGGCGGGCAGTCTGACCTTCACCACGCTGATCTCTTTGGTGCCGCTGGTCACCGTGATGCTGGCGGTGTTCTCGGCTTTCCCGATGTTCGCCACCTTCCAGGTCGAGCTCGAGAAGTACCTCATGCAAGCGCTGGTGCCTCCGAACATCGCCAAGCCGGTGCTGGCCTCGCTGACGCAGTTTGCGGCCAAGGCGCAGCAACTCGGCGCAGCAGGCCTGGCCATTCTGGTGATCACGGCGCTCACGTTGATGCTCACCATCGACCGCACGCTCAATGAGATCTGGCGCGTGCGCACCGCGCGCCCCATCGCCCAGCGCGTGCTGGTGTACTGGGCCGCAGCCACCCTGGGCCCGCTGTTGCTGGGACTGAGCTTGAGCGTGAGTTCGTACCTGATTTCCGCCTCGCGCGGATTCGTGGGAGCGTTGCCCGGGGGCGTGGGTCTGTTGCTGCTGCTGTTTGGGTTGGGCGTTCAATGGGTGGGTGCGGCCGCGCTGTTTCGTTTTGTGCCCAACACCCATGTGCGATGGACGCATGCGCTGGCCGGTGGCTTGTTTGTGGCGCTGGGCTTCGAACTCGCCAAGCGCCTGCTCGGCTGGTATTTGCATCAGGTGCCGACGTATTCGAACATTTACGGTGCGTTCGCCACGGTGCCCATCTTCCTGATCTGGCTGTACCTCGGCTGGGTGATCGTCTTGCTGGGTGCGGTGATCGCCGCTTACGCTCCGACGCTTGCGCTGCGAGTGGTGCCACGCAGTCACGTGGCGGGCCATCGGTTCGAGCTGGCCGTGTCGGTGCTGCGCGAGCTGGCCGCAGCGCGCAAGTCCGATCGGCGCGGTCTGGACTTGCATCACATCGCACGTTGCCTCAACACCGATCCCTTGCAGGTCGAACCGCTGCTCGATGGGCTGATGACCATCGGCTGGGTGGGGCGGCTTGAGGAAGACGGCGCTGCGCGGCACGTGCTGCTTTGCGATCCCGATGAAACCCTGGCGCAGCCACTGCTGGCGTCGATGTTGCTCGATCCCTCCGAGGCGCTGGCAGGCTTTTGGAGGCGCGCCAATTTCAGCGTCATGACGGTGCGCGATTTGATCGTTCAATGAACTTGTGCGGTCGTTGGCGCAACGCCAATGGGTATCTTTGCGTCTATATTGACCTGTTGTTCGCTCGTGTGAGGAGGCACCCATGAAAGTCACCCAGATCCTGGCCGCCAAAGGCGGAACGCTCTACACCGTCAAGCCCGACACGCCGCTGTCGGATGCCCTGCACACCATGGCCGGGTTGGACGTGGGTTCGCTGGCGGTCATGGAGTACGGCGATCTTGTGGGCATGCTCACGTTTCGCGAAGTGATCCAGTCGATCGACCGCAACGGTGGCAAGGTGGGCGATCTGATCGTGCGCTCGGTGATGGACGATCACCCCATCACCTGCACACCCGACACCGAGCTCGATGAGGTGCGGCGCATGATGCTGGTGCACCATGCGCGCTATTTGCCGGTGATGACCCAGCGCGTGCTGATGGGCGTGATCTCGTTTTATGACGTGGCCAAGGCGGTGGTCGACGCGCAGGATTTCGAAAACCGACTGCTCAAGGCCTACATCCGCGACTGGCCTGCCGGTGAATCGAAAGACGATGCGCCCGTCAGCGAAACCCCGGCGTCCTGAACCATGGCAGGCAGCACCCTCGGTCATCTTTTCTGCGTCACCAATTTCGGCGAATCACACGGCCCGGCCATCGGTTGCGTGATCGATGGCTGTCCGCCCGGCATGCTGCTCAGCGAGGCTGACATCCAGCCCGAGCTGGATCGCCGCCGCCCCGGCACCAGCCGTCACGTCACCCAGCGCAACGAGCCCGACACGGTCGAAATTCTGTCCGGCGTCTTCGAGGGCCGCACCACGGGCACGCCGATCTGCCTGCTGATTCGCAACACCGACCAGCGCAGCAAGGACTACGGCAACATCGTGCAGACCTTTCGCCCCGGTCACGCCGACTACACCTACTGGCACAAGTACGGTCTGCGCGATCCGCGCGGTGGCGGGCGTTCGTCGGCGCGCATGACCGCACCCATGGTCGGCGCCGCAGCGGTGGCCAAGAAGTGGCTGCGCGAGCACCACGGCATCGGCTTCACCGGCCACATGTCGCAGCTCGGTGAGATCACCATCCCGTTCGAGTCGCTCGAGCACATTCCCAACAACCCGTTCTTTGCGGCCAACGCCAGCGACATCGCGCGGCTCGAGGCCTACATGGACGATCTGCGCAAGGCAGGCGACTCCTGCGGTGCGCGCATCGAAGTGGTCGCGCACGGCGTGCCGGTGGGCTGGGGCGAGCCGCTGTTTGACAAGCTCGACGCCGACATCGCCCACGCGATGATGGGCATCAACGCGGTCAAGGGCGTGGAGATCGGCGCCGGCTTTGCCAGCACCGCCCAGCGCGGCACCACGCACGGCGATGCGCTCACGCCCGAGGGTTTCGTGGGCAACAACGCCGGCGGCGTGCTCGGCGGCATTTCCACCGGGCAGGACATCACCGTGTCCATCGCCATCAAGCCCACCAGTTCGATCCGCAGCCCGCGCCCGTCCATCGACCTCGAAGGCCAGCCGGCCACGGTCGAAACCTTTGGCCGTCATGACCCTTGCGTGGGCATCCGCGCCACGCCAATCGCCGAGGCCATGCTGGCTCTGGTGCTGATGGATCACGCCTTGCGCCACCGCGCGCAGTGCGGCGATGTGTCGGTGCCCACGCCGCGCATCGCAGCGGCTCAACCGCGCTGAGTCGAACCCGGTGTGGCGCGCGCTGCACCCGCTCAGAGTGAGGCCTGCCGCTGCGGCGGGAATGGCTGCCTATCCACCCGCTGTTCGCGCTCCGCGGCCTGAGCCGCGGTGACACACTTGAGTCCATGGATGCTCAAGCCGTCACGGGACTGATCTTGACAGGGGGGGGCGCTCGCGCTGCCTACCAGGTGGGCGTGCTCAAGGCCATCTCGACCATCCGGCGCCATTGCGGTGGACCGCGTGGTAACCCGTTTGACGTGATCACCGGCACCTCGGCCGGCGCCATCAATGCGGCCACGCTGGCCTGCCGGGCCGACAACTTTGAAGAGGCTCTCGCCACGCTGGTCAACACCTGGTCGAACTTCAGCGTCGATCAGGTTTACCGCTCGGATTCATTCGGCGTGGTTCAAACCGGTGCACGCTGGCTGACCATGCTGTCGGTCGGCTGGATTCTGGCCAAGTGGCGCAGAGCACGGCCGCGTTCCTTCCTCGACAACAGTCCGCTGCGCGAACTGCTGACCCAGCTGGTGCCTGTGGAGCGGCTTCAACACGTGATGTGTCAGGGGCACCTCAAGGCACTGGCGGTGAGCGCCTCTGGCTATGGCTCGGGCATGCACGTGACCTTCTACGATGACCGCTCGGGCGTGGCGCCTTGGAACCGTTCGCAGCGCATTGCCATGCGTCAGGCGATCACCATCGAGCACCTGATGGCGTCGGCTGCGATCCCCTTCGTCTTTCCCGCGGTGGCACTGGGCGCTGAGGGCGAGCGCGAGTACTTCGGTGACGGATCGATGCGCCAGTCGGCGCCGATCTCGCCGGCTGTGCACCTGGGCGCCGAGCGCATTTTGGTGATCGGCGCGGCGCGACTGCACGAGCCCATGGTGCCCAACGAGCCCCGCGCCGGCGCGGCCGAATACCCCAACCTCGCACAGATCGCAGGTCACGCGCTGTCGAGCATCTTCCTGGATGCACTGGCGGTCGACATCGAACGCCTGCAACGCATCAACAAGACGCTGTCGCTGCTGCCACCGGAAGCTCGTGGCCGCAGCGAACTGCGCCCGATCGAGGTGTTGGTGATCGCGCCCAGCCAGCGGCTCGACGACATCGCCTCGCGCCATCTGCAAAGCCTGCCGCCTCCGGTGCGCGCCCTGCTGCGCGGTGTGGGCGTGTCAGGCCAGGGCATCAGTGCCCGCGGCGCCGCGCTGGCCAGCTACCTGCTGTTCGAAGCCCCCTTCACACGCGAGCTGATCGCACTGGGCGAAACCGACACCATGGCGCGCAGAGACGAGGTGGCTCGCTTCTTCGACTGGGATCGCCGCAGCGAGCCGCGTTCGCCGATCCCCCCGCAGCAGCCCTGCGACGAGTTCGGAGTGCCGCC
>CAMCNE010000011.1 GCA_945875935.1 Bordetella parapertussis
CTGGGCATCGCCGAGCGCATCACCTTCACCGGCATGCTCAGTGGCGATCTCAAGTGGTCGGCCCTGCAGGCAGCCGAGGTGTTTGTGCTGCCATCGCATCAGGAAAACTTCGGCATTGCCGTGGTCGAGGCGCTGGCCATGGGCGTGCCGGTGCTCATCTCAGACAAGGTCAACATCTGGCGCGAGATCGTGGCCGACGATGCCGGCATGGCCGAAGCCGACACGCCAGACGGCACCACGAAGTTGCTGCGCCGCTGGCTGGCGCTGGACACTCAGGCCAGGCTGCAGATGAAGCTGCAGGCCGCGGGCTGCTATCAGCGGCACTTTCACATGTCAGCGGCGGCACAAAGGCTGCTCGACACCATCACACCGCACCTGTGTGGCGGCAACGCACCCGCCGCAACTTGACACATTGATTCACAGCCTTGCCACAAAGGCTGAATACCCTCGCGGGTTGTCCCTTAGTTCACGGTTCTCATCGGTGGTCATGAAAAAAATCCTTGTTCTTGGCCTTGCGCTGATCGGCCTTGTTTTCTCTTCCGTGTCTCAAGCGGCCTGGAATGCCGACTGGCCTCAGCGCCTGAAGATTGGGCTCAACACCACGGCTGAAGGCTTGCCGATTGCAGCCGGTGTCGACAACGTTCCGGTGCTCGTGCGTTTGCACACCGGCAACTTCCAGTTCGTTGAGGCCAAGCCCGACGGCTCCGACCTGCGCTTCATTGCCGGCGACGACAAGACGCCGCTCAAGCACCACATCGAAAAGTTCGACAGCCTGAACGAGTTGGCGCTGGTGTGGGTGCAAGTGCCCAAGCTGCTGCCTGGCACCAAGGATGAATTCATCTGGCTGTATTACGGCAACCAGGCTGCCGCTGTGGCCGACGATGCCAAGGGCACCTACGACGCCACCCAGGCTTTGGTTTATCACTTCAGCGAGCGTGAAGCCGCGCCGCAAGATTCCACGGCCAACGCCAACCACGCGGCGCGTTCGACAGCGCGGGTCAACGGCGCTGGCCTGATCGGTGCGGGTCTCACGTTCGATGCGGTTTCTGAGCTGGCCTTGCCTGCGACGCCATCGCTCAAGTCGAACACCAACGGCCTGACGCTGTCGATGTGGCTCAAGCCGGTCGATGCCGCCGACGCGCCGATCTACACCCAGACCGAAGGCGCGAGCCCGCTGACGGTGTCGATCCGTGGCGGCATGCTGGTGGCGCAGTCAGGCACGCTCACCGCCACCACAACCGCACCTGTGAACGCAGGTGCCTGGCAGCACGTGGCGGTGGTGGCCAAGGACGGCCTGGCCATCTATGTGAACGGTGTTGAGGCGGCTCGTGCAGCCGGCAGCGTGCCTGACATGGAAGGCGCAGCCATTCTGGGCAAGGGCTTCAAGGGCGACATCGACGAGCTCGAGGTGTCCACCACCGCACGCTCGGCCGACTGGATCAAGACGGCCGCGCAATCGCAAGGCTCTGACCAGAAGCTGGTGAGCTACGGCGCGGTCGAAGGCGAGGGTGAAGGCGACAGCGGCCCGTCGTACATCAAGATTTTGCTGGGTGCAGTGACGCTGGACGGCTGGATCGTGATCGGCATCCTGGGCGTGATGTTCGTGCTGAGCTTGATCGTCATGTACGTCAAGGTGAAATTCGTTCGCACAGCAGCCGATGAAAACAAGCTGTTCATGAAGGACTTCGACAAGCTGATCACCAGCATCGACCCCAACAAGACGCTGGCTGAAAGCGCGATCACCGACTCAGAGTTTGCAGGCGCTAAAGGTAAGGGTAGGGGCAAGGGCAAGGGCAAGAAGGCTGGCCCCTACGGGCAGTCCCAGCTGTACCGGCTGTATGTGTCGGGCGTGACCGAGCTGCAAATGCGCTTTGATGTCTACCGCGCCAAGGGCATTCCGCTGCAGATGTCGGCGGCGTCGCTGAGCGCCATTCGCGCCACGGTTGAGGCCACCATGATCCGCGAGATCCAGCGCCTCAACAGCCAGATGGTGGTGCTGACCATTTCGATTGCGGGCGGCCCATTCCTCGGGCTGCTCGGCACGGTGGTGGGCGTGATGATCACCTTTGCTGCCATTGCCGCAGCCGGTGACGTGAACGTGAACGCCATCGCCCCGGGTATCGCGGCCGCGCTGGTCGCCACAGTGGCCGGTTTGGCGGTGGCCATCCCGGCGCTGTTTGCCTACAACTACCTGATCGGTCGCATCCAGGCACTTACCGCGGACATGCAGGTGTTCGTGGACGAGCTGACCACCCGCATCGCAGAGAACCACTCGGTTTAAGGAGCTCACGATGAAGATGCAAGAAGGCGGCAAGGCCTACGACGAGATCAACGTCGTGCCCATGCTCGACCTGTCCTACGTGCTGCTGGTGATCTTCATCATCATGACCACCGCGTCGGTCCAGGGCATCAAGGTGAACCTGCCCAAAGCCAGCGCCGCGCCCAGCCTGGCCAAGCCGCAGACCAAGGCGATCACGATCCGTGACGACGGCCAGGTGTTTCTTGACACCTACCCGGTGACCATGCAAGAACTTGAAGACCGCCTGCGCCAGCTCAAGGCGGTGAACCCAAGCTTTCCGGTGGTGATCAAGGGCGATGCCAAGGTGCACTACGAAAAGGTGGTCGATGTGCTCGACCTGATGGGACGCCTTGACATCACGCAGCTCGGCCTGGTGACCCAGCGCTTGGTCAAGTAAACGACCGAACTGCGACCCGCATGAACCAAGAAGAAGACGACGAGGGCAGCTCGCGCGGCGAATGGATACGCAAGGGCGTCCTGGTGTTGCTGGCGGTGGGCCTGATGGCCGCAGCCGTTGTGTTCATGATCAAGTTCCTCGACGGATCGCCCAAGAAAAAAACGGGCATCCAGCAGATCGCGGTGCTCAAGCAGCCTCCGCCACCACCGCCCAAGCCGCCTGAAAAGCTGCCCGAGCCGCCGAAAGTAAAAGAAGAAGTCAAGATCGACGAGCCCAAGGACGACCCCAAGCCCGCCGATGAAAAGCCTGCTGACGACAAACCGTCGTCTGACAAGCCTTTGGGCGTGGACGCCGAAGGCGGCGCGGGCTCTGACGGTTTCGGGCTGGCCGGCAACAAGGGCGGTCGCGACTACCTGACCACCGGAGGTGGCAACGGTGCGTACTACACCGGCATGCTGCAGCGCCACTTCTTCGAGGCGCTGTCGCGCAACCGCAAGATGCTCAAAGACGAGTTCCGCGTCGTCGTCAAGGTCTGGTTGGGTGATGACGGCCGCGTCCAAAAAGCCGACATCGTCAGCGGCTCGGGCAACGCCCAGGTCGACGACATGATCCAGATCACCCTGCTCGAGATGAATCCCCTCAAGGACGTGCCACCGAGCTCGATGCGTCCGATGCAACTGCGGCTGAGCAATCGCTCGTGACGCCACACCCGAACTGACTGAACATGAAGCTCAATCTCCGCGGCCTGACCCTTGCCATCCTTGGTGCGCTTTGCACGCTGCCTGCAGCCGCTGCGCAAGATGCAGACATCGACTCGGTGCGTGCCGCCACCTCCAAGCTCATCAGCCAACTGGTTGAACAGGGCGTGCTGACCCGGGACAAGGGCAGTGCCTTGCTCGACGAAGTCTCGAAGCCCGCCGCTGCACCGAAGGGCTCAGCGGCAGCCGGTTCATCCAAGTCGGCCGGCGCCACGCCTGGCACGGTGCGCGTGCCTTACATCCCCGAATACGTTCGCAACGAGATGAAGGAAGAAATTCGCCTCGAGCTGGCGGCACAGGCCTTCCGCGAAGGCTGGACGGGACCGAACTCGGTGCCGGCCTGGGTGCGCAACATGGAGTGGGAGGGTGATCTGCGCATGCGCACGCAGCTCGATCGCTTTGCCAGCGGCAATGCCACCAACATCTACGACATCAACTCGACCAACAGCAATCGCGCGATCACCTTGCTCAACTCGACCGAAGACCGCGACCGGCTGCGCTTTCGCGCGCGCCTCGGCATGACGGTGAAGATCGATGAAAACTGGTCTGGTGGGTTCCGATTGGCCACCGGCAGTGCCAACGATCCGCTGTCGTCCAACCAGACGCTGGGCAATTTTGAAAACCGCTACACGGTGCTGGCCGATCGCGCCTACATCCGCTATCGCTATGCCGATCAGTTCAACGTGGTGATGGGGCGCTTTGGCAACCCGTGGTTCAGCACCGACATGATGTGGGCCAACGACCTGAGCTTTGACGGTGTGGCCGCGCAGTGGACGCCGGCGATCACGCCCGACTGGCGCGGCTTCGTGACGTTGGGTGCGCTGCCGGTGCAAGAGGTGCAGCTGTCTTCGGCCGACAAGTGGCTGCTGGGTGCCCAGGTGGGTGCCACCTTGTCGGGCTCGCCGCAGGACATTCGAGCCAAGGTGGGCCTGGCCTATTACTCTTACAAGAACATGGAGGGTGAACTCAGCCCAGCAGGCTCCACGGCCAACGAGTTCACCGCGCCTCAGTTCGTGCAAAAGGGCAATACCTACTACCAGATCTCTTCGGACCCGACGAGGCCGCTGTATGGCCTGGCTGCCGAGTACCAGCTGATCGACCTGACCGGTCAAATCGACTTTCCGTCTTACGCGGGCAAACGCCTGATCTTCACGGGTGACTACGCTCGTAACGTGGGCTTCAACAGCAACGACGTGACCGCCCGCACGGGTCTGGTGGTTGACGGTGAAACCGGCGCAACCTCAAACGTGGATGGTCAGGTCAATGCGTATCACGTGCGCGCGGCCTTCGGCGATGTCGACTTGAAAAAGGCGCACGACTGGCAGGTGTTCGTCGCCTACAAGCGGGTTGAGCGCGATGCCGTGCTGGATGCGTTCACCGACAGCGATTTCCATCTGGGCGGCACCGACACCAGGGGCTACATCCTGGGCGGCAGCTACGGTGTGGCGAAGAACACCTACCTCACGTTTCGCTACCTGAGCGCCGACGAGATCTCGGGTCCAGCGTTGGGCATCGACGTCTTCCAGTTCGATCTCAACGTGAAGTTCTGATGTCGCAGCGCACCCTCATGAAAGCAGGCCTGATGGTCCGATCCGCACTCGTCGCGCTGGGTCTCGCGCTGGCAGCCAGTGGCGCGATGGCTGAGCAGACACCGGCTGAAAAAGCGGCGCGCCGCGCGCAGCTTCAGTTGCAAAACCTGCAGCAGCAGTTGCAAGAAGCTCAGGCCGCCAAGTCCAAGGTCGAGTCGGACAAGGCTGCTGTCGACCAGCAACTGGGCGAGCAAACCACCCAGGCCGAGCAACTCAAGACATCGATCAGCAAGCTCGAAGCCAGGCTCAGGGCTTCAGAAAAAGCCCGCGCGGAATTGACCGCCAACGTGAAGTCGCTGGAAAAGCAGCTGGCTGATGAGAAACTCAGCCATGAACAGGCACTGGCCCAAAAGGCCCGTGAGCTGGCTCAGTACACCAAGCTGCGAGATGAGCAGCAGGCCCAGTTGCAGCGCAAGCACGACGATCAGGTCGCGCTGGTTGCCGATTGCACCAGCAAGAATGGCAAGCTGCTGCATCTGAATGTGGAACTGCTCAACCGCTACCGCAACAAGTCGGTCACCGACGTGATCAAACAACGCGAACCCGTGCTGGGCATGGGCGATGTCGAAATGTTCAACATGGTTCAGGACTACCGCGACAAGGCCGACGCCGAGCGTTTCACACCGCCCGCTGCGCCCACACCCAACAAGTAAGGCAACGACATGTCTGACGGGTGCTTTGTGAGTGTTCTGCCGCGCATGCGCCTTGCATTTGCGCTGGTTGGGCTGTGCGTGCTGTCTGCTTGTTCGAGCCTGCCCGAAATGCCTTTCATCAACGAAGCGCCGGTCGTCAAGGTGTCGCCAGGCGCGCCGGCCAGCGGCCTGCCTTACAACGCGGCCGCGGTCCCTGGTGCAGCGGCCAGCGGCCCGAGCAAATGGGGCGACAACATCGAGCGCGTGGCGGTCATCGACCCGGCCTATGTGATCGGGCCTGAAGACGCCCTGGACATTGCGGTGTGGAAAGACGAGACGCTCAAGGGCACGGTGCTGGTGCGGCCCGATGGCGGTATTTCTTTCCCACTGGCCGGTGACTTTGTGGTGGCCGGCATGACGGCCGTACAGGCCCGTGACGAGCTGGTCAAGCGGCTCGAAAAATTCATTCCCGAGCCGGTGGTTACCGTGGCCGTGGTGAAGGTGTCGAGTTACCACATCTATGTGCTGGGCCGGGTGAACAAGCCTGGTGAGTTGCTCGTGGGCCGCAACATCGACGTGCTGCAGGCGCTGACGCTGGCCGGTGGCCTGACGCCGTTTGCGTCTGAGGACGGCATACGCGTCATTCGCAAGGTGGACAACCTGACGATCTCGATCCCGTTCCAGTACTCCAAGGTGAGAAAAGGCGTGGATCTGACGCAGAACATCACGCTGAAAAGCGGAGACGTGCTGCTTGTGCCGTGACCCCATCAGGGCGGCCCATCCAACGGTTTGCCGGGCCCTGCTCAAGTCGTCCGCATTGGCGCTTGATCTGCCTGGCGGCGACGCTGGCACCGGCCTTCTCGGCGAATGCCGGTCAGTGGTCGGTCGAGAGTTCGGTCAGCTCCAGCCTTAATTCCAACGACAACATCAACCTCGCTCCGCAGTCGACTGGCACCGTGAACAGCCTCAACCTCTCTGGTTCCTTGAATGCCTCTCGCAAGGTCGAAGACATGTCGACGGTGCTGGGCTTGAGCACCACACGCGTGGCGCAGTGGGGCGACTCGAATGCCGGCGGGGGCGGCGACCGCTTCGACGGCAACGCCAGCTTGTCGCAGTCAGTGACCATTGAGCGGAACACCTTCTCGGTGAACGCGGGCTATTCGCAGGACTTCAACAACAACGTGCAAACGGCCGACGTGGCCGTGGCGCCCGGACAGCGGCGCACGGCAAACTACGGCGCATCGTGGTCGCACTCGCTGACCGAGCGATTGAGCACCTCGCTGTCAGTGTCTTCCCAGCGTTCTTGGTATTCGCAAGCAGCGCCCGGCACCGTCAATTTCACCAACGGCAGTTGGGGCGGCGGGCTGAACTATCTGCTGACCGAGATCGACACGCTGAGCCTGAATCTGTCGACCTCGGAATACCGTCCGGACACTGGCGGCGACCAATCGACGACCGAACAGTGGTCGATCGGGATCTCGCGCCAGTGGAGCGAGCAGTGGAGCTCGCAGGTGTCGGCGGGCAAGTACCGCACCAGCCGCAGCCTGCAGCCCACGTCCAGCGGCTTGCAGTACAGCACTTCGCACAGCTTCGCCTTTGATGAGTCGACTTCGCTGTCGTTTTCGTCCAGCCGGGGTGAGCAGCCCAGCGGCGCGGGCGAGGTGCTGCTCAATGAGTCGGTGAGCTTGGCTGCCAACTACGGCTTCACCGAGACCATGAGCGGCGGGGTCAACTACAACCTGTCCAAGAACACAGGTCAACTCGGTGTGAACGCGGCTGGTTTGTTTCAGGGCGATTCGAGGCAGCGGTCTTATGGCGCCACGCTGTCGAAGCAACTGTCGCCCGACGTCAGCCTTGGGCTTTCTTATTTGCTGACTCAGGCCGATAACGTGGGTGCGAGCAACTCGGCGCGCTCCAACTCGGTGAGCATTTCGCTCACCTACAACTTTCCGACCGTCACCGCCTCCCGCTGAGCTGTCACCCCATCACCCGAATAATCCGATCCATGGCAGCCTCCCCACAAGACGTCTACGCTCAGGTCGACCCGGTGACCGACTCGGGCAAGAACCTGCGCGATTACCTCGGGATGGTCAAGCGCCGCCGCGTGCTGATCCTGGTGGTCTTTGGGGTGCTGTTTGCCATCGCCGTGGTGGTGGCAATGACCTTGCCGGCGGTGTACCGCTCGACGGCCACCATCCTGATCAAGGAACAGGAAATCCCGCAGGAGTTCGTGCGTTCCACCGTGACGAGCTTCGCCGACGAACGCATTCAGGTCATCAGCCAGCAGGTGATGACGCGAGCCACGCTGCTCGAGCTGGTCGACAAATACAACCTCTACGGCGCCAAGCGGCAAAGCGAGACCAGCGAAGAAATCATCGACCGCATGCGGGCCGACATCAAGCTCACGCCGATCAGTGCTGACAAGGGCGGGGCGTCGGGTGGCAAGTCGACCATTGCGTTCACCTTGTCGTACGACAGCCAGGTTCCCGCCAATGCGCAAAAGATCGCCAACGAGCTGACCACGCTGTACCTCAACGAGAACGTCAAGAACCGTCAGCAAAAAGCGGCCGAGACGACCTCGTTCCTTGACGAAGAACTCACGCGCGTGACGGAGCACATCTCGGAGCTTGAAGAAACCCTGTCGCGCTTCAAGGCGCGCAATCAGGGACGCACGCCCGATCTGACCTTGTCGAACCAGATGGGCAGCGAGCGCACCAACGATGAGCTCAAACGCTTGGATCGCGACCTGATCTTTCTCGAAGAACGAAAGATGGCGCTCGAGGGCCAGTTGGCCGACACCAAGCCGGGCATGCCGGTGGGCTCCGGGCAGGTGCTTGACCCCGAGGACAGGCTCAAGGCGCTCGAAGCGCAGCTGCCGCTGCTCACCGCGATGTACAGCGATGACCACCCCGACGTGAAGCGCACGCGCCGCGAGATCGCGGTGCTCAAGTCCGAGACGGGTCTGGAGCGCGAAGCCAGCGACCGCGAGGAAAAGCTGCTGCAGCTGCAAAAGCAGATCAACCTGCTGCGCCAGAAGTACTCTGACGACCACCCCGACGTGGTGCAGTTGAAGCGCGCCTTTGCCGTGCTCGACAAGGCGGTGCGCACCGGGTCCGAGGCGCCGTCTGATCGCGTCAATGAGATCAAGCGCGCGCGCAAGCCTGACAACCCGGTCTACCTCAACTTGAAGTCGCAGATCGAAACGGTCACTTCTCAGCTTGAGTCGATGCGCAGCGAGCGTCAGGAACTGCGCGCCAAGCTTGCGCTGTATGAATTGCGTGTGAGCCAGACGCCCGAAGTCGAGCGCGAATTCCTTGAGCTCGTGCGCGACATGGACAGCTCGCGCGCGCGTTTCCGCGAACTGCGCGAAAAGCAGATGCAAGCGCAGGTGGCCGAAACGCTCGAGCGCGGTCGCAAGGCCGAGCGCTTCACGCTGATCGAGCCGCCCGTCTACCCCGAAAAGCCGGTGCGTCCGAACCGCACCATGATCGTCATCATCGGCCTGCTGTTTGCCATCTTCGGTGGCATCGGTGCGGCGGCGCTGCGCGAGGTGCTCGACCAGACGGTGCACAGCGCGCGTGACGTGATCCGGGTGATGCAAGTGCCCGTGTTGGCCGTCTTGCCCGAGCTGCCCACACCGGTGCTGCTGCGGCGTCGCTCATTGAGGCGGCGCATTGTTGTGGTGGCCGCGCTGGTCTTCATCGCGCTGCTGCTGGTGGCGTTTCACAACCTTTACATGCCTCTCGATGTGGCCTGGTACGGCCTGATGAGGAGGCTGGCAAAGTGAGCGACACCATGAACACGGCTCAGGGCGCCTTGCCCATCGACGATGAGCTCGCCGCCGGCTTCAGCCCGGACGCTTTGAACATCAAGTATTCGAGCACCCAGGTGCGGCCCGATGCGCTGCTGCGGCTGCAGCGCACGCATGGTGTGGTCAAGGCCGATCGCTCGGAGCTGACCGAGGCGTTCAAGATGCTGCGCAACCAGGTGCTGCAGCGCATGCGCGCCGACGGCTTCACCCTGCTGGCGGTGACCAGCCCGCGGCGCATCGAGGGGAAGTCGCTCACCGCATTGAACCTGGCGCTGACCATGGCGGCTGACTACGACGCCGCCGTTTTGCTGGTGGATGCCGACATGTCGGGGCAGGGCCTTCAAGCGATGTTCGGCTTTGATGGCGCGCCCGGACTCAGCGACCACCTGACCAACGCCACGCCGATCAACGAGCTGTTGATCAACCCGGGCGTGCCGCGTTTTGTGTTCTTGCCTGCAGGCCAAAAGTCGGTGCTGAATTCGGCCGAACTGCTGTCGACCCGGCTTGCCCAGCAGCTCATCCAGGAGATGAAAGAGCGCTACCAGGACCGCTACATCATCGTCGACCTGCCGCCGCTGCTCGACACCGCCGACGCGCTGGCGTTTTTGCCCCAGGTCGAGACGACGCTGGTGGTGGTCGAGGAGCACACCACGTCCATCACTGACATGGAAAAGATGGCCGACCTGCTGGCACCGTTCAACCTGATCGGCACGGTCATGAGCCGCGAGCGCAAGAAAGAGGGCTCCGAGCAGAAGAACGGCAAGCCCTGGTATCGCAAGGTGTTCTCACGCCGCTGATGCGCTGGCCGCGTGGTGTGGCGGCACAGATATCATCGTCCCCGGCCAAGGTGTGGGCCGCAGGCTCAGCTCACGCGACTCGGCATTTCATGCGCCGCTGTCAGTGAGCTGACGCCGCCCGACGGGGCCCAACGCACCGCAACCTTGAGCCTGCATGTCCGAGCTGTTGATTTCGCCAAGTGGTTCGACATGGGCCTGACCATCAGAACGCTGGGTTGTTCGGGCGCCATCGCGGCCGGCTGCAAGACCACCTCGTTCCTGCTCGACGACGACGTGCTGATCGATGCCGGAACCGGCGTGAACGATCTCACCTTTGAAGCGCTGGGCGGCATCGATCACGTGCTGCTCAGCCATTCACATCTTGACCATGTGCTGTCGGTGCCGCTGCTGGCCGACACCGGCTTGCGCTTGCGCAAATCTCAGGGCCGGCCGCCTGTCACGGTGCATGCGCTGCCGCAGACCCTGAAAGCCGTGCATGAACACCTGCTCAACGGCGTGATCTGGCCCGACTTCACCCGTGTGCCCAGCACCGAGCAGCCTGCCTTGCGCTTGCAACCGATCACCGTGGGTGAGGTGCTGGTGGTGGGCTCGCGCAAGCGCCGCATCGAGGTGCTGAACGCCGAGCACATCGTGCCGGGTGTGGGCTTTGCGGTGGATGGCGGCTCGGCAGGCTGGTGGGTCTACAGCGGCGACACTGGGCCCAACCCGCTGTTGTGGCAGCGTCTGCGCAACATGCAGGTGAGCCATCTGGTGATCGAAACCGCCTTTGGTGATGACGAGTCCGAACTGGCTCGCATCAGCCACCACCTGTGTCCAAAACTGCTGGGCGAAGAGTTGCGGCAGCTCGCGGGCTGCGTCGATGTGCACATCACCCATGTCAAGCCCGGCGAGATGGACCTGGTGATGGCGCAGATCGGCCGGCTGGGCTTGCCACACCGTGTGAGCGCCCTGGCCGCCGGTGACCTGATGCGCTGGGGCTGAGTTCGGCGCGCCAGTGCCGACCCTTACAGCCGGGACCTTCCGGCGTAGTTGATGAACTCCTCGGGGCTCACGCGGATGGCCGCGCCGGTCGGGCAGGCGCGCACGCAGGCTGCACCGCCTGACAGCCCGCTGCACATGTCGCACTTCACCGCCTTCTTGCCCAGCTCCTTGCTGTGCACCGGCGCTTCGCGTCCGGGCTCGGGCGTGAGACCGGTCAGAAGCCATGACCAAAGACTCGGTGGCTTGCGCTTGGGGTCGTGCTGGGCGAGCTGAATCACGCCGTACGGACAGTTGCGCTCGCAGTTGCCGCAACCAATGCAGGTGTCGTCGATGAAGACCTCACCGTGGGGATTGCGGTGGATGGCATCCGGCGGGCAGTCCTTCATGCAGTGCGGGTTTTCGCAGTGGCGGCATGAGGTGGGCACGTGGATGTTGGCGAAGGTGGGGCCGGCCTCGCGGTCCAGCCGCGAGGTGCCATCGTGCACATCGGCGCAGGCTTTTTCGCAGTTGTCGCAACCGATGCACAGGCCTTCGTCAATCAGCAGCACGTCGGTGCCTTCACCCAGGCCCTGGCCGATCAGAAAGCTGATCAGATCGCCCGGCGTGTTGTCGGCTTCTTTTTGCACGTTGGCCGACATGCGCTTCAAGCTGCTGGCCTCGAGCTCTTTGCGCATGGCCGGGCTCTTGTCGAGCACGGCGCGAAAGCGCTCGGCCGACAGCACGATGGTTTCGCAGTTGACCGCGGCTCGCACGGTGGCCGAGCGGCGGCTGTCGGCGTTGAGCAGCGCCATCTCGCCCACATAGTTGCCCGCCGCCACGTAAGACAGCACCACATCCTTGCCGCCGATGAGCTTGGACACGGTGACCGAGCCGCGGCGTATCAGGTGCAGACCGTCGGCCTCATCGCCTTCGGCGAACAGGGTCTGACCTGCGGTGAAGCTCTTGACCGAGGCGGCCTCGACAAGCTCATCGAGCCCGGCTTCGGACACGAACGGCGCGATGCGCGTGCCGATGGCGCGGCGCAGCGAGACGCCGTCGATGCATCGACGAACCGACTCGTTGCTGGCCATCAGCTTGAGCATGGAGCGGCGGGGCGTTTCGATCAGCACGCAGTGGTCGCCGGCGTACACCGTGCGCGAACGACGGCGTCCGGACAGCAGCCCGAGCTCGCCGAAGAACTGACCGCTACTCAGTGCGAGCTGCTTGGGCTTGCCGTTGTCGCCGTCCACCTCGACGAGCACCTCGCCCTCGACGATGGAAAAGAACGAGTTGGTGTAGTCGTTCTTGCGAAAGATCACTGATCCCTTGGCCGGGGCGGTGACCTCGCTGTCAAGCATGAACTCGCGCAGCTGCAAGGTCGACAGCTCGCGGAACACCGGCACTTGCTGCTGCACCATGGCCAGTGCCGCCGACACCGAGGTGGCGCGCTTGAAGCTGCGGAAGGTCTCGCGCAGCAAAGACTCATCGGCCGGCTCGACGGGGTTGCCCAGGATGTACTCGACCACCTCATAGCCCTGGTTCATCGCCTGCTTGATCAGCGGGTAGCCGCCGAGCGCGCCGATGATGTGAAAGCCGGGGACGTTGGACTCGTAGGTGTCGGACACCTGCGGCACGGCATCGTAGGCCGTGCTCGGGAATGTCACGCCAAAGCTCTCGACGAGCTGGCGCGGCGGGATGGCGCCGAGCCGCGCGATGACCCGGTCGCAGGCGATCTGCTCGATGCCCAGTGGCGTGCGCACGCTCAGCAGCAGCGGGCGTCCATCGGTTTCGATCGCATCGACCTGGGTGACCGAGGTGCTGTAGCGGCATTGCATGCGGCCGCTGGCAATCGCTGCGGTGACGAGGTCGACGTTGCCTTGCTTGACGCGCGGAAACTCGTCCACCCGGTTGATCAGGATGACCCGGTTGTTTTCGGTCAGGGCCAGCGCGTTTTCGATGCCGGCATCGCCCGCGCCCACCACCACGATGGTTTCGCCGCTGTACTCGTCAGGGTCGTCAAGCTGGTACTGGATGCGTTCGTGCTGATCGCCGGGCACGCCGAGTTGCCGGATGTTGCCCTGCAGTCCGATGCACAGCACCACCGCTTCGGCCAGATGACGCTCACCGCTGGCCGTGACGATCTCGAAGGCACCCTTGGAGCCGGTGATCGCGCTCACGGCGCTGTCGTAGCGGATGTTGACGCCGAGCGATTCAACTTCCTGACGCCAGGTCTCCAGGATGGTCTCGCGCCGACCGGCAGCAAAGCTCATGTCGCTGCGCAGCGGCAAGATGGACGGCTCGGCCATCACATGCTTGCCCTTTTGATAGCGGTGGATGGTGTGCGACACGTGCGACTCGGCTTCGAGCAGCACATGGGGCACGCCCAGCTTGGCCGCATGGGCCGCGCACGACAGCCCGCTGGGGCCCGAGCCGATGATGGCAATGCGCACGCTGGCGGTCATGATTTTTTCTCCGGCTGGACCTTGGCACGCAGCTGGCCCAGGTACTTCTTGAACAGGGTCGGGTCGTATTGCTCGTCACGGGCCACCGCGGCCAGCAGCTTTTGCATCGGCTGCCTGATCGACTGCGCGCTCAGCAGCTGCAGCCGGTCCATGAAATCGCCCACGCTTTGCATGGCCATCACCGCTTGCTCAGCGCCTTGGTAGTCGGTGTACTGGCCTGCCAGACCGTCATCGATCAGCCCGATCAGGATGGCCTGCAGGTCGCGGTTGGAAAACGGGTGCGCGGCGATCTTCGGCACCATCGCGGCGATCATCGATTCGACCTGGCCCGCCTGCGCCAGCGCGTTGGTGCCGCTGGCCACCTGCTCATGCAACAGGCCGACCTGCTGCGAAAACTCGGCGGCCTGCTGTGGCTCGACCCGGCGCACGATCTGGCGCAGCATCAGCAAGCCCGCATCGTTCAGGCGCACGACGCCGGGGCCGGCACCCACCCGAGCGGCGGTGTTGCGCTTGTCGCTCATCTCGTGGTGGCACGAGTGGCAGTCAAACAGCGACAACTCAGGAAACAGCCCGTCGCGCCCGGTCGGGCTTTGCAGCAAGGCCAGCAGTTCCTGGGCGGCCACCGCCTGTCCCATGGCCCATGAGCGAACGCCGTTCGACGACCCCTTGCGTTTTTGCCAGTCGTCGTCGATGCGGAAATGCGGCGGCTCGATCTGGGTGAAGGTGTCGAGCTCGAAGCTCATGCGCGGGTGTCCGGCGGCCATGATCTTGTGGGTGACGAACTTTTGCTGCGTGCCCAGATGGCACGACAGGCACAGCCGTGCGCGGGTGAGGTCCTGGTCGGTGGCGATCAAGCCGTGGGCCACGTTGCGGGCGTGTGTGGCGTTTGGCTCGACGTGGGTCTTGATCCAGCCTTGGGACGCTCCGTGACAGGCCTCGCAGCTCACGCCGTCGCTCACGTGGAAGTTCTCGCCGCGCTCGGCCGCAGGCGGGTTGTGGGCGTGGCAGTCCAGGCACAGCTTGGTCTCGTGTGCGGGCTGTTTCGAGCCGAGTTTTTTCATGATCTCGCGCGAGCGCGCGTTGAGCAGCACCGAGTAGGCGCGGGCGTGCTTGTCCTGCCGCGACCAGGTGATGTACTCGTTTTGCAGCACGGGCGAGTCTTTCCACGGCTCGATGGAGCCGTGGCACAGGCTGCTTGCACAAGTGCCCACGCCGAGCGACTTGTGCGACTCGGGCAGGGCGGCAGTGGGCGAGGGCGCTGGCGAGGCTGCCTGCGTCGGCAACACAGCCAGCGCGGTCACGACGACCCACAAGAGCTGCAACAAGGCGTGGCCGGCCGATGGCCACCGAAAGGCAAGGCGTGAGGTCATGGCTTGAGGGGCGAAACAGGGTCGACGCGGTCTTTCACCGTCCAGGGCGTGCCGTCAGGTCTGAGGTACAGGCGGCGCTGCTCTTCGAGCGTGAAGGGCCGCGATCCGATGCGACCGAACACCGCCACCTGACCACCGGTTTCGTCGACGGCGCGGTCACGCTCGAGCGCGCGCGACAGCGACAGCGCCGGGGTGCGCGTCTTGCGCGTGGCGATGAGCGCTGGCTTGGGGTCGGGGCTGAAGCCGTAGAACTTGGGCTGCGTGTCGGGCGCGGTGAGCTGGATCACCCGCAGCCCGTTCTTGCCGTCGGCCACATAGGCGAACGCCGACGCATTGGTGGACGCCACCGTCACATCGCGCACGTCGTTGAGCGCGCCGTCGGCGGTGAACAGCGAATACAGCTTCGGGGCCTCAGGCTTTTCGATGTCGATGATGGCCAGACCTTGGCGGCCTGCGGCCACATAGGCATAAGTGCGTGCCAGGTGGATGCGATCGGCATCTTCCAGCGGCACAAAGGCCGAGGCCACGATGCGCGCGCGCTCGGGCACGGTGACATCGATCATGCGCAGCCCGCTGGCATCGGTGACCGCCAGATAGCGAAACTGCAGCGCCGTCGAACGTGCGCCGGCCATGGGCACCACCGCCGCGAGCTTGGGCGCGAGCGGGTCTTTCAGATCGACGATGACCACGCCCTGGGTCGCGGTGATGTAGGCGTACGAGCCGCCCATCGTGATGTGCCGCGCGCCCTTGAGCACGCCGCCCACGTTCCAGGTGATCGCGCGCTTGATGAAGTTGTTGCGCGGGTCGCCGTCTTGCAGCGTGTTCACGTTGACCAGGATCAGGCCTTCTTCAGCGTCGGTGATCAGCGCGTAGTTGTAGATCGCGTGCATCGCCTGCTCTTGGTTCGTCACGCGCATCAGGTCACCGTGGTTCTTGGCCGGAGCCACCGGCTGCGTGGTGGGCAGCACCACGCACGTGGCGTTGCGGCTGGCGATGTAGGTGCCTTGGCCCAGCGCCGAAAACGGCGCGGTGACGATGCGCTGCGACACGCCCTTGTTGGCGATCGAGGCCACGTCGTACACGCGCATGCCGCCCTTGCCTTCGGCCACATAGAGGTATTCACCGCGCAGCTGCAAGCAGCTGGCGCGACCCTCGGTGCTGTGATCGTGGGCTTCGGGCAGCGTGCGCCCGCGTGCTTCATGCGCGGCGTACCAGTCGGGGTAGGCGTAGCGGTGCAGGTAGCTGCCGATGACCGCCTGCGGCTCATCCCACTCGGTGACCTGCACCGCCTCGATGTGCCGCTCCTCGCCGACCCAGGCGTTGTAGCCAATGAAGCCGATGTAGCCGGTGCCGTGCATCAGCGTTTGCGCCACGATGGCGTTGTTGTCCTTGTCGGCCGACAAGTGGCAGTCGCTGCAGGTCTTGGTTTCGGTCTTGCGCTCGGTGTGCGGGTAGTGCGGGGCAAAGGCCTGGCTGGAAAAGCCGCTGGACGACGTGGGCGGCTGCTGGATGTAGATCTTTTCGCGGTTGGCATTGGTCGACGACAGCACCAGCGCCGAAGACGAACGCACCGGTGTGATCTTGCTGCTCTTGATCGGGCTGTTGCGGCCCAGATGGAACATGTCGTCGCGTGCGACCTGCGGGTTGTAGGTGGCGAAGTTGCGGCTGGAGCCGCCTTCGTAGTGGTGCGAGTCTGTCTTTTCGTTGGCCTCGATCGGCAGGTGGCAGCCCGAGCAGCTGGTGGTCCACGACAGGTGGCAGCTCTGGCAGCTCATCTTCTCGTTGTCGTGCGCTTTTTTGGCGCTGTCCATGCCGCCCGATGAGCCGCCGGCCCAGCGCTGATCCACGCCGTCGCGATCGCCCTCGCTGACCAGCTTGGCGCGCGCAGACTTGGCGTTGTAGCCGGGGTGCTGCGGGTTCACCGAGTCCTTGACCAGCGACATCGTCCATTCGAGCTTGGGATCCATGCCCGAGCGCTGCATGAGCTTGCCGTCTTTCCATTCGAAGCGCTTGCGCCCATCGGGCGTGCGCAGCAGGCTCATGTCGCTGCCGCCGGGTCGAGCGGCCGGACCCGATGTTTTCAGGTTGGGGTAGCGGTCCGTGGTGCCGTGGCAGTCGGAGCACTCGATCTCGATGGCCGCTGCCACCTCGCCGTAGAGGTGTCCGTTGCCGTGCGAGTCTTGCGCGAAGTGGCAGTCCGTGCAGTGCATGCCGAGATCGAGGTGGATCGACGTCAGGTGCACCGATTTCTTGAACTTTTGCGGATCGTCATCGCTGACCGCCTCGCCGTCCTTGTCGAGCAGCGTGCCCTTGCGATCGCGCTTGAAGATGGCACGGAAGTTCCAGCCGTGGCCGTGGTAGTCGGCGAACTGGGTGTCCTTGAGCGTGGGGTTGAGCGACGACACCTCTTTCAAGAACTCGGGATCGCGCCAGTTGCCGCGCACGGCCGCGGCTTCTGGGTTGCGCTCAAGCGTGGCACGGCGTTCATCTTCCGAAGGGGTGTGCTGCTTTTTCGGCCACATTGCCGGCGCGTCGGATTCGTAGTCCCACATCGTGAAGCCGTAAAAGCTGTTCACGAAGATGTTGGGCTGGTGCATGTGGCAAATCATGCATTGCGACGACGGAATCGAGCGGGTGAACTCATGCTTGAGCGCGTGGCCCGACTGGGTCTTGGAGATGGTCGGATCGGCGGTCTGCGTGCGCCCGTCGTTGCCGAACTTGGCATAGGGCCCCGAGTGCAGCGGATCGCGGTCATTGGCGTAGACCACGTGGCAGCTCGCGCAGCCCGACGAGCGGTAATCGCCCGGCTGGTCGTTGGTGCCCATGAACCACATCATCGGGTCATTGAGGCGGGTCTTGGTGATGTTGAGGATGGGCACCGCGATGCGAGAGCCGGTGCCCGGCCCGCGGTTCGATTGCCGGAAGTCAGGCCGGCCCGGCTCGTCGAGCAGTTGCAGCTTGCCGGTGCCGTTGGGCAGCGCGATTTCGGGGAACTGGCTGTTGATGACGCGCCCGCCACGCTCGAAGACCCGGAACACGTCGGCCGGAGGCATGGTCTGCCAGGCCGGCAGCGGAAACAAATTGGGCAAGATGCCCTTGAGCATCATCGCCTCGTCAGGCTGGACCGGATTCATGATGGTGGCAGGCTCGCCTTGAGCGGTGTACGACTCACCGAGCATGGCGTGCTTGAACGGCAAGATGCCGTTGTTGTAGGCCGCGCCGGCCCAGAACATGGCACCGGTGGCCATCAGGCTGCGCTCGGCGGCCTGGATCACTGGCAGGTGACAGGCGCCGCAGGCTTCGCGCGCCACGCGGTAGTCCGACGGGTTGATGAAGCGCACAAAGGCCGGGTGCTCGCGGTTGAGCAAGGTGTAGCTGCGTTTGGGGTTGGCCGATGAAGGCGCTTGCCAGTCGCTGGCGAACTGCGGCTGCACGTGGGCCTTGTTCATGGCCGCCAGGTAAACCGCGCTGTTGGCGCCTTCGTATTCGGAGCCCGCTTGTTTGCGCACGCTGGCATCGCCGCCATGGCAGTCGGTGCAGCCCAGGATGACCGCCGGGTTGGCGTGCATGGTGTGGCGGTCGGAAGCCGTGTGGCAGGTCATGCAGCCGTCGGTTTTGCCATCGGCCTCGGCCTGGGTCTGCTTCTTCGGTGCTGGCGCGCTGTGGGCCGCGGGTGTGGCGGCCACGGGTTTTTCGGGGATGGCTTGCGCCAGCCCGACGATGGAGCAGGCGAGGACGAAGGCGGCGGTGAACAGGCGTTTCATCAGAAGGTCAGCAAGAGGTTCACCAGCAGCGAATACTGGGTGGTGTCGAGCGCGTTGCCGTAAAGCTCGCGCAGACCCTGGCCCGGGAAGAGCACGGCACCAGAGATGTTGAAGACGATGTTCTGCGTGAAGAAGGGTCGGTACTGGGCGCCAATCGATACGTCAAGGCCAATGTGCGAGCTGTGCAGCTTCTGGTTGCGCAGCACTGCCAGCGAGTCCAGTTGGTCAAAGTACAGGTCATTGACGTTGCCGATCACCCGCAGACCTGGCATCACGTCGGCATCGGCACCGATGCCCACCAGGTTGAGTCCGGGGTTGGTGAAGTTCGATTGACCGAATTCGCGTGACGAGCGCAGCGACGGCAGCAGCCCGTTGCGCATCGACAGCGCCACGCCGCCGCCGCCGATCAGCGGCACGGCCTGGCGTATCCAGTAACTGGTATCGGCTCCAGCGAACTGCGGGTTCTCGAGCACTGCATCGAAGCCGCCGGCCTTGCCGTCGAAGGGGTTCTTGTCGCCCGAGGCGTGCAGGGCGCTTGCACGCACTCGCAGCCAGTCGAAGTCGCGCGACAGCTCGACCGCGCCGAAGTAGGCACCAATGCTTTCCTTGCGGTCGGAGATGACACCGGGATTGACGGTGCCGGTGGCGTAGTAGGCCGATGCGCTGAGGTTGTACTTGCCGATGTGGCCGTCGGTGTTGTAGCCCAGGTAGGTCACGTCGTAGTTGTGCCGCTTGCCGGTGCCCAGCACCGCCGGCCGCTCCAGAAAGCCATTGGCGTTGTACAGATCCGAGCTGTCGCCTTCACGGTTGCGGTTGTGCAGCACGCTGAATTCGGACGTCAGGCCCAGTGCCAGCAAGTCCTGCCGGTACAAGGTGAACAGGAACACATCGTCGTCGCGCATCTTGCGGCTGATGTCGTTGAGGCCGCTGTTGGTGTCTTTTTCAAGCCGGCGGAACCAGCCGAGGTTGTATTGCCACAGGTTGTTGTCGCGGGTGCCGAACAGGCGCACGCCAAAGGGCTGATCGAGGAAGAGAAAGCCGCGGAAATCGGCCGTGATGGGCTGGATGCCGATGCGGATGCTGTCGAAGTCGAAGCGCGGCGACACATCGCGCAGGTGCTTGTCGAAGAACAGTTCCTGGATGCCCACGAAGCTGTCGTTGCGGTTGCGCCCGGCCGTCGGGTCGATGTTCACTGCGCGCACTTCCTGGGTCTGCGTGCGGTTGACGTTGAACACCGGCACGAAGCGGAATTCGTAATCGGGCGGTCGGAAGGTGGTGTCGCCCTTGATGAGTGACAGGCTGAGGATGAGCGTTTGCGACAGCGTGGTCTGCTGGCCGCGACCGAGCTGACTGTTCGTGTTGGCGTTCAGGGTGGACTGGGCACCCGATGGCGTGGGCAGCCGCCGGCTTTCGAGCACGGTGTCAGAGATGGCCGCGAAGTTGAAGAACCACTCCTTGCCCAGCACGTTTTCCAGCACGGGCAGATCGCCCTTGAGCACGTTGGGGTTGTAGGGGTCGAGCGGGTCGTAGGGCAACAGATTCAGCGCCTCGACCAGACGCCAGCGGTCGCGCACCGGCAGCGACTCGCCCTGATGCAGCGCCGACGGTGGCGGCACCCGCGAAGGATCGATGAGTGCCACCGAAGGCTCGATCGGCGCGCCTTGCGGACGCGCGCGCTCGAGCTGGTCTGGTGGTGTGCTGGCACTGGCCGACAGCACGCGGTCGGCTTGCGGCACGCAGCGCATCGACAGCGACTCGCCGGTGGCGCCCTTCACATGCCGCACCCAGCCCGGCTGCCCCGACGAGCGCCGGATGCGATACCACTCGCCTTGCTGCAGATCAGACTCGAGCTCGCTGCCTTGTTCGGCCACGCCCACCACATCGGCAGCGGTCGCAGGTTCGCGGCGGATGGGCAACTGCGGGTCTTCGACCAGCAGCAAGTAACGCGGTGCCGGAGCTTCGTCGCGATCGTCAACGAAGACGGTCAGCGTCTTGCCGTTGAAGTCGGTGCGAAAGGTGGCGGGATGGTCCAGGCCGATGATCAGCCGGGTCTTGTCCTGGGAACGCGCAATGCGCAAGGCGCGCGCTGTGCCTTCGCCCAGATCGAAAGCGCGTTTGCCCGTGCCGTTGTGCAGCCGCGGCAGGTCGATCGCGATGCGCGCGGGGTCCTGGATCGAAAAACTCTCGGGCGCCACCGGCAGGGCTTCGGAAAACCGGATGCTGATCGCCTGCATGCCGCACTGTCGGGTGCTGCTGATGGCCTCGATGGCAGTCTGCCCCATCGAGCCGGAGGCCCAGCACGCCGTGGACGAAAAGGCCAGCACGAACGCCAGCCACAGCCGCAGCGTCAGCCACACCGAGCGCGAATCAAAGACCGTTGCAGACATCGCTGGCGGTGGTGTCCAGGAAAGGTGCCACCGGACACTTCACGTACTGCAGCCGCGAGCCGATGCCCGCAGGCTCTATGGAGTCCGCACGGATCGCCTTGGGCGCATTGCCGATGCCGCTTTTGAGCACATTGCCTGCGTTGGCGATGCCCAGAAATCCGATCAGGTCGCTTTGCAGCGTGCCGTCGCCCGACACGCCGATGCCACCCACCAACTGGTTGCCGCGATAGATCGGAAAGCCGCCGCCGAACAAGGTGATGCCGTTGCGGATGCGCGCATTGCCGGTGCAGTTGGCGCTGGTGTCGGCACCCAGCGCCGCAACCAATTTGTTGTAGACCAGGTCGAGCGCCAGGCCGTTGTTGAAGATGCTCCAGGGGGGCAGTGCTTTCGACAACGGCCCGGCGGGCTTGCTTTCAATGCCGTCAGGAAAGTAAGGCGTTGAAACGTTGCCCACCGAGCGGCTGGAGTACGCAACGCCGTTCCTGAAAGCGCTGGGGATCAGGGCCTGCGCGGCATCAACGTAAGGGGCGATGGGCGAGGGGGCGATCGGCGCGCCGGTGCTGACGTAGTTCGCATTGGGCAGTGCTCGCAACTCGCCAGCCGCCACCGGATTCGAGAAGAAGGCGGCGGTGCGCGCCTTTTGCACCACCACGTCGGCGCTGTCGACCAACGCGTCGGGCGAACGCACATGGCCCAGGATTTCGCCGTTGGTGTCGACCACCACCGCCGACACCTGCGCGCTCAGGCCGAGCGGCCGGCGGATCTGCGAGCGTGCGCGGTTGGCGACTTCGAGCGAGCTCTTCAGGATCTGCGTGACTTCGGCTTGCGTCATGCCGCCGTCGGTGCTGTCACGCGGCGGAAAGCGCACCGCGCCCGCAGCATCGACCAGCACATAAGCCCCGGTGCCCCCAAAGGCCGAGGTGGTGTCAGGGCGAATTCCCGAGGCCGCTGAACCATAGGCCGTGCCGGCCACCACCACAGCCCCGCCGTAGCCCGGCACGTCGACGAGGGCACCGTAAGCACCGATGTCGGCGAATGAGGGGGCTGAGGCCGGGTTGCTCGTCGTCTGGTCGCTGTCGGTGAAGCGCAAGAAGCGCTCGTCGGCTGTGATGCGGTTGGCTCTGATGTCTTCAGGCGCGGCGTAACCGTAGGTGCCCGCCACCGCGATGAGCTCGCCATTCGTGGGGCTGCTGTCGAGCACGTTGCGGTCGATCGTGTAGTCGGTGCTAGCCATCACGCCGATCGCGCCGACCACCGTGCCGTTCTTGTACAGGGGCAAGCCGCCCGGGTTGGCCGCGAAACCCAGCGGTGCGCGCTTGGGGCCCACGCTGCCGTCGCTGGCCTTGCGGCTCACATCCGAGCAGGTGATCTGGCTGAACTGCACGCCGAACAACGGGCCGGCGGGCGTGTTGCGTTCGTCGGGGTTGAAGTGCTCTTGAATGATCTGCCCGGCGGTGCGGGTGGAAAACGCATTGCCCTCGGAAGAAAAGTAGGCGGCGGTGATCGCCATCGAGATCGCGGCGTAGGCTGGCCCGGGCACGGCCACCCCACCCGAGCCGCCCAACTGGACCCGCTCGAGCCCGCCTCCGGTGCTGCCGGTGGCGCCATTGATGGTGATCGATGGGGACGCGCCATTCATGGCGAAGACCGCGAGCACATTGCCCACGCGATCGACCACCGCGATGGTTGCGGGCGCGCCGCGCGCGGCGCCCTCGTAGGCCGCCTGAGCGACGACCTTCTGGACATCGGCCACCGTCAGCGAAGCGCTTTTCGGCGGGCACGGCCCGCTGCAGCCGGCTGGCGCGGTGCTGCTGCTACCGCTGCCACCACCACCACCGCAGCCCACCACGATGGCCGACATCACGGCAAGCGACCACAGCGCGACGGCGGGGCGATTCATGGACTTTCCTTGAAAGATTGATGGGCGTGAGCCACGCGCGCTGCGCTTTGGGCCGAAGCTGCCCCAGCGACCAAGCCCTTCGCAGCAGCCTTCACCGCGCCGTGGTAGCCGTGGCAGGTGGCGCAATCGGAGGTGACCTTGCCGGCCACCGGCTGCGCGCCCACGTGGCATTCACGGCAGGTCTCAATGGCCGGCATGGCGACGTCTTTTGAATCTTTCGATCGCGCCACGTCATGGCACTTGGCGCAAGGCTCGCTGTCGTGCGCCGCATGCGAGAACTGCGCCTGCGGCATCCATGACGACGACATCTTCACCGACGCCACCGACCAGCTGTATTCGCCCGTGCGCGAGACCTCGTGGCAGGTCGAGCAGACCTGGCGCGTGTCGAACAGTTCATGCAACACCTGCTTGGCCTTTCGGTCAGCGATGGCCAGCGCGCGGCTGCGGTCTTCGCTCGTCAGCACCGCGCCGGGCCTCAGGCGGGGCAGGTCGGCGGGTGGGTGGACGCCCTCAGGCACATCGCCCAACACCAGCCGCGCATAAAACTCGCGCAGCATGGTGGCGATCTGGGCGTCCTCGCCATGAACGACCTGGCGGGAGGTGACGCTGGGCTCGAAAGCCAGCGAGTGACAGCTCTGACAGTGCTGCTCCATCTTCACCGGCGCCATCAATCGGCCCCCATCGGCCGGCACATGGCAGCTCTGGCAGTCGAGCACCGTTCGTTGGCCCTGAGCGTCTTGCATGCCTGCGGGGTTGCGCTTGCCATCGGGGTCACGCACCCCGTTGGGGTCGAGGTGCACCTGATGGTTGAATTTCAGCCGCGAGCGTTCGACCATGTCGGCGGGCATGGGTGTGGCCTGACGCACGCGGCGCACCACGTTGGGCGTGGCCGCGTCGCTCAGCGAGATCCGAAACGCCGGGTGGCCGCTGTGAAAGTCGACCACGTTGTCAGAGGTGGCTTGCGCGGCCACTTGCTTGACGTCGCGGTGGCAGTCGGCGCACTGCTCTTGTGATCGCACAACGAGGTGAGTGCCCTTGTGATCGCGGTGACATTCAGCGCAACGGGTGTCTGCAAACTCATGCCCGGCGGGGCCGGTGAGCTGGCTGATCGGCACGTGATCGAGCGTGTCCTTGTGGCAGGTCTTGCAAGCCTCATCGCGCACCTGAACGAAAGGCGTCTGGTGACACGCGCCGCAGTCCGACGCGAAGATCTGATGCCCTTGCGACAGCGGCCCGGGGTTCCAGGCCTGCAGCAAATTGCCGGCGGCACCGCGCAGGGTGGCTTCTTCCAGAGACACGGTGTCGATGTGGGGGTACGCGGTGATTGCGCTTGCCGAAGCCGCTGCCGTTGGCACGCTCACCGAGGAGTTGACGGTGGCTGCCGAGGCCACCGCGAGTGCGGCCGGCGAGGCCTGTCGAGCCTGGCTCAGCAGATCGGGCGCCACCGGCACCAGCAGGCACAGCAACAGCAAGCCCAGCAGCGCGATGTAGGAAAGCCGCCTGCGCGAATGGCGCGGCCCGCGTGATTCGGCGCTGCGGATGCGCTCGCCGCAAGGCGGCTGCAATGGCGCATCCAGCGTGACCGCCAAGGCCAGCGGCAGCCCGGCGGGTGCGGCTTCGACATCGATGCGATACGGCCCGATGTCGATGCGGTCGCCGACCGACAGCACGGCTTGGCTGGCGGATTGGCCGTTGATCTTGAGCGGACCGCCGCTCGCGGCCATGAGCGCACCTTGCGCGTTGAAGGTGATCAGCGCATGGTCGCGAGCGACCCGCGGATCGGGCAGCTGCAGCTCGCATTCGAGCGCGCGACCCACGCGCAGCACATCGCCGCGTATGCGCCGCTGATCACGCTGCGGCTGACCGCGCGAGTTGACTCCGACCTGAATGACGAGGATTTCCATGGCGCGATCAGCCTGCCGTCACCACAGATAGAAAACCGAAATCACATGCGCCGTCAAGGCCGCCAGCAACGCAAACGACATCGGCACGTGCAGAAACAGCCAGCCCTTGAGCAGCGCACGGTAGCGAAACTCAAGCCGAACACGCTCGGTCATCGACACCAGCCGGGTCATTTCAGACACCAGCTGCTCGTTGGCCTTGACCTGCGCGCCACTCAGCGAGGTTCCCATCACGAGCAAGGCATCTCGCGCCTCACCCAGCCGATTTCGTCCCCGTCCGCCCAGCCACCACGGCCGCAGGCTCTTGCCGCTGTCGGCATGCCGCACGGCATCGCCCGAGGCTTTCATCACGAGCGCGTTGAACTCGTCTGGCAACTCGAGCGCGATGCGCCTGCACTTGCGGTCGAGCTCGCTCATCTTGAGCAGCAGGCTGTCGAGTGTTTCACCAGCGAGGTTGTTGGTGATGCGTGCGGGGTAGAGCATGTAGGAAAACACCCCGAACATGCCGCTTCCAACGACCAGCATCATCAGCGCGTAAGCCAGCGTGTGGATGTTCCAGCCGAATTCGAACGCGCAATGCAGCGTGGCAATCACGATGAGGCTGGCGCCCAGAAACACATGCGCTGACGTCCAGCCCTGCACGGTACCGATGGTGGACGAGTAGCTGCGCTTGCGCACGCCCAGCAGCATCAGCCACACGATGAGCACAGCCGCGATGGTGCCCAGCGTGTAGCCCAGCCAGGTGCCACCATAGGGTTTCAGCTGACTGGTCGAGGGCTCATGCCAGGCATAGGCGGCAACGGATGCAGTGCACACCAACAACGCGAGCTTGAAATAGCGCCCGCGCTTGAATTCGAGAATGGATTGGTGTTGAGGCATCGCCAACGGTACGGACTGCAAATCTCGGGCTTAGGGCTATGCCTAGACGCCCCTGGGAAAGCGCTGAATCGTACAACCTGCATCGCTGCCGAATGCCGAGGCGAAGCCACGTGTGAAAATCGCCGCGCACCGCTTTCCGCGAGCGAGTGAATCAGCAAACACGGTGGACCTGTGCGCGGGGGTCACCTTCTTTTTTCGCCACAAAACGGGGTATTTCATGGCCGCTTCACTGCTGCAAGACATTTATCTTTTCAAGGAATTCCTGCCGGGAGAGCTCGATCAACTGAGCCAAAAGGGTGTTCTCAAGACCTTCAACCCAGGTGCCGAGATCTTTGCCGAAGCAGATCCCGCCCAATCCATGTTCGTGATTCGCAGCGGGACCGTGAAAATCGCTCGTGAAGCCTCAGACAAAACCATCCAGCTGGCGCAACTGGGCACCGGGGCTCACTTTGGCGAAATGTCTTTTGTGGACGGCGAGCCGCGCTCTGCATCGGCAAGCGCCACCGAGCGCACCGAGGTGCTGGAAATCGGCTTCGATGCCTTGCGCTCGTACTTCGATCAGAACCCGGCCGTGGCGGTGAAGTTTTTCCGATCCATGTCGCACTTTCTGGCCGGTCGCCTGCGCATGACCACGATGGATCTGAGCTTTGCGCGTGAGAAGAACATCCGTCACTTCTGATGGCACGGTGAACTCGCCGTTGGGGTGAGGCCCTCGTGGCCTTGCTCCTCAAAGCCGACGTTCACCGTCCCATGGTCGCCCTCAGCAGCAACGGACTCGATGTCACTTTCATACATTTCAAAAGCCGCCGGATTCGACTTTTCGACCTTCCACGTGATGGTGGTGGACGACAGCAGGACCTTGAGAAAGATCCTGGTGCAAGAACTCCACGCACTGGGCATCACCAGCATCACTCAAGCCGTCGACGGGCTTGATGCCCTGGCCCAGTTGAAAGACACCCAGACAGACCTGATGCTGCTCGACATGGAAATGCCACAGCTCGATGGCTTTGGCGTGCTCGAGGCCTTGAAGGCTGAGAACCGACTGGAATGGATGTCGGTCATCGTCATCTCGGGCGCCGATGAGCTGGAAAAAACCATCAAGTGCATCGAGATCGGGGCGGACGACTATCTGCCCAAACCCTTCAATACCGTCTTGTTCAAGGCTCGGGTCGTTTCCGCATTCGAGAAAAAACGGCTGCGCGAACTCGATCGCGAACGGCTGGAAAACCTGAGCAAGGAAAATTATCTGCTTGAAATTGAGCAGATGAAGACGGAAAAACTGATGCTCAATATCTTGCCGCAGCCTATTGCAGAGCGCTTGAAACGCGGCGAGAAGAATATTTCAGGAAGTTACCCTGATGTGAGTATTATTTTCAGTGACCTGGTCGGTTTCACGAAAATGTGCTCTGAGATATCTTCAGCCGAACTTGTCAAACTACTGAACAACCTGTTCACACGCTTTGACAAGCGCGCTGAATCCATAGGTCTTGAAAAAATCAAGACCATTGGTGACGCCTACATGGCTGTGGGCGGGTTGCCCATACCCCGACCAGATCACGCGGCGCTTTGCGCCGACATGGCCTTGGGCATGTTTGACGACCTTCATGCCTTCAACCGAGAAAACGGCGCAGTGCTGGACATGAGAATAGGCATCAATACCGGACCGGTGGTGGCCGGTGTGATTGGGTTCACGAAGTTTTCTTACGATCTGTGGGGCAGCGCGGTCAATATCGCGAGTCGAATGGAGTCGACGGCACCCGCTGGAAGGATTCAGATTTCTTCGAGCACCTACGAAGCTCTGGACGGGGAGTTTTCGACCAGCGGCGCGGGTGCCGTGGAATGCAAGGGCTTAGGCGCTGTGCATACCTACTTTTTGATGGGCAGAAAGTAGAAGATTGGTCACCATGGAAAAACGCCCGCTTCTGTTCGGTCTTCCTGTTGCGCAGCGCAAGTCCATAGGACGCTGGCTGATGTTTGGCATGGTGGCGCTGATGGCGCTCGGAATTGCGCTGGGCTTCTGGCCGCTTTATGCCGCATCCCAAAAATTGCCTGGTTTTTGCACATCACTGGCCGCTGGCATGTTGGCGAGCGAGGTGCAGGAACAAGCTGACAAAGGCGGCTATGAAGTGGAGGCGACAGGCGACGGCCACATGTTGATCAAGGCGCCGCGAATGGCCGCGCAGGTCGACAGCGGGCGAGGCTGCGAGCTTCGATTCGGTGCCAATGGACTGGAGTCCGCGGCCTATCGGTCGGCGCTGTGAGCGCTTGTCGTCAGCTCAACCCCGCGAGTTCAGGTGCAACTCGCCCGGCTGGCCTTCAGGCGTGGCTCAATTCGCCGAGCTGACCCGAATCAAGCTGTTCCAGCAGCAGCGTTAACGCAGCCGAGTGCTGGGGGTCGGTGGCTTCGTCCAGTGCATCGGCCAGCACATCGCGGATGTCGTCGGGAGTCACCAGCTCCATGTCCCAGTCCGGGAACATGCGCTCTCGCACCTCTTCGGCCTCGGTGAGCAAAACGATGGACTCGTGTCGGGGGTCGGCATTCAAGATGCGCATCAGCCCCATCACCTTGTCGCGCGGACCTTCCAGCCACTGAAAGAAGACCCCGCCGCCGAACACCAGCAAGCCGGTGATGCCATGCACGGGATTCCAGCGCCTCGCTGATTTGATGATGCGCTCGACTTCCGCGTCGTCGACGTCGGATGTGGCACGGCTGCAGTAGACGAGGTTGTAAAGCAGCGGCAGGCCGTTGCCAGGGGGCAATTCGTCGCCGTGAATGGTGGTGCTCGTCGTCATGGGACTGGTTTCTCCAGATATTGCCACGCAGTCCGGTGCGCGTGATGCAGTGGGCAGAGCGTAGCGCACCCGAATGAACGCCGGTCAGCCCAGGCGGCGGCAGTGCCCACAACGCTCATGGTGCGATGGCCTCGACATAGACCCAGCGACCGTCTTCACGCAGGAAGCGGCTGACTTCGCGCAGCCGGTGGGCCTTGCCGCCCAGCTTGGTGCGAGCCACGAATTCGACCAAAGCTTGATCGGCGCCAAGACTCTCGTGGCGAATCACCTGCAGGCCCAGCCAGCGCAGCCCAGACTCGTGATGAAACGGGGTGGTCGGCCGCGTGGTCGGGTGCCATGTGTCCAGCAGGTAGTCGTCAAGCTGTAGCGTGTAGGCGCTGTAGCGCGAGCGCATCAGCGCCTCGGCCGTGGGGGCGAGCAGGTGGAGCGGGCCGGCATGAAACCGGCCGCAGCAGCTGGCATAGGGCAGGGCCGATCCGCAGGGGCAGTCTGTCGACAAGGGGGTCATCTGGGGATCGAATCTACGGCTTGAAAAGCGCGGCCAGCACGCCCATCGCAGCGATGCCGATCCAGATGGCCGCGGTGTTGTTGCCGATGAACCTGACGCATCGGTCCTCGAGCGTCAGGAACTTCGGCGCTGGATTGTTCTTCACCTGTGGTACCTGCTGCGATTGGCGAACGTGTACGGCCTCGTCGTCGACGCCCCAGTTGCTTTCCCCACCACCCAAGAAGTTTGACAACTCAGGCGAGGGCGCAGCCATGGCCGGCGCGCCCTCGAGTTCCTTGATCTTCTGCCGTGCACCTTCAAGCGCGAGCTCCAGGCTCATGGCCCGTTGGACCAAGAAATAGGCTGCGAAGGGTTGCCGATCAAGCGCCTGCTTGATGCGTCTTTCCGCGGTCAGGTCCTTGGCCGCTGTTCTGGTGTGAATCAGCTGATCCAGAAACTTCATCATCGAGTCGTATTCGTATTCGGTCATGGTCCCATCCGCTGGCTGTTCCGGTTGTTTTTCAGGTGGCTTGATGCCTTGTGAGGGCCCCTCGGAAAATGTAGCGTGTCGGTCGCGATCGGCCGTCAGGTGATTCCTGACGAGCGAAAAAAGCCCCGCAGTTGCGGGGCCGGGTGTCTTGCGTGGGCTGAACTTATTTCATTTGACAGCGACGACAAACAAGATAATCCAGCCGATGGACGATGCGAGAAAAAAACGGCGTACGCGATTGTCGGTATACGTCATTTGCAAGGATGAGGCTGATCGTATCGAGGACTGCCTGAAGTCTGTGGTGGGCTGGGCTGATGAAATCGTCGTTCTCGACAGCGGTAGTTCGGACGGCACTTTGGAGATTGCCCGCTCCTATGCAGACTGTCTCGTGCAAACGGACTGGCCGGGCTACGGCCCGCAACGCAACCGCGCGTTGCAGCATGTGAGCGGCGACTGGGTGTTTTCTTTGGACTCCGACGAGCGGCTCACGCCCCAACTGCGCGACGAGATCGACGAGTGGTTGGACCGGCCTGGAATGGACCGCACTCTGCTCAAGATGCCATGGAGAACCTGGTTCCTGGGTAAGCCGCTGCGCTTTGGCCGGTACACAGCCCCGCAAGGCAAGCTTTTCAAGCGGGAGGGTGCCATCTACCCAGACAGGCAAGTCCACGAGTCGCTCATCTTGCCTGTTCAACGGGTAGGCATTCTGAGTTCTCATCTAGAGCATTTTTCTTGGCGTAGCTATGCCCACGCCCAAGAGAAGCATCTGAAGTACGCATCATTTGTGGCTCGAGAAAAATATGATCAGGGGCGACGCGGAACCCTCGCGTTCGCGACCCTGAGGTTCTTTACGGACTTCTCTCACCAGTTCTTTTTGCGAGGCGGCTTCATTGACGGCTGGCGCGGCTTTTTGATGGCAGTGCTGCTTGGTCAGTACGCATTCCACAAGTACGCCACTTTGGCGACTCTGGAATACGAAGATCCGCAGGCGTGATCAGTAGAAGGACCACGAACGGACAGGCCCAGGACAATTCGTCGCCGCATTAAAAAGCCCCGCAGTTGCGGGGCTTTTTTGTCTCGTGAAGTTGAAATTACTTTTTCAAGGCCACTGCGTCGGCAGCAGGATCGGTTGGCAATTTCTTGTCGCTGCCAGCCGCGCGGGCGGCCGGCTTGCCTGAAGCCGCGGCCGCGTCTTTGTAGGCCGAGCCGTTGACCGTCAGGCCATCCGAGGAAAACCGGCTGGCGTTGCCTTCGCCGACGCCTTTGACGCGGGCGACCATGTCGGGCCAGTCCTTGAAGGCGCCTTTCTTGCGCTCGTCAAGCATGCGGCCAGACATGCTGGGGCCGATGCCCTTGATGGTTTCCAGTTCGGCCTGAGAGGCCTTGTTGACGTCGACCGCCGCGTGGGCAGCAAAGGCGCAAAGGGCGATGAGCAAGCTGATGAAGGTGCGAATCATGATGTTCTCCAGAGTTGAGGTTGGGTTGCAGACCGGCGTTGGTTGCTTGTCGGTCTGGAAGAAATTCTGGAGATCGAAGCTGGTTTTGGCTCTCCCCTTCGTGGGGGCACCCAGATGGGGGGGGACGCCCGCCTGAAAGACCGCAAGCCGGGGGGTTGATATAACCGCGACATCTCTCCGACTCAGCCCAGCCGCATGAAACTGCCCGCCGTTGCACGCTATAACCCTTCCGGCTGCGCCTGCGCGGTCGACGTCCGCTCATGATTCCGTCGCTTCAAGCACTTGAGCAGCGCCGCGTGCTCGTGGTGGGCGATGTGATGCTTGATCGCTATTGGCACGGTTCGGTGGACCGAATTTCTCCCGAGGCCCCGGTGCCCGTGGTGCGGGTGTCGCGCGAGGAAGAACGGCTCGGCGGCGCGGCCAACGTGGCGCTCAATGTGAAGACGCTGGGCTCTCGTGTGACGCTGCTCACCGTGGTGGGCACCGATTCAGCGGCCGCAAGCCTGAAGGTGCTGCTCGAGCGGCAAGGCATCGAGACCCGGCTGGGGCAGGACGCACGGCTGCGCACCATCGTCAAGCTTCGGGTGATCGGCCGGGCGCAGCAGCTTTTGCGCATCGATTTTGAAAACGAGCCTGACCATGAAGTGCTGCAGCAGATGCTCGATGACTTCATGCGCGAATTGCCGCTGCATGACGCGGTGCTTTTTTCCGACTATGGCAAGGGCGGTCTGACGCACATCACGCAGATGATCGAAGCGGCACGCCGGGCTGGAAAACCGGTGCTCGTCGACCCCAAGGGCAGCGACTATGCGCGCTATGCAGGTGCCACCGTGATCACGCCCAACCGCTCCGAGTTGATGCAGGTGGTGGGTGCCTGGGGCAGCGAGGAACATCTCGCCGAAAAGGCTCAGGCACTGCGCGCCAGCCTGGGCATTGAAACGCTGCTGCTGACGCGCTCGGAAGAGGGCATGACGATCTTCGATGCCCGAGGCTCAGCGCATGAGCCCGCTCAAACCCGCGAGGTGTTCGACGTGACGGGTGCTGGCGACACGGTGATTGCCACCATGGCCGTGTTGCTCGCCGCTGGCGTCGACGCGCGAGAGGCGATGACACACGCCAACCGCGCCGGCGGCATCGTGGTGGGCAAGTTCGGCACGGCCTCGGCCAGTTACGCGGAATTGTTTGGCTGACGGATTCGGGCTGGTCTTACGCCGGCTCGATGCTGCCCGACCAGACCGATTCGCGCCTGAGCAACTCGCGTTTGCGCTCGACGCCCCAGCGGTAGCCTGACAAGCCGCCATCGCGGCGCACGACCCGATGACACGGAACGATGACGGCCAGCGGATTGGCGCCACAGGCCTGCGCCACGGCGCGCACCGCGCTTGCGCAACCAATGCGTTGCGCGATGTCGCTGTAAGACGCAGTGCTCCCGGCGGGGATCTCGCGCAAGGCGGACCACACCTGCTGCTGGAACTCTGTGCCGCGCGCATCGACGCTCGGTGCGAAGCCCTTCCAGGGCGCTTCGATCAAGCCAATGACATCGGGCAACAGGCGCATGCATGAACCTTGATCGGGTGTCAGCGCGGCCGCAGGAAACCGCGATCTGAGTGCCAGCAACACTGCAGCGTCGTCGTCTCCGATGAACACAGCGCGTATGCCGCGTGAGCCATGCGCCACCACGACTTGGCCGATTGAACTCGCGCAGGTCGCGAATTCAATCGCATCAGGCACCCAGCGCCCAGCCATCCAGGCCGATGTCAGTCCGCGGGCCGAGCAGGGTCGAGCGCGGATTGGCGTACCGCCTCGCGGGCCCGCTCCGAATAGCGGTTGAAGCGCCAAGCGGTGCCCTCCATGGTGATACGCCTCCAAGTGACGCGTTTCTCGGCAGGGGTCATCACCGGCCAGTTTTGCACTTCATCAAACAGCCGGCCGCAACCCTTGCACACGCTGTCGCCTTGGCTGGTAGAGCAAATCGCGATGCACGGCGCATCGGGCGTGGTGGCATACCAGCCCATCCAGGCGTTGAGTGCCTTCGCCGGCATCGATTGGTCGTCGCATTCGATTTCGTGGTGGTACACCATCAGCGCGTAGACCTCAGCCAGCGCGCGGACTTCGGAGCACGCGGTGATGCCGTCAGGCGAGGGCGAGCGCTCGCGCCACCAGTTGATGGCGGACTCGATGTCGGTGATGTGGATGCCGGCCATGGTTGCTGCTGAAAGCGGGTGCGCGAGGATACTGTGAGGCGACCGGGGGCGATTTAGCGGGCATGGACTGAGCCCAAAAAAAGCGCCCCTTCCAGCGTTGTATCAGGGTAGACTCTAGGACTTCGATCGCGCAGGCTCATTTAGTTTTTTTGGCCGTGTGAACGATGTTCGTTCATCCCCTCTGACCTCCTTCGGGTCTTCCCACGCTTTCACGTGAGGCAGGTCCTGATATCGCTGAGCAGGTGCCACCGTGGCACCTCAGGCAACGGTTGGCGGCGATGCCGTCGCTTTTGACTGTTCCCTCGCGAACCTTCTCCTGGCGACCTGACCTGTTCGGTTCTTGGAACCGACCGGTGCCTTTTCACGTTGCGCCTTTGCGCAGCGCTGGCACCGCATTCTTGAAAGCAATGCAATGACATTCGAATCCCTGGGCCTGCACGAAGCCCTGACCAAGGCCGTGGCCGACGCCGGCTATGAAACCGCCACCGAAGTCCAGATGAAGGCCATTCCGCTGGCCCTGGCCAACCATGACCTGATGGTGTCGTCGAGCACCGGCAGCGGCAAGACCGCGTCGTTCATCCTGCCCGCGCTGCAGCGCATCATTGCCTCGCGTGCCGACACCACGCAGCGCCGCGATCGCTCGGTGGTCTACGGCCCGCGCATCTTGGTGCTCACGCCCACGCGTGAACTCGCCATGCAAGTCGCCAAGGCTGCCAGCACCTACGGCCGTCACGTTCAGGGGCTGCGCGTGGCCACGGTCGTGGGCGGTGTTCCTTACCCAGCGCAGATCAAGGCACTGCGCGGCCCGCTGGACATCCTGATCTCGACCCCCGGCCGTCTGCTGGACCACCTGCAAACCGGCAAGGCCGTGCTTGAAAACGTCGAACTGCTGGTGCTTGACGAAGCCGACCGCATGCTCGACATGGGCTTCATCGATGACATCAACACCATCGCCGAAAGCGTGCCCGCCGCACGCCAGACGGTGATGTTCAGTGCCACCTTCGCCGGCCATGTGGGCCGCCTGGCGCAAAACCTGTTGCGCGATCCGCAGCGCATCGACGTGGCGTCGCACACCGACACCCACGAGAACATCGAGCAGCGCCTGCACTGGGCTGACAACCATCACCACAAGAACGCGCTGCTTGATCACATCCTGACCGAGCGCAGCATGGAGCAAGCGCTGGTGTTCACCAGCACGCAGCGCGATGCCGACTGGTTGGCCGATCGTCTGGCCGAGATGGGCCACGCAGTCGCATCACTGCACGGCGGCATGCCGCAAGGTCGCCGCAACCGCGTGTTGCAAGGCCTGCGCACGCAGCAGCTCAAGGTGTTGGTCGCCACCGACGTCGCCGCTCGCGGCATCGACGTGCCGAGCATCAGCCACGTGATCAACTACGGCTTGCCCATGAAGGCCGAGGACTACGTGCACCGCATCGGCCGCACCGGCCGTGCCGGCCGCAACGGCCTGGCGATCACGCTGGGCGAGCGCATGGACACCGGCATGATCCGGCGCATCCAGCAGTTCACCACGCAGAGCATTCCGGTGGCCACCATCGTCGGTCTCGAGCCCAAGAGCCCTGAGCCGCGCATGTACGCACCACGTCCAGGTGGTGATGGCGACAGCCGCCCGGGCGGTTTTGGCAACCGTTCAGGTGCCCCGGCCAGCAAGCGTTTTGGCAAGCCTTTCGCACCGAGCCGTGACGGTGGCGGCTACCCGCCGCGTCGCGAAGAGGGGTTTGCGCCCCGCTCGGCCGGACCGTTTGACCGCGCCCCGGCACGCCGCGCCCCCGAAGGTGGCGCAGCGCCCAGGTCGGACTTCAAGCCTGCGCGTCCACGCAGCGGCGGTTTCAACAATCGCTGATTGAGCACTGCGGGCCGCTGGCAGCCTAGGCTGTCAGACGGCCAGCAACTCGACTTCAAACATCAGCGTGGCATTGGGCGGAATCACCCCGCCCGCTCCGCGCGCGCCATAGCCCAGCTCTGGCGGAATGACCAGCACACGGGTGCCGCCCACGCGCATGCCCTGCACGCCCTCGTCCCAACCGCGAATCACGCGGCCACCAGCCAGCGGAAAGTTGAAGGGGTCGCCCCTGTCCTTGCTGCTGTCGAACTTGGCACCCTTGGCGCCGTCGTTGTAGAGCCAGCCGGTGTAATGCACGCTGACGTGCTGGCCGGCCACAGCCAGTTCGCCGGAGCCTTCGATGGTGTCTTCGAACTGAAGTCCGGAAGCCGTTGTATTCATGTTTTCATCCAGGAGAAAGTCGAACCCGATGGCAAAATCGCCGGGACGAATTTTGCCTTCATTGTTCGGCATAAAGCTCCAGTTTTCAGCTGGGCGGCGATGCCGAATTCCAAAACCTGCGAACCAACAGAACGGCCTCCATGAGCAGGCCGATTGATCATGTCTTCATGGGCTGAGAAGTCGAAAATTCTGGGTGGTAACGACGGAGTCACGCTCATTGCCGGGCTCGGTCTCGCATTTTTCTTTTTGACCCGAGTCAGCCTTGGGGTGTCTGTATTCACATTGGCGCTCTTGGGAGTTTTTCATGCGTTGAAAAACAGGAAAGTCCATTCGCGGTTTTCATGGCGTGACGGGCAGTGGTTCATCATTGCAGCGAGCCTGCCACTCGCCTATTTTTTCAGAATGCTGGTTTCAGATTTTGATCATCGAATGTTGGACAAGGTGGTCCGTTTTATATTGATAATCCCCATATATTGGATTGTCAGATCTTACGGAATTTCAGCCTCTAAGGTCCTGATCTGTATCTCGGCAAGCGTTTTGACCGCAGGTGTTGAGTCTTTTTGGCAGGTTTCGAATGGAGTTCAGAGGGTTAGCGGAGCCTCTATCCCGAATTCGATCCCCTTTGGCAATTTTGCATTGCTTTTTGGAGTTCTCAGTGTTCTGCTGATTATTCCGAAAAATAGAGGCGAGGCGATTGGTTGGGCGAGGTGGGTTGGAGCAGGCGGTTGTCTGGCTGGCGTGTTCACCTCCATCGCGTCAGGATCTCGCGGCGGTTGGGTGGCGATGCCTTTATTTATATTGATGTATTGGAGGTTCTTCGGGTCAGGAAATAAGCTTTTTTCCTATATGGCCGCCATGACCATCGTGGTGGTGATGCCGTTGCTGGCTTATTTTGTGCCTACCATTTCTGACCGATTGGCCGTCGGGGTATCTGAGGCGCTCAGCGTTCTTTCCCGAACCGGTCACTGGATGAGTGGAGGGGCCAGCGATTCAATTGGCACCCGGATGGACATGTGGGCGGCCGGCATCGATGCATTCCGTTCCGCACCTCTGTTCGGACTTGGATTCACCGGCTTCAATGAGTTTTTACATGCTCGGATCCAGATGGGCCTAACCCATCCGGATGTGGAGATCATCGGCTTCAAGCATCTCCATTGCGAAATCATCACGACTGCTGCCAAATTGGGGCTCATGGGTTTATTTGCATTGGGAATTTTGTGGGTTGGCGGCATACGGTGGTTTTTACGAGATAACCTGAATGAGGACTCGAATGGAAAAATTTTTCGTGTGATGGGGTTGTTTAGTTTCACCGCGATGATCACTTATTCGATGACGGATTCCATGTTTGGCATGACGCTGCAGTCCATGGTTTACACCATGTTGATCGGCATTTCCGCTGGAGGTTTGCGTCACGCCGAGTTGAATCCTGAGTCCGCCACTGCGGGTCGATGACATGGCTCCAGAATCGCCGGTGGACACTCGCCCACGCACCGTGGTTTTTCAACATGACCTCGGGATTGGCGATCTGGTTTTCCGTCTCCCCTACTTTGAGGCGGTGGCACAGCAAAGTCATGGTGGAAAGATTGTTTTGATCGCTCAATCTTCCGCTCGCGCAGAAGATTTGTTGAGGGATGTGAGCTGGCTGTCAAGCATTATTGTTTATGAGCGTGGTCGAAAAACTGATGCGCGCGGCAAGCATCGCGGCTTGATCGGTTATATCTCTCTGATTTCGCAGATTAAATCCCTCAAATTCGAACGGATGATCATCTTTGGCGATCGGCTGAGATACAGTTTTCTTGCCTACTGCGCACTAATTCCTGTTCGCATCGGTTACGGGGGTTTCGGCGTCAGCTGGTTGCAAAGGGTTTTTCTCAACAGGAAACCTTACGTGACGCGATACAAAGGTCCATGTATCGCGACTTACTGGTGGGCCACGGACTTGATGACCGGCCATGGTTTTTGCGCCGGGCCGCTGATTCCAAGGCTGAGTGTTCCGGATGCCTTCAAGAGCCGTTGGGCGAAGGAATTGGAGTGCTTGCCCGGGACCCGGGTTGCGGTGGTTGTTGGCGCCTCTGACAAGGCGAAGGACTGGGGCGTCGCCAATTTCGCGGCATTCGCATCCGAACTGCTCAGCGCTGGGCTCGGGGTGGTCTGCGTGGGTGGCCGTGCGGAGCAGCAGATTCTCGAGACTCTCGAGTCGCGCATCGCCCCCGGTCTTCGGACGAATCTGCGAGTGCTGATGCCGCCCAGCGTGCTCGACAGCGCGGCGGCGGTGAGTCAGTGCACCGCATGCATCGGCAACGACACCGGCATGGTGCACGTGGCGGCGGCCTGTGAGGTGCCGACGGTGCTGATCCTGGGGCATCGTCGTCTGCCGTGTCACGACCCGGCCATCCACAGCCTGATCGCGCCCAGCGTGGCTCAGGTCACGTTGAGCGATGCGATGGGGGCTGTCTTGCGGATCAGGCAGACGGCTTAGATCTCATTTCGGCAGTGTGCAAACGCGCAGCGCCTCGGACATCACACGCTCGACCTCCAGCGCACGCATGCAGTCAAACCTGCCGTCACACGTCGGATTGCGGCGGCACGGCGAGCAGGCGAGCTTTTCGTAGAGCACGGCGCTGCGGGGTGCGACCGGGTCGAGATACGGACAGGTGGAGCCAAACAGCGCCACCGTGGGAACGCCCAGAGCGCTGCCGATGTGGGTGAGGCCGGTGTCCACGCCGATCAGTACGGCGGCATCGGCGATGGCCGCCACGCTTTCGTCGAGTTTCAGCGCTCCGACCAGATTGGCGATGTCCGGCATGCCCTTGGCGATGCGAGCCGCTGCCTCGCGGTCGGCCGGGCCGCCCAGCAGCGCCGGCGTGAAGCCGCTTTCGCGAAGTTGCAGGGCGAGGCGTATCCAGCGGTCTTCGAACCAGTGCTTTTGTGGCCGCGTGGTGAACGGACACAGAACCGCATAGCGAGTTTTGGCCGTGACATCGACGCCCCGCGATGCGAGTGCCGCATGCGCTGCCAGCCGAGCTGAATCACCGACCGCGATGTCGGGTTGGAAGGCTTCTTCAGCCGCGCCCAGATGTCGAGCGAGGTGTCGATACTCGCTGCCCATGCGCTTGGGTGCGGCACTTGGCGGGGGCTCGAGCCGTTCAGTGGCCAGCAGGTGAGCGCCTTCGCGGCCCCTCAGGCAGATGCGTCGGGGCGCACCGCTCAGCCATCCCCACACGGCGCTTTTGAGCAGACCCTGCAAATCCAGAGCCACATCGAAGCGCGCGGCGCGAAGGCTGCGGCGAAACGCCAACACCCGGCTCAAAAGCGTGATCAGGCGCCGGGTCTTCCAAAGTGCCAGCCACTCAGCGCGAGGCCAGACGATCAACTCGTCGAGCCTCGGGTTGTGGGCGAGCAAGGGAGCGGCCGCGGGCTCGACCAGCCAGGCCAGATGAGCGTCAGGCCAGCGCGAACGCAGCGCCGGCACGATCCCGCTGGCCATCGCCACATCACCGATCGCGCTCAGCCTGAGGATGAGGATTCGGGGTGTGGCGCTCGCGAGCGGTTCACTCGATCCTGCGGGCGAGCGCAGCCCCATTCAGACCTCGATGCCAGGCGCCGCAGCCTCGATGCGTCCGAACTGCATGCGGTGCAAGCGGCAGTAAATCCCGTCGAGTGCCAGCAATTCGCTGTGGGTGCCGATTTCGGCCACGCGCCCCTGGTCCATCACGACCACACGGTCTGCGTTGGCGATGGTGGACAGCCGGTG
>CAMCNE010000012.1 GCA_945875935.1 Bordetella parapertussis
GACGATGCCCGAGGCGGTCTTGGTTTCTTGCTCGAGGCGCTTGACGATCACGCGATCGTGCAAAGGACGAAGTTTCATAGCATCTCCTGGGTAAATCGGACTGGACTGGGTGGCTTCAGGTGTTCGTCTGCGAGCGGCCCTGCGCCTGAAAGCGCAATCGCACAACTGCACAAACGCCCGGAAGCAGCGTCGTTAGCACTCATCTCGATCGAGTGCTAGCAGAACAATTATAGGGGTCGACTTTTCGATTTCAAGGCCGTCTCATGCGACGGGCTTTCGATGCCGCTGCGCCAGAGGCCCGGCCGAGGGTTCGCGCTAGGGGGCCTCGCGCTGCAGGGCGGCGATCGCATCGGCGATGTCGCGGCTCATCTTGGCGGCTGCCTGGCTGTGTGCTGCTGCGAGCGCCAGATAGCTGCCGTCAGCCGTACTTTCGCGCGCGGTCGTGCGTCCGGAGAGCGTCTTTTTGTCTTTCATCCGCCGCACCGTCCACATGGCGTCGAGAGCGGCGGCTTCGCCCAATGTCGAGTTGAAATTGCGCACATCAACGAACACCCGATAGTCGGCATCCACACCGAGGGCCGGCGGAAACTGCCCGACCCGCGGCGAGCCAAGAATCAACCCGAGGTCCTCGGCGATCACGCGCGAGAAGTTGTCCTGCAGCGGCGAAGCCCAGCGGTGAAAGTCGTCCGGTATCAATTCGTTGCGGCCTGCGCTGACGACGATCTCCGGCCTGTCGACCGTGGCTGGCAAGGTGACCGGGCCCACGGCGACCACCAGCGCCGACGGTGTGGCGGCCGGCGCGGCTGTGGCCGTGAGTGTGTAGAACCGCGTCGCAGGCGACGTGGCGCAGGCGGTCAGGAGCGCGGTGATGGCGCAGACGATCCCTGTCAAGGCGGTTGCGCGCATCACTTGTCTCCGCTTTTCGGTGAGGGCTTGCCGCGGATCACCGATTCGGGGTGCCGCTCAAGATAGTCAAACAGGATGCGCATGCTGGTCGAGGCGCGCGTGAATTCGGTCAGCGCATCGCGCAATTCCTGCTGCGCGGGCGCATCGGGGCTGAGCACATTGGCATCTGCGTTGTTCATGCCGCGCTCGATGCTGGCCAGCGCGCGCTGCATCGAGTCGAGGTTGGCGTTGAGCGCCGGCAAGAGCTCTTCGTCGACTCGACCGATGATTTTTCCGGTGCCCACCAGCACCCTGTGGAATTCCTTGAGATCCAGATTCAGCGTGCGCCCGAGGTCTTCAATCGGCAGCTTGTCGATCTTGGCCAGCACGCTGGTCAGCTTGTCCTCGATTTCGACGATGCTGCTTTTCATCACCGGCAGTTCCGGCAAGTCGCGGCTCCAGTCGGTGCTCGCCTTGTCGGCATTCGGAAAGTATTCGAAAGCCACGTAGGTCTGCCCCGTGAGCAGGTTGCCGCTTCTGAGTTGCGCGCGCAGTCCGCGCTCTTCGATCAGTCGTCGCAGCAGGCCGCCGCGGCGTTTGTCGTCGCCGCTCGGTTGAGTCTTCTGGCTCGCGTCGGTGTAAGACAGCCGACCCTCGGGGTAGAAGCTGACCGTCACTCGCGGACGCACGTTCTTGCCTGACTTGTCGAGTTCGAGGTCGATTTCGGTGACCTCGCCTGCCGGCAGGCCCAGGAAAGTGACCGGCGCGCCGACCGACAGGCCGCGAAGCGTCTCGCTGAAATGGAGCACGTAGTGACGTGAACCCGGAACCGGGGCCTTCATGGCGGATGGCCGATCGCTGTAAAGCACGAATTGCGCGTCGGACGGCGCGCTGGTGTCGCCGGGCGTGATCTTGGGCACATCGAACGCGATGCCACCGACCAGTGCGGCGACGATGGACTCGGTTCGAATGCCGATGCCGTTCGCATCGGTCGTGATGTCGACGCCCCCCGCGTTCCAGAACCGGGTGCTGGCCATGACGTGCTTGTCGTAGGGCGCATTGACAAAGACCCGAATCTCCACGGAAGCGCCGTCTTCTGAGATGGCGAATGACACGACCTGGCCCACCGGCACGCGGCGAAAGAACACCGGCGAGCCTTCAGACAGCGAACCCAGGTCATGGGATTTCAGGATGAACTCGCGCCCCAGCTGCCCCGATATGAGCGGTGGCTTTTCCAGCCCATTGAATTCGTCCTGGCTTTGCTTCGAAGTCCCGGCTTCGAAGCCGATGTAGTTGCCCGACAGCAGGGTGTTCAGACCTGAAATACCGCTCAGGCTGATCGTGGGCCGTACCACCCAGAACTTCGCGTCTTCGACCAGCAGTGCGGCTGCGTGGCTGGTCATCTTGGCCGTGACGACCACCTGCGAATAGTCGTTCGACAGGTGAACGTCGGTGACCTGACCGAGGTTCACGTCCTTGTACTTGATGAAGGTCTTGCCGACTTCGATGCCGTCGGCGGCCTTGAACACGATCGTGATGGTCGGGCCTTCGCTCCTGATGCGGTGCACTGCGATGCTGATGGCCACCAGCGCGGCGATGATGGGAATGATCCAGACCATGGACACGCGGTGGCGCTTGGGCGCCAGCACCATCGCTTGAGGCAGTTCAGTGTTTGAGTCTGGTTCAGACATGCTGCACCTGTTTGAAACGGCCCGCGTTCCAGATCAGTCGTGGATCGAAGGAGCGCGCGGCGAGCACGGTGAGTACCACCACAGACATGAACACGGCAACTCCCGAGCCTGGCTCCACCGACATCAGTGGTTCAAGTTGCACGAGTGCGACGATGAATGCATCGACGAACACATCCAGCATCGACCAGCGTCCGACGAATTCGACCATTCGATACAGCCGTGTGCGGTCCTGGTTGTTCTTCACGTAGCCCAGCTGCACGGTGATCAGCAAATATGCCAGCGCAACGATTTTTCCCAGCGGGACGATCACGCTTGCGATCAAGACGATCAAGGCAAGCGGCCAAGACCCCGATTGATACAAGTAGGCCACGCCGCTGATGATCGTGTCTGACTGGGAAGATCCGAGAGACGTCGAGATGAGCACCGGCAGCGAATTGGCCGGTATGTAAAGAATGGCTGCCGCGATCAGCAGGGCCCAGGTGACCTGAATCGAGGCGTGCGAGGCCTCGGTCAGTGCCGCACCGCAACGAGGGCAGTGGCCGCGCTGTGGGTTGGGTGCGGGGCGCGAAAGAAGCCCGCAGCTCGTGCACGAGACCAGCCCGCATGGGGTTGATTCCTCGCCCATAAGGAGCAGCGCGCCGCTTCGTTTGGCAAGGCCGGGCTCCATCGGCGCAGGCCGCGTGCCGTCTGCCCAGACGACGCGCTGCCAGATCGCGTGGCTGTCAAACGAGGAGCCCAGCGCGGCCAGCAGCACCACGAGCACGCCGAGGGCGAACAGTCCGACACCCGGCACCACCGTGGCAAATTGAGAAACCTTGATGAGCGCGACGAGCACGCCCAGCAGCATCACCTCGCTCATGGACCAAGGCTGCACCGACTCTGAAATGCGCAGCAATCGACCGACCCAGCGCGGGGCCGGTGGCCTTCTGGCCGCCAACAGCATCAACAGCATGAAAGCGATGAACAGGCCCGGCGCCACGACAGCACAAAACGCGACGCTCACGGCCGCCAATTCGCTGCCGCGCAGCCAGGTTTCTCTGGCCGCGCCGAGGATGGTCGTGGACGAGTCAAGCCCGGCCACCGACATTCCCATCAGCGGCGACAGGTTGGCGATCAGGAACACGACTGCCGCAGTGAGGGCCAGCGCCAGCGGCCGGTCTATCGGATCCACCGGGTTTCTCGCGATGGTCATCTTGCATCGGGGACAAACCGCCTTGCCCCCTGGGGGAAGCGGCGGTACTCGCTGCTGCAACTCGCATTCGCGGCACGCCACGGTGTCCATCGCGACGCCGTTCGTCACGGCGGGTTCTCGGAGTCTTCGGGATCGGGCTTCGACTCGACCCGGTAGCTTTCGCTGGCCCAGTGGTTGAAGTCGTTGTTCTTGCAGCGCGCGCTGCAAAAGGGCCTGCTGGGGTTGCTCTCGGCGTAAAGGCTGTTGCCGCCGCACTTCGGGCAACGCACCACGCGTTGGGGCACAGACGACGCGCTCACGAGCACAAGGTCAACTCGAAACTGCTGTCGGCGGTGTGAGCGCGCAGCCGACCTTCGGGATCCTGGCTCATCAGGCGCACCGACACCATCAACCTGTGCCCTGTGATCTCGGGAACCAGCTCCTGTTCGGAGCTGATTCGAACTCGCATGAGCTGGTAGGTGCGGCCGGCCGGCAGGCTTTGCTGGAATTGCCCACCGGGTGCGGACACGCGTTGCGCCACGCCCGAGTCACGCAGCAGGCCGAGCAGCACATTGAGCGCTTCTGCCAAAGGCAGCAGCAGGTCGATCCAGCGTGAAAGATCGGCGCGACGCCGCGACGGGTCGAATTGCTGCCAGGCGTAATAAGCCGGCAAATCGAACTCGCAGGTGCCACCGGGAATGCTGATGCGGCTGCGGATGCTCATCAGCCATTCGTTGGACGTGAGCGTCTGACCCGTCTTGCCGGCGGAATTGTTCAAACCGTCGTGCGCGTGGTCGATCTTCTTGATCACGCTGTCGAGCGCGTCTTCAGAGATGGAGGGATTGCCGCGGTAACTGTTGAGGCGGGATTTCTGCCGTTCCAGATCTTTCAGCAGATCGGATTTCAGATCGGCCCGCGAGGCCACTTCCATGATCTCGAAGATGGTGGCGATCGCGTAGTGATGGTCAACCGCGCCATCACGTGGCGCCAACTGTCCCAGCCGGTCGAACAGATGTTCGAGCCGAAGCATGGTTCGTATGCTTTCGTTGAACGGATGCTCGTAGAGAACCAAGTGGCACTGCCTTTGACCTGAGAAAAGACTCACGCTCAGGTGAGAAACCACCCCAGCCCAAAGATTGTTTCACACGGCTGATTGAGGCGAAGGCTTCCACGCGTTCCACAAGGCTTCAACCCGGCGAGCCAGATCGGTCTGGCTGATACCGTCATTGACGACCACGTCGTTAGCGATCGAGTTTCGCCGCTCACGAGTGGCCTGTGCGGCCATCACGGCTTTGACCGCGTCGGCGGTCCATCCCGATCGGGCCATGACGCGAGCGACTTGCGTTGCTTCGCTGCAGTCGACGACCAGCACCCTGTGCACCGAGTCTCGCCAGTGGCCTGATTCGACCAGCAACGGGATGTCGAAAACGATGACCGCAGCATCGGCTGCGGTTGCGGCTTCGCGCTGCGCTGCGGCCGAAATCATCGGGTGCAAGATCGCTTCAAGCTTGCTGCGAGCTGTGCCATCGGCAAAGGCCAGCCGGCGCATCTGATCGCGGTCCAGGCCGCCATCGGGCCGAATGACGCCATCGCCGAATGCTTCGCGCAGTGCCGGCATCGCTGCGCCGCCGGCTTGGGTCAGACCGCGAGAAATGGCATCGGTGTCAACCACCTTGGCACCAAGACCGGCCAGCAAACGCGCCACCGTGCTCTTGCCGCTGCCGATGCCGCCGGTCAGGCCGATGCGCAACGGCGGCGGTGCGACGAGGTACATGCTCAAGCGTTTTGAAAGTGCAACTCAGCGAGAGCGCGCGTTGGCATCAAGCCCAACCCAGCCAGCCCAGCACCCGCGTCGGACCCAGCAGCAAGACCGCCAGACCCGAGCCCGCCAGAAAGGGTCCGAAGGGCACATAGCGGCCTTCGCGCAGGGAGCTGTTCAGCTTCATCGCGATGCCGACCACCGCGCCAAAAATCGAGGCGCCCAGCACCACCGGCAGCACCATCGAAGCACCGAGCCATGCGCCCAGGGCTGCCAGCAATTTGAAGTCCCCGTAGCCCATGCCTTCCTTGCCGGTGGCGAGCTTGAAAAGCCAGTAAACACTCCAAAGCGAAAGGTATCCGGCCACAGCACCCCACACAGCCGATGACAGCGACGTCGTCAGCCCCAGCGCGGCTGCGACCAAGCCACCCCAAAGCAGTGGCAGCGTCAATCCATCGGGCAGCAAGGTGGTGTCCCAGTCGATGCCGGCAAGCGCCACCAGCACCGCCGCAAAAGCGCACCACAGCAAGGTCGTGGGCTGCGCACCGAACCGCCAGGCCAGCGCCGCAAAGATCGCTGCCGTGAGCACTTCAAAGAAGGGGTAACGCGCAGAAATCGGCGTCTTGCATGCCGAGCACTTGCCGCGCAGCCACAGGTAGCTCAGTAGCGGAATGTTTTCGTACCAGGCGATGGCGTGGCCACACGAGGGGCAGCGCGAGCGCGGGGTGGAAAGCGTCATTTCGGGTGGCAACTCCACCTTCACGCCCAGCATGTCGGCGCACTCGGCCTTCCAGCCCCTGTCGAGCATCTGCGGCAACCGGTGGATCACCACGTTCAGGAAGCTGCCGATGCACAGGCCGAGCAATGCCAGCGTCCAAGGCGTGAGCATCACCTCGACGAAAGAAAGGTCCATGCCTGCTGCGTCAGACGACCTGACCAATCTTGAAGATCGGCAAATACATTGACACCACGATGCCGCCGATCACGGTGCCCAGGATGACGATGATGAAGGGCTCCATCAGACTCGACAGACCCTTGACGGCCTCGTCGACCTCGTCCTCGTAGAACTCGGCGGCCTTGCCGAGCATCTGGTCGAGAGATCCCGACTCTTCGCCAATGGAGCACATCTGCAGCACCATGTTGGGAAAGACGCCAGTCGTCTGCATGGACGTGGTGAGAGACGAGCCAGTCGACACGTCTTTCTGGATGGCCACCGTGGCTTCCGCGAAGACTGCATTGCCCGAAGCTCCACCGACGGAATCGAGGGCTTCGACCAAGGGCACGCCTGCGGCGAACATGGTCGACAGCGTGCGCGTCCAGCGGGCGATGGCCGACTTGTTGACCAGGTCCCCGAAGACGGGCACACGCAGCAACAAGCGGTCCATCGTCTTTTGCATTTTTTCCGAGCGCTTCCATGACTCAAGGAAAAAGTAGACGCCGCCGCCTAGGAAGCCAAAGATGGCCCACCAGTAACTGACGAAAAACTCCGACATCGCGATGACGATCAAGGTGGGCGCCGGCAGATCCGCGCCGAACGATGTGAAGACATCCTTGAAGGCTGGGATCACGAAGATCATGATCACGGTCACCACCACAAACGCTGTGACCAGCACGGCGACCGGGTAGATCAACGCAGACTTGATCTTGTTCTTGATGGCCATCGTTTTTTCTTGATAGACGGCCAGACGGTCAAGCAACGCTTCAAGAATGCCGCCGGCCTCGCCAGCCTCGACAAGGTTGCAATAAAGCGCATCGAAATGAAGCGGGTGCTTGCGAAAGGCCGATGACAGGCTGGAGCCGGTTTCCACGTCGGAGCGTATGTCGGTCAGCAGCTTGGTCAGCCTCGGGTTGGGGCTGCCGCGGGCCACGATGTCGAAGGACTGAATCAATGGAACTCCGGCTCGCATCATGGTCGACAGCTGTCGCGTGAATACGGCGATGTCCTTTTGCTTGATGGAGCGCCCACCGCTGGTGCGGCGCTTCTTGATCTTGGTGATCAGGACGCCTTGGCGACGCAGGCTGGCGCTGACCATGGCCTCTCCGCCAGCGCGCATCTCTCCACGAACGAGCTTGCCGTTCTTGTCTTTGCCTTCGTACTCGAAAACGACATCTCCGCCGCTTTTTGCGGCCGCTGCAGTCGCCATGGTGCCTCCGGGTAACGTCCCACCTGCCGTGTTATCGGCCGGACGACGTTTTTATTCAGTTCGAATCAATTGTTCGTGATCGCGATCACTTCTTCGACAGAGGTGACGCCCGCACGAACCTTCACCAGCGCCGACTGACGCAAATCGCGAACGCCCTCGCGCTGGGCCTGGGCCGCGATGTCCACCGCAGTCCCTTGCGCGAGGATGATGCGCTGGATTTCCTCGGTCACTGGCATCACCTGATAGATGCCCACTCGGCCGCGGTATCCGTTGCTGCACGCCGAGCAACCGACGGCCCGAAACGGCTTCCACGAGCCGTTCAACTCGCTGGACTCGAAACCGACCTTGAGCATGGCTTCGAGGGGGTAATCAGCGGGCACCTTGCAACCTTCGCACAGCTTTCGCGCCAGGCGCTGAGCGGTGATCAGCAGCACGCTCGATGCAATGTTGAATGGCGCAACGCCCATGTTCAGCATGCGTGTCAAGGTGGTGGGCGCGTCATTGGTGTGCAGCGTGGACATCACCATGTGACCGGTCTGCGCTGCCTTGATGGCGATGTCGGCCGTTTCAAGATCGCGGATTTCGCCCACCATGATCACATCCGGGTCCTGCCGCAGGAAAGACTTCAGCGCCACCGCGAATGTCATTCCCGCACGGTCGTTGACATTCACCTGATTGATGCCGGGCAGGTTGATTTCAGCCGGGTCTTCCACGGTGGAGATGTTCACACCTGGCTGATTCAGTATGTTCAGGCAGGTGTAGAGCGACACGGTTTTTCCTGAACCGGTGGGCCCGGTGACCAGCACCATGCCGTACGGACGCTGAATGCACTGCATCAAACGATCGCGTTCTATTTTTTCGTACCCCAGCGCTTCAATGCCCAGCTTGGCACTTGAAGCATCAAGGATGCGGATCACGATCTTTTCGCCGAAAAGCGTCGGCAATGTGCTGACACGGAAATCGATGGACTTGTTGCCGAACTTCAGTTTCATTCGGCCGTCTTGCGGCACTCGCTTTTCGGAGATATCGAGCCGCGAAATCACCTTGATGCGCGAAGACAGCTTGTCCTTGATCGCGATGGGCGGTTGAGTGATCTCGCGAAGCTCACCGTCGATGCGAAAGCGAACGCGGTAGTGGTACTCGTAGGGCTCGAAGTGAAGATCGGACGCGCGCGCATTGATGGCATCAATGAGCATTTTTTGAAGGAAGCGCACGACAGGCGCATCCTCGACCTCGGCGGTGGGTTCAGCAGACTCTTGGTCGGTCGCCTCTTCAGTGACGTCGAATTCGAAATCGCCCGACGCCATCGACTCAAGCGTTTCCGTCGCGCTCGCGCCGCTGCCCTCGAGCAGCTTTGACAACTTGTCATGCTCGACGATGACCCACTCGGGCGTCAGCTGGGTCGCGAACTTGATGCGCTCGACCGCCTCCTGGTCAGTGGGGTCGGCGCCGCCAATGAAAAGCCGATTCCCACGCTTGCCCAAAACCACCACCTGGAACTGCGAGGAAAACTTGCCGTCAATGACGTGTCGGGGCAGCCGCTCCGGGTCGACAGCGTTCAGGTCCAGCAAAGGAAGCGCCAATGCGGTCGACAGGGTGTGTGCCAAGTCGACCGGAGACACTGTGCCCGACTTGATCAGTTCGGCCACAAAGCCTGTTCGCTTCTCTGCGGCAGACTTCACCAGCCCTGCGGCGGATTTTTCGCTGAGCTTGCCGGCATGCACAAGCACACGCGCAACGCCAGACAGTGCTGACTGAGAGGTCTCGGCGATCGTGTCAGCCGTTGGCTGCCCGTAATCAGCCATGGCAAGAACGCGCAAGGGCGAGAAGCCCGTCCCACGGTGCCGTGAACCCGATCCCTGCCAATGTGCAGGTACAGCGGCCTTGCACGTGCCCGGAAAGCCCGCTGACGGGAGGCCTTGGGCGGAATTTTTCTAAGGGCTGGGAGTGCATCAAACTCGACCTTTATCGGCTGGTCGGGGTGAGCGGATTCGAACCTCCGGCCTCTACGTCCCGAACGTAGCGATCTTCCAGACTAAAGCTGCACCGCGACGTCAAACCGCCGAGCATGACTCAAGCTTGAACAGCTCAAGACGATCGATCAAGGCAGCGGCGAGACAACTCTATCAGAGCGTCTTTGTACTCTGAGTTGTCAAGCATGGCCAGGCTGTTTTCTGCCAAACGGGTTTGCTCCCGCGCTGCGTCACGAGTGGCCTCAATAGAGCCCGTGCGCCGAACTGCCGCAATGACCTCTGGCAACCGGTCCACATCTCCGGTCTCAATGGCTTGGCGAATCAAAGCGCGCTCCTGCGGGTTGCCGCGCTCCATGGCCAGCAGCAAGGGCAGTGTCGGCTTGCCTTCTCGAAGATCGTCCCCGACGTTCTTGCCCATCTCGCCGGCCGACCCTTCGTAATCGAGCAAATCATCGATGAGCTGAAAAGCGGTACCCAAGGAACGACCGTAGTCGGCACAGGCCTCTTCCAAATCAGCAGGCGCGCTTGCCAACACGGCACCCAGGCGGGCGCTTGCTTCAAAAAGCTTTGCCGTTTTGTAGCGAATCACCTTGAGGTAGTCGGCGACTGGCAAGTCGGCGTCGTGCATGTTCATGAGTTGCAGCACTTCGCCTTCGGCAATGATGTTCGTTGCGTCAGACAGAACTTGAAGCACCTTCATCTGGTTGACCGAAACCATCATCTGGAAGGCCCGCGAATAGATGAAGTCACCAACCAGAACACTGGCCGCGTTGCCGAAAACAGCGTTCGCTGTTTTTCGCCCGCGTCGCAGCCCAGACTCGTCGACCACGTCGTCGTGCAAAAGGGTTGCCGTGTGGATGAATTCGACGCTCGCGGCAAGTTCGAAACGCTCTGCGCCTTTGAAGCCAAGCGCGTTGGAAAAGAGCAAAACCAGCAGTGGCCTGATGCGCTTGCCGCCTGCCGTCGTGATGTACCTCGCGATCTGGTCGACGAGGGCCACCTCCGACGTCAGTCTTCGTCGAATGACCGCATCCACCTCTCGCATCTCCTCGCCCATGGCGTCAATGCCGGGGTTCCGGGGTGCTGGTCGAACTTCAAGTTCTGCGCGCACAAGTTCCTTGTCTAAGCTCATTCAAAATTATAGGAACTTGGGCGGTTGACTCTTTAGGTGGCCCGGCGGCAGGTCTTGCTCTTCTGTAAATTCGCAGCGTGTGCTAAAGTGTTGGGTTCTGCGCGCGATCAAGTTCCGAGATCGATGTGCGCCGAGAACCAAATTGGAAGGGTCAGACATGTACGCGGTCATAAAAACCGGAGGCAAGCAATACCGGGTCACCACAGGTGAAAAGATCAAGGTCGAGTTGATTGCGGCTGAGGTGGGTCAAGAGGTGACTCTGGACCAAGTCTTGGCTGTCGGTGAAGGCGCTGCGATGACGATTGGCACCCCGCTGGTTGCAGGTGCCACCGTTTCGGCGATGGTGTTGTCGCAGGGCAGGCACGACAAAGTGCGCATCTTTAAGATGCGCCGTCGAAAGCACTACCAAAAGCGCCAAGGTCACCGGCAGTCGTACACGGAGCTCCAGATCGGCGCTGTGAACGCCTGATCAAAGTATTGCACCCAAGGGAGTAAAGCATGGCACAGAAAAAAGGCGGCGGCTCAACCCGCAACGGACGAGATTCCCAGCCCAAGATGCTCGGAGTCAAGGCATATGGTGGTGAGGTGATTTCGTCTGGATCGATCATCGTGCGACAGCGCGGAACTCAGTTTCACCCAGGCGTGAATGTGGGTGTAGGCCGGGACCATACGCTTTTTGCTCTTGCCGATGGCGAGGTGGTTTTCTCGGTCAGGGGCCCTCAAAACCGTCGTACCGTCAGCGTGAAAGTATCCTGATATTCAGGCTCAGATTTGACAGCAGGCCCCGGTTTTCCCGGGGCCTTTGTCTTTATGGATAAAAATTTTCGAAATATCATTTTTACTTCCATCACGATCGACCCGTAAAAGCAACCACTCTTTTTCCCCACTTCCACATTTCATGAAATTCGTTGACGAAGCAACTATCGACATTGCCGCCGGGGATGGTGGCAATGGCTGCATGAGCTTTCGCCGCGAGAAGTTCATTCCATTTGGAGGGCCCAATGGCGGCGATGGTGGACGAGGTGGTAGCGTTTTTGCGGTGGGTGACAGAAACCTCAACACGCTTATCGACTACAGATACGCTCGACGCCATGAAGCGCGTCGAGGAGAAAACGGTCGGGGATCTGACCAGTTTGGTGCTGCTGCCGAGGACATCATCCTGCGCATGCCGATGGGTACGATCATTACTGATGTTGATTCGGATCGCGTGATAGCTGAGTTGCTGGTTCCGGATGAGAAAGTCCTCCTTGCAAAGGGCGGAGATGGCGGTTTTGGAAATCTTCATTTCAAAACCAGCACCAACCGAGCACCAAGGCAAAAAACCCCCGGTTGGCCGGGTGAAAAATTCAATATTCGTCTCGAGTTGCGCGTTTTGGCAGACGTGGGTTTGCTCGGCATGCCGAACGCTGGGAAATCCACTCTGATCGCCGCCATTTCGAACGCCAAACCCAAGATCGCGGACTATCCATTCACGACGCTTCACCCCAATCTTGGGGTGGTCCGGGTCGCGCCTGAACAAAGCTTTGTGGTGGCGGATATTCCGGGGCTCATCGAGGGGGCCTCTGAGGGCGCAGGATTGGGGCATGTTTTCCTGCGGCATCTGCAGCGCACACACCTGCTGCTGCACCTTGTGGACTTTGCTCCATTCGACCCCGCTGTGGATCCCGTGGCGCAAGCGAAGGCGATCGTTCGCGAGTTGAAAAAATACGATGAGTCGCTTTACGACAAACCTCGCTGGGTGGTGCTCAACAAGCTTGACATGATTCCCGTTGAGGAGCGAGCTCAACGTGTTGCAGACTTCGTCAAGCGCTTCAAGTGGAAGGGCCCCGTTTTCCAGATCTCGGCCCTCACCCGAGAGGGTTGCGAGTCCTTGATCCGTGCTGTGTACGACCATGTGGCTGGCGCCAAGAACGCACCTGAGCCAGAGACAGATCCGCGTTTCACAGACTCTATCAACCGTGTTGAAGACTCATGAACGAAGTGCTTGCAAACGCTCGCCGTATCGTCATCAAGGTGGGGTCCAGCCTTGTGACCAACGAGGGACGGGGGCTGGATTCCGATGCGATAGGCAACTGGTGCCGACAACTGGCGGCCCTGGCCTCGCAAGGACGTGAGTTGGTGATGGTGTCAAGCGGCGCCATCGCCGAGGGCATGACGCGGCTGGGTTGGTCTGTGCGTCCCAAGCAGTTGCATGAGTTGCAAGCTGCTGCTGCCGTGGGGCAGATGGGACTGGTGCACATGTACGAGTCGATGCTCAGGGTTTATGGTGTCAAAAGCGCGCAGGTGTTGCTGACGCACTCTGACCTTGCCGACCGTGAGCGCTATCTCAATGCCAGATCGACATTGACCACGTTACTGAAGTTGAATGTCATCCCCATCATTAACGAAAATGACACGGTCGTTAATGATGAAATCAAGTTCGGCGATAACGATACCTTGGGTGCTTTGGTTGCCAATTTGATAGAGGCTGATGCGCTGGTCATCCTCACCGACCAAAACGGTCTCTACTCGGAAGACCCGAGAAAAAATCCGCAGGCTCAACTGATTGCAAATGCCTTGGCAGGAGACCCTGCTCTCGAGCGCATGGCCGGCGGTGCAGGAAGCACCATAGGCCGTGGCGGCATGATCACCAAGATACTGGCAGCCAAACGCGCCGCGCGCAGTGGAGCCAGTACCGTCATTGCCTGGGGAAGAGAAAAAGACATTCTCTTGAGACTTTGTGCTGGTGAGCCGATCGGAACTGCCTTGGGGGTTCAGACGCCCAAAATGGCCGCTCGCAAGCAATGGATGATGGACCAGCTGCAGTTGCGTGGGGCCTTGGTTCTCGATGCGGGCGCGCGGAGCAAAATCTGCGGCGAGGGCAAGAGCTTGTTGCCTGTTGGCGTCCTTGAAGTGAAGGGGGATTTTCACCGCGGAGACGTTATTTCCCTTTTGGGGGCCGACGGCGTTGAGGTGGCTCGCGGGCTGATCAATTATTCAAGCGGTGAAGCGAGATTGATAGCCAGAAAATCATCTAACGAGCTTGAGGCAACCTTGGGATTTTCCTGCGAGCCTGAGATGGTTCACAGAGATAACATGGTCATTCTCGAAGATCATTGACCTAAATTAATTTCCATCAGGCTCAGGGTGCAGGATCCTTCCCCATCATGTTTTTTGTTTGATGTGAATTGACGGATTTTTGAAATCCTGCTTCCGGCAAAAACCTAGAGAGTTCGGTCAGAGCCATTTGATAGACGTTGCGCTTGAAGTCAATCACAACGTCCAGAGGTATCCAGTATTCATGCCATCTCCAGGCATCGAACTCCGGGTGGTCGGTGGCTCGCAGGTTCATGTCGCTGTCACGCCCCGTCAGTTGCAGCAAAAACCAGATCTGCTTTTGACCACGGTAGTGGCCCCGAGACTCGCGTCTTATGAACCTGTCGGGCACCTCGTAGCGCAGCCATTCTCTGGTGCGCGCGATGATGCGCACGTGGTCAGGGAACAGACCCACTTCTTCGTGCAGTTCCCGATACATCGCCTGCTCGGGCGTTTCGCCGTATTTGATCCCTCCTTGAGGGAACTGCCACGAGTCCCGTCGGAGCCGTTTGCCCCAAAAAACCTCGTTTTGATGGTTCAGCAACACGATCCCGACGTTGGGTCTGAACCCCTCCCGGTCGAGCATAATCTTCTCCAGAATCTATTGTTATTTTCATTATTGCACTGGGTATGGGCGGTGGAAACCCTTGCAGCCTGTCCTTCCTTGTGCACGCACTTGCTCTCGGCCGGTGCGCTCACCCGGGGCCCATCCGGGCAGATCTCCACATGAAAGTTTCCCAGTTTTTCGTCTCTACCCTCAAAGAAGCGCCTGCAGAGGCCGAGGTGGTGAGTCACAAGTTGATGCTCAGGGCGGGCTTCATCAAGCGCTTGAGCGCTGGCATCTACTCCTACATGCCGATGGGCTTGAGAGTCATCCGCAAGGTTGAATCCATTGTCAGAGAAGAGATGACCCGCGCGGGTGCCGTCGAGTTGCTCATGCCGCTCGTGCAGCCGGCCGAGTTGTGGCAAGAGACAGGCCGTTTCGACAAGATGGGGCCGGAGTTGCTGCGAGTCAAAGACCGCCATGACCGCGACTTCATCATTCAGCCCACCAGCGAGGAGGTCATCACGGACATCGCCCGTCAGGAGCTTCGCAGCTACCGCGCGCTGCCCAAGAACTTCTTTCACATCCAGACCAAGTTTCGCGACGAGCGTCGCCCGCGTTTTGGCGTGATGCGCGGACGAGAGTTCACGATGAAGGACGCGTATTCGTTCGATCGTGACGCCGCGTCGGCAGGTAAGAGCTACGACGCCATGTACGCGGCCTACGTTCGAATTTTTGAGCGTCTTGGATTGACCTTTCGTGCCGTGGCTGCCGACACCGGCGCGATCGGTGGCGACAGATCCCACGAGTTTCAGGTAATTGCCGAAACCGGCGAGGACGCAGTGGTCTACTGCCCGCAATCCAGTTACGCCGCCAACATCGAATTGGCTGAGGCGATTTGTCTGATTGATGAGCGTGCCGCTGCCGCCAAGCCCTTGGTCAAGGCGTCCACGCCGGGCAAGACCACCTGCGAGGAGGTCGCGGAATTTCTGGGCGTACCGCTGTCTTCGATGGTGAAGTCGCTCGTTGTCGCGACCGATCCTCCGCCTGATGCTCCCGAGGGGACCCGCGCGAGTCTTTACCTTCTGCTGGTGCGAGGCGACCACTCACTCAATGAAGTCAAGGTCGGCAAACTGCCTGGGCTCAAGGCGGGCTATCGGTTCGCCACCGCTGCTGAAATCTCTGACTGCTTCGCTTGCAAGCCTGGCTATCTGGGCCCCGTGGAGGTATCCGAGTCCGTGACGGTCATTGCTGACCGTACCGTGGCTGCGATGAGCGACTTTGTGTGTGGCGCCAACGAAGAAGATTTTCACCACGTGGGCGTCAACTGGGGCCGCGATATGCCCGAGCCGCTGCTGGTGGCAGACATACGCAATGTGGTCGAGGGTGATCCGTCTCCTGACGGCTGCGGTCCGTTGGCGATCCAGCGTGGCATCGAAGTGGGCCACGTCTTCTACCTTGGCACCAAGTACAGCGAGGCCATGAATGCCACGTATCTGGACGAAGTCGGCAAGCCTCGTTTGATGGAAATGGGCTGCTACGGCATTGGAATCACGCGCATCCTCGGTGCGGCGATCGAACAGTCGCACGACGATCGCGGGATGATCTGGCCCGCTTCCATCGCGCCATTCGCAGTCGTCATTTGCCCCATTGGGTACGACCGATCTGATGCCGTCCGTTGTGCCTGCGACCAGTTGCACGCCGATTTGCTCACCGCAGGAATCGATGTTGTGCTTGACGACCGGGGCGAACGTCCCGGGGCGATGTTCGCCGACTGGGAACTCATCGGCGTGCCGCACCGTGTGGTCATCGGAGACCGAGGATTGAAAGAGGACACGGTCGAATATCAGGGCCGGCGCGATGCGCAAGCCCAGACCGTGCCGCTGCCCGGCATCGTGGATTGGCTTGGGGCAAAGCTCTCGGCATGACGCTCAATCGGCGAGCACTGTTGATCTCGGGACTGGCCACGCTGGCCCCCGCATCAAATGTGCGCGCAGGCGATCAGGTCGAAGAGCCTCTGGCTGATGCGGTGCGTTCGGCGTTGTCGGCGGCGGTGTCTGATGCAGCCCCGCCAAGGGTCGAGTTCGACACGGTCGAGGCGCGGCTGAGCTATTTGCGTTGGCTGGGTGCGGCCAGCGATCGGCTCAAGAATCGCAAGCCCGATTACGACGTCAGACGGGAGTTTCTCGAGGCCGTCTGGTACGAGAGCAAGCGCAAGGGGCTGGATCCATCCTTGATCCTCGGTCTGATCCAGGTTGAAAGTGGTTTTCGCAAGTACGCCATCAGCTCGGCTGGTGCTCGGGGATACATGCAGGTGATGCCATTTTGGTCGCGGCTGATTGGCGACGGTGACATTGGCAGGCTGTTTCACATGCAGACCAACCTGCGATTTGGTTGCGTGATCCTGCGCCACTACCTCGACGTCGAGCGTGGAGATCAGTTTCTGGCGCTTGGTCGCTACAACGGCAGCCGGGGCCGAGCCGAGTATCCGAACATGGTGTTCGCCGCCCGTCAGCAGTGGGACATCCGTCAGGGCTGATAAGACGGGCTCACAGCCCTGTCCACGCCTGCGGAGTGGCCGAGTCGACACCGATCAAGGCGAGCACGCGCTCAACGCTGTCGTTGACCATTTCTTCAACCGTGAGCCGACCCAGATAGAACGCAGGCAGCGGTGGAAAAATGATGCCGCCCATCTCGGTGACTGAAGTCATGTTGCGCAGGTGCGCCAGATTGAAAGGCGTCTCGCGCACCATCAACACCAGCCTGCGGCGCTCCTTCAAGGTGACGTCTGCCGCCCGGCTCAGCAGGTTGTCGGAAAGCCCATGAGCCACGGCGGCCAAGGTTCTCATCGAACAAGGGGCTACCACCATCGCCTGCGTGGCGAACGAGCCGCTTGCGATCGTGGCACCGATCTCGGCCGGGTTGTGCGCATGATCGGCAAGGCGCTCAAGCGAGGCTCGGTCCAGACCGAGCTCGTGATGCACGTTAAGCACCCCGGCCGGGCTGGCCACCAAATGAGTTTCGAAGCCTGCAACCCGCAGCCGCTGCAGCAGGCGCACCCCATAAACGGCACCGGATGCGCCCGAGATGCCGACCACCACTCTGGGACGCGGGGCCTTGGGTGGCTCCATGATCGGCTTCGTGCTGCCGACGGATCAGGGCTTGAGCAAAGACTGAAGTTCGCCGGCCTCATGCATCTCGGCAATGATGTCGGAGCCACCGATGAACTCGCCATTCACGTACAGCTGAGGGATGGTGGGCCAGTTGGCGTATTCCTTGATGCCCTGACGAATCTCTTCGTCTTCGAGCACGTTGAAGGTTTTGACGTTGGTCGCGCCACAGGCCTTGAGGATTTGAATCGCACGACCCGAGAACCCGCACATCGGAAATTGCGAGTTTCCTTTCATGAACAGGACAACGGGGTTGCCTTTGACGATTTCATCGATTCGCTTGAGGGTGTCGCTCATGGGTGCTCCGAATGGCAGTCTTGGACAACGTCAGAGCCTACACGAAACGACGGCGTCATGACAGGTGCACCTGTCCACCCGTGCATCGCTCCAGGCCCGCGAGGTCGCACAGCGTTTGCACTTGGCCAAAGCCCGCTGACGCCAGCCGCTGCCGCAGCGCGTTGGCTTGATCATGGCCGTGCTCCAGCAGCAACCAGCCATCCGGGTTCAAGTGCGCGCGAGCGCCATCGATGATCTCTTCTAGATCTGCCAGGCCGTCTCGGTGGGCGATCAGTGCATTCTGGGGTTCATGACGCAGCGCTGCCAAGTGAAGATCCCCGGCGGCGATGTAAGGCGGGTTGCTCAGCGCCAGGTCGAAGCGTTTGCCGGGTACGGCGCTCCACCAGTTCCCCCGCACCAGATCAACGTCCAAGCGCAGCGAGTCCGCATTGCCTTGTGCCGTTTCGAGCGCGGCTGCGCTGGAATCCACCGCCATCACCGTTGCCGCCTGGAAACGGTGCTTGATGGCCAGCGCGATGGCGCCGCTGCCGGTACCCAGATCGATGACGCGTGGATTTGAGATCGCAGCCAGCGGGCCTTGCAGCAAGCGCAGCCCCCAGTCGACCAGCAGTTCGGTTTCTGGACGCGGAACCAGTACGGATGGCCCGACCTGCAGCATCAGTCCGTAAAACTCTTTCTGGCCAAGCAGGTAAGCCAAAGGCTCGCCATCAAGGCGGCGGCTCACCCACTGCGTGAGCTTTGCGCTTTGGGTTGGACACAGCGGCTGTTCATCGTGTGCGATCAGCCAGCTGCGCGGTCTGTTCAGGAGTGCGCACAGCATCAACTGGGCATCGAGTCTGTCGATGCCCTTGGCCCGGGCCCCGCTAATCGCCTGTGCGATCGAACACTGTTCCGTCGGGCTTGGATCTGTCACGACTCGCCACTTTCAAGTGCGGCCAGTTGCTCAGCGGCGCTGGCCGCCTTGAGCGACGACACCACTTCATCGAGTTCCCCGTCCAGGATGGACTGCAGTTTGTACAGGGTCAGGTTGATGCGGTGATCGGTCAGCCTGCCCTGAGGAAAGTTGTAGGTTCGTATCCGATCGCTGCGGTCCCCGCTGCCGATCAGCCCTTTGCGGGTGGCCGCATCCTTGGCTGCGCGTTCGTTGCGGTCCTTGTCGCGCAGACGGGCGGCGAGCACAGCGAGTGCCTTCGCCTTGTTGCGATGCTGCGAACGGTCGTCCTGACATTCAGCCACCAGGCCGGTCGGGATGTGTGTCACGCGAATGGCACTGTCGGTCTTGTTGACGTGCTGTCCGCCTGCGCCACTGGCGCGGAAGGTGTCGATGCGCAGATCCGCCGGATTCAGTTGGATTTCTTCGGCCTCGTCGGGTTCCGGCAGCACGGCGACCGTGCAGGCGCTCGTGTGGATGCGACCCTGGGTCTCGGTCACGGGCACGCGCTGCACCCGATGCCCACCTGACTCGAACTTGAGTTGGCCGTAGACGTTGCTTCCCTCGATGCGCAGCACCACTTCCTTGTAGCCGCCGAGGTCGGACATGCTCTCTGACATCAACTCGGTGCGCCAGCCGAGACGCTCGGCGTGACGCAGATACATCCGGGCGATGTCAGCAGCGAAGAGGGCCGACTCGTCACCGCCGGTGCCCGCACGAATTTCCACGAAGGCGTTGCGCGCATCATCGGGATCCTTGGGCAGCAAAGAGGCCTGCAAGGTCTGGTGCAGCCTGTCGACGTCGGCCAGTGCTGCGGTGATTTCGTCTTGCGCCATTTGCGCCATGTCCGCATCGTTCGCTGACTGCTCGAGCAGGGCACGCGCGGCCAGAGCATCGTTCTCGCGTGCCTTGAACTGCTGGAAGGCTGCCACCAGCATCGACACCTCGGCGTGTTCTCGCGTGACGGCCCTGAAGCGGTTCATGTCGGCAGCGATCGCCGGATCAGCCAGCATGGCTTCGATCTCGTGGAGGCGAAGTGCCAGACGTTCAAATTGCAACCGAAGGGAGTCTTTCATGGGGCCATTCACGCACCGGGAGACGACTTGTCACCCAAGCCTTCCAGCCTAGCATCACCTAAGCCACCAATTCGCCTGCCAGCGTGATGGCGTCAAAGGTTTGCGTCGTTGGCAGCCGAGTCTGGCTTGCCCGAGGCTTGGCCGCCAAAGGCCGAGTTGCGCAGGAAAAGTCGTGACACCGTTTGGGCCAGATCCGCGCGCTGTGCGGGCTCTGCGGTGTTCAGTTCAACCAGCGCGCCGTGCATCATCTTCTGGGTCAAGCCGCGCGACATCGATTCAAGGACGGCTTCGATGTCTTCGCCTTTGGCCAGCAACTTGCGCGCTCGTGCCATTTCTGCGGCTCGCCATTCATCGGCTTGAGAGTTCAAGGCGCGAATCAGCGGTACCGTGTTGCGTTGACCCAGCCAGTTCACGAAGCCCTGCACCCCGGTTTCTATGATCGCCTCGGCCTGCTGGACTGCGGCCTGCCGCTTTTCGCCGGCAATTTGCACCAGCGATGACAAGTCATCGACCGTGTACAGGTAGATGTCCGACAAGCGGCTGACTTCAGGCTCAATGTCGCGCGGCACGGCCAGATCGACCATGAAGATCGGTCGGCGCTTGCGCGCCTTGAGAGCGCGTTCCACAGCACCCAGACCAATGATCGGCAAGGTGCTGGCAGTGCACGAGATCACCGCGTCAAACTCGCCCAAGCGGTTGGGCAGGTCAGACAGCGGCAGCAATTCGGCGTTGAATTTTTTCGCAAGATTTTCACCGCGTTCGCGTGTGCGGTTCGCGATCGCCATGGCGAGCGGTTTTCTTGCCGCGAAATGCGTGGCGACCAGTTCGATCATCTCGCCTGCGCCCACAAAAAGAATCTTGATCTGGCTGAGGTCTTCAAACAGTTGCGATGCCAGTCGCACCGACGCGGCCGCCATGCTGATCGAATGCGATCCGATTTCGGTCGAGCTGCGAACCTCCTTGGCGACGGCGAAGGACCGCTGGAACATCTGGTGCAGCGTCGAGCCCAGCGTACCAGCCGTGTCCGCCTCGCGCACAGCTTGCTTCATCTGGCCCAGGATCTGAGGCTCGCCCAGCACCATCGAATCGAGGCCGCTGGCCACGCGGAAGGCATGGCGAGCTGCCGCTTCGTTTTCGAGCACGTAGGTGTGTTCGCGCAGGCTGGATGCCGACATGCCGCCCACCTCAGCCAGCCAGTCCATCGCAGGCGTGACCATGCCAGCGTCTGCACCCACATACAGTTCCGTGCGGTTGCAAGTGGACACCAGCGCAGCTTCCGGAGAGCGTTGCACTTTTTCTCGAAACCCCAGCAGCATGGGCGCTAATCGCTCGGGCGAAAACGCAAACTTACCGCGCATGTCCAGCGATGCGGTGGCGTGGTTGAGGCCTAGGGTGAAAACGCTCATAGTGACTCTGACTGTCAACCAAAATTTACACTATTTTTGTCTCGCCGCCCACCTGACAATCACCAACAGCTCCCAGATCGACCTTGGATACACGTGGTGGGCCTGAATGGCGACTCGAATGAACCTTGCCGGCGTTTTTTTTCATCTGCTTGATTTCCTGGCGCCGGCCGTCGCCTTGGGGCTGCTTGGCGCTGCCGCGGCGAAAGTGCTGTGGCGCAGCGAATTGCGCTCGGTGCGTTGGTTGTCTTTGGCCACCAGTGCTTCATTGGCCAGTCTTGCGGCGCAACTGGCAGGCCTGATCGTCACCGGGCGCGATGCGAAGATGGTGACGTACATGGCCATCGTGCTGGCCTGCGCTGCCGGCCTGTGGTGGTGCGTGCGCCGACGCTGAGCGGGGGCTTGAGCCTCAGTCAGCACGCAATTCACCGCGCAGCGAGTGCGGGTTGGCCTCGGTGATCCACACGTCGATCAACTGGCCAAGCAGGCCAGGCCCCGCCTTGAAATTGACCTTGCGGTTGCAGATGGTTCTGCCCATCCACTCGCTGCTGTCCTTGCGCGACGGGCCTTCGACCAGCAAGCGCTGTCGCGTGCCGACCAAAGACACGCTGATGTCGTGGGCATGGTTTTCGATGGCAGCCTGAAGCGTTTGCAATCTCTCCAGTTTCACCGCGTATGGCGTGTCGTCTTGCAGTGACGCCGCCGGCGTGCCAGGCCGGGGGCTGAAGATGAAACTGAAGCTGCTGTCAAAGCCCACGTCTTCAATCAACTTCATCATCTTGGCGAAGTCCTCATCTGTCTCGCCGGGAAAGCCGACGATGAAATCACTCGACAGGCGCAGATTCGGCCGCACGGCGCGCAGCTTGCGCACCGTGCTTTTGTATTCCATGGCGGTGTAGCCGCGCTTCATCGCCATCAGGATGCGGTCGCTGCCATGCTGCACCGGAAGGTGCAGATGATCAACCAGCTGCGGCACGCGTGCGTAGACATCGATCAGGCGCTGCGTGAATTCATTGGGGTGGCTGGTGGTGTAGCGGATGCGTTCGATGCCGGGAATCTGAGCCACGTACTCGATCAGCAAGGCAAAGTCGGCCATCTCGGCGCTGTCACCACCATGCTTGCTCATGGCGCCACGGTAGGCGTTGACGTTTTGGCCGAGCAGGTTGACTTCTTTCACACCTTGTTCGACCAGACCCGCCACTTCGGCGAGCACATCGTCAAACGGCCGCGAAACTTCCTCGCCGCGGGTGTAGGGCACCACGCAGTAGCTGCAGTACTTCGAGCAGCCTTCCATGATCGACACGAACGCGGTGCCGCCCTCGGCCCGCGCGACCGGCAGGTTGTCGAACTTCTCGATTTCAGGAAAGCTGATGTCGACCTGAGAGCGTTCCTGACTGATGCGCCGTTGCAGCAAATCGGGCAGACGGTGCAGCGTTTGCGGCCCGAACACCACATCCACATAAGGCGCGCGGCTGATGATGGCTGCGCCTTCCTGACTGGCCACGCAGCCTCCCACGCCGATCAGCACGCCCTTTTCCTTGAGGTGCTTGACGCGGCCCAGATCGCTGAACACCTTTTCCTGCGCCTTTTCACGCACCGAGCAGGTGTTGAAGAGGATCAGGTCCGCTTGTTCGACGTCGGTGGTGGGCTCATAGCCCTCGGCCTGGCGCAGCACGTCGACCATCTTGTCGGAGTCGTACTCGTTCATCTGGCAGCCAAAGGTCTTGATGAACACCTTCTTGCCTGTTGCGGACTGGGTCATGGTTTGGACCAGATCTGGTTGCCGGCGTCAAAGTTCCATTGCGCGGCTTCCTGGGGGGTGGAAGGCCAGGGCTTTCTGGCCGTTTCCTCATTGCGCAGCAACCACACGTCTTTCAACTGGCCGGTGTTGTCCAGCGTGTAGTTCACTGCTGCTTTGACGCCCGTGAGCGTGCCGGACAGTACCAGCAGGTTGTTGGTGCCGCGGATGCGGGCACCTGGAGCAAGCCGTGTCAATTCATCGTTGAGCCGCACCAAAGGTGGTTCACCGAACGTGATCACGCCACGCAGTGCATTTTGTGGAAAGCGCCGCATCGCCTGGTCCTGCGCGACCGCGATCGAGGCCGCACCGATCAGCAAGGCGGTGCCCAGCAGGAAGCGCCACAGCACATTCGGGAGGCTTGATCGGCGTTTCATTGGATGTTGAGTCTGGTGAGGCATTGTCCAGTGGCTTGCGAATGGACTGTGCGTGCGTCAAAGCGAAGCAGCCACCAACGATTGCTCGAAAGTGGCTGCCGCATGAGGGTAGAACTGGTGGCGCTTCAGGGATTCGAACCCCGGACCTGCGGATTATGATTCCGTCGCTCTAACCGGCTGAGCTAAAGCGCCAAAAGCCCGAGAGTATAGGGGGCAGCTCGCTGGGTTGCCATCAAGATTCAGAGGCTTTCGTGCCGCACAGCTCGCCAATGCGTCGCTCGATGTCGCACAAGGTGGTCTCGAATTGCGGCCATGCCGTTGGCGAGACCCGCAGTTGATGCCCCAGGAGGTCGATGGTGACCAGCTTCGAAAGTTCGGCCTCCAGTTCATGGAGAACGGCCTGCGCGCTTGCCACATCCACACGAACGCGGCCTCTTTCCCACAGCGCTGGCGGCTCGGCCGCAGCCGCAGCCAGCGTGAGCGCCGCGTTGGTTCGGTCGCGCAGCAATGCCGCGCGAGCCTTTGACAGTTCTGCCTGCGGCTTGCCACATCGCAAGTTTTCGGCGTAAGAGCGCAGGTCGCTGCACATGCTGGACAAGTGCCCCGACACCGCGGCGCCTTTGCGCAGGGGATGAACCAGCGCAGTCAGCGCCACGAGGCCGCCTGCCAGCAAGGTGGCCCACAAGCGCACGGACGCCTCGGCCTCGACCGCGACCCCGCCAATCGCACCCAGGCACAGCACTGCGAGCGTCATTCCAATGACCATCACCGCGTAGTTCGCCCACAGAAAAGCGCACGACACGAAGGCCCCGATGCCGGCAATCACGATGATGGCGCGCTCGCTTCCAATGAAATTCAGAAAGATCGTGACCAGCAGCACCCCTGCGGCCGTGCCCAGCACCCGCATGCCTATCCTGCCCACGGTGCTGTAGAGGTCAGGTTTGCAAATCCATGCCACCGTCAGCGGAATCCAGTAGGTGTGGTGGATGTGACTGGGATCCCAGGGCCCCAGCGAAACCGCGACGGCCAGTCCGTAGGTGATGGCCAGCTTGAGCGCGTGCCTGACGTAGGTGTCGCGCATGTCGACGTGCTGACGGATCGTTGGCCGGAGGCCGGAAAACGCGCTCTTGACCGAGCGTGTGCTCGCCGCGCTGCCAATCGGCCAGGTGCCGGCCATCAGTTGAGCAGCTTCGGTGAGGCAGTCGCGCATGCGGCGCACGAGTTCGACGCCCGCCGGATCATCGCAGGCATCGCACGCAGCTTGAAACCGCTCGAGCTCGGCCATGACGCGAGGCGCACGGTGCTTCAAGGCCAGTGCTGCGCCCATCGTCCGGGTCAACTTCGATGCGGCCGCCAGCACACGGTCCAGCGGTGCCGGATTCGACAGTTGCTCATGCATCGGCCCGATTGCCAGCAGCAGGCAGCGGCTGTCTTCGAGGCACTCGAGGAATTTTCGCAACCAGACCTCGGTGGGGCCCGCCGCGCCGCTTGTTTCCACCGATCGGGCCGCGTCAAGAATGGCCGAGGCCACGGCCGTGGATGCCCATCTTGATCGCAAGTCAGCGCAGACAAAGGCGAACTTCTCGCAGGCGATGGCGATCTGGGTCCGCGGGACCTCGAAGCGCCGCAATGGCCAACCCGCGATGGCGACCAAGGTGGCCAGCATGCCGCCCGCACCGACGGCCAGCGCATCGGCCAAGGAGCGATGGCTGCCGATCTCTGAGCCGGCGTACAGCGAGAACATCGACAAACCAATGGACCCGGCCAGGCTGCTCTTGGGGCCGAGCGCGCCGGCGTAACCGAGCACTGCCGCCAACAGGATGCCGGCGACAAGGTGAGCGGCGGGATATCCAGAAACCATGCCCGCCAGCCAGGTGGACAGCGAGGCACACGCCGTGGTCCAAAGCATCGTGCGCCAGCGAAATCCGTGGGGTTCGCACACGTCACTGAGGTTGACCATCAGGACGCCAATGGCCATGGGCACACCGATGTCCATGCGGCCACCGCTGCGGGCGATCCACAGCACCACCACCAGCGTCAGCGCCGCGCGGACACCGCAAGCATAGGCGATGTGCGAGCGCTCCAACTGCAGGCACACGCCAAGCACTTCGCGCAGGGCCCGGCGGAGGTCGCCGAGCACCGAAGTCATGCCAGGGCGGCCCTTGTTCGCGCTCTCGCCTCGGTGACTTTGCATCGGCCGGATTGTGGAGACATCGCCGCCGCGCAGCAGTTGAACGGCTACGATGAGACCGCCCACGAGCCCACCTGTCTTCGCATGTTCAGCTTCTTCAAGAAAAAATCTCCTCTAATCGAACCCGCCGCTGACGCACCCAAGCCAGCGGCGCCACAGCCTGATGCCCCAGCCATTGCAAGCGCCGTGGTGCCAGCGGCCGAGGCTGCATCACCTGAGCGCCGCAGCTGGCTTGACAAGTTGCGATCCGGCTTGCGCAAGACCGGCTCCAGCTTGGCTCAGGTGTTCACCGGGGCGCAGATCGATGACGCGCTCTACGAGGATCTGGAGTCCGCGCTGCTGCTGGCTGACGCCGGCGTCAAGGCCACCGAGTACCTGCTTGCCGATTTGAAGCGGCGCGTCAAGGACGCACGCGCCACCGATCCCGCCGCCGTCAAGGCGCTGCTTGCCGAGGCCGTCACCGAGCTGCTGCAGCCCTTGCAGCAGTCGCTCACCGTCGGCGAGCACTCGCCCACCGTGATCATGGTGGTGGGCGTGAACGGAGCGGGCAAGACCACCAGCATCGGCAAGCTCACGCGCCATCTCGCCGAGGGCGGGCAGAAGGTGCTGCTGGCTGCAGCTGACACCTTTCGTGCGGCGGCTCGCGAGCAGCTGGAGATCTGGGCAGGCCGCAACAGCGTGGAGATCGTCAGCCAGGAAGGCGGCGATCCTTCTGCGGTGACCTTCGATGCAGTGACCGCTGGCAAGGCCCGCCACTGTGATGTGGTGATTGCCGATACCGCCGGGCGGCTGCCCACCCAACTGCACCTCATGGAAGAGCTGCGCAAGGTCAAGCGCGTGATTGGCAAGGCCCAAACCGGCGCGCCCCACGAGGTGCTGCTGGTCATCGACGGCAATACCGGACAAAACGCGCTGGCTCAGGTCAAGGCCTTTGACGACACCTTGGGCCTCACCGGGCTGATCGTGACCAAGCTCGACGGCACAGCCAAGGGCGGCGTGCTTGCCGCGATCGCGCTGTGGGCGCGCGAGCGCTGCCATGAGGCGGGTTCTGCGGTGGCGGCTCGAGCGCTGCCGGTCTATTTCATCGGCGTGGGCGAGCAACTCGAGGATCTGGAGACCTTCAACGCACGCGAGTTTGCCAACGCGCTGCTGGGTTGAGCCTGCCGGTCGCGCTCAGCGCATCCCGCCCATGCCCTTCATGCCGCCCATGCGCTTCATCATCTTCATCAGGCCGCCGCCTTTCATCTTCTTCATCATGTCGCGCATTTGCCCGAACTGATTGAGCATGCGGTTGACGTCTTGCACCTGAACACCCGCGCCGGCGGCGATGCGGCGCTTGCGGGTGGCCTTGATCAGATCGGGCTTGCGGCGCTCGAGCGGCGTCATCGAGCAGATCATGCCTTCCATGCGGCGCACATCGCGCTCGGCCCGGTCCACATCGACCGCACCGGCCTGAGCCGCCATCTGGGTGGGCAGCTTGTCCATCAGGCTGGCCAGACCGCCCATGTTCTTCATCTGCGAAATCTGCTGCAAGAAGTCGTTGAGGTCGAAGGCGTCGCCTGACTTGACCTTGTCAGCGAGTTTCTGGGCCGCCGCCATGTCGACGTTTTGCGTGACCTGCTCGACCAGCGCCACGATGTCGCCCATGCCCAGCACGCGGCCGGCGTGCCGCTCGGCATCGAACACTTCCAGCCCGTCGATCTTTTCGCTGACGCCCGCAAACTTGATGGGCGCGCCGGTGATCTGTCGCACCGACAGCGCCGCACCGCCTCGCGAGTCGCCGTCCATCTTGGTCAGCACGATGCCGGTCAGCGGCAGCGCTTCCTTGAAGGCCTTGGCGGTGTTGATGGCGTCTTGACCCTGCATGGCGTCGACCACGAACAGCGTCTCCACGGGGTTGAGCTCAGCGTGCAGCTCGCTGATCTCGCGCATCAGCGCTTCATCAATGGCCAGGCGGCCGGCGGTGTCCACCAGCAGCACGTCGAAGTAATGCTTGCGCGCGTAATCCAGCGCTGCGCGGGCGATGTCGATCGGTCTGTCGGTCGCGCTGGAGGGGAACCACTCCGCGCCGGCCTGTCGCGTCACCGTCTTCAATTGCTCGATGGCTGCCGGGCGGTAGACGTCGGCCGAGACCGTGAGCACCTTTTTCTTGCGCTTTTCAATCAGGTGCTTGGCCAGCTTGGCGGTGGTGGTGGTCTTGCCCGCGCCTTGCAAGCCGGCCATCAGGATGACCGCCGGGGGCTGCGCTGCGAGGTTGATGTCGCTGATGCCGCCGATGTCGTTGCCGGCCATGGTGGCCGTGAGCTCGCGGTTGACGATACCCACGAGCGCCTGTCCGGGCGACAGCGAGCCCACCACCTCGGCGCCGAGCGCGCGCTCCTTGACCCGCGCGATGAAATCTCGCACCACCGGCAACGCCACGTCCGCTTCAAGCAGCGCCATGCGCACCTCGCGCAGCATGTCCTGCACATTGGATTCGGTGATGCGAGCTTGGCCGCGCATCGTCTTGACGGCGCGACTCAGTCGTTCGGTGAGGGTGGATGCCATGAGTTTGCGGGCGGTGCCGGGAAGCCCGGAACGCGAAAGTACACTTTGCCGATGAGTCTATCTTCAGGGGTCGCGACGTGACCGATCTGGCCTTGCCAAGCTTGCTGAGCGGCGTCAGCGCCATGGCCTTGCTGGCCTATGTGGTGGCCGCGCTGATTCCCGAGCGTGCGGTGGGTGCCTTTCGTGTCAGTCTGGTGGTGGCCTGGGTGCTGCACGCGCTGGCCACGGTGGTCGACATCTCGGGCATGGGCACTGAGGTAGCCGCGGCGCGCTTCGGTTTCGCGCCTGCTCTTTCGGTGACCCTGTGGCTCGTGATCACCGTCTATCTGGCCGAGATCCGTTTTCTTCCCATCAGCGGGCTGCGTCGCACGCTGGCCATTCTGGGCGCCGAGGCGGTGCTGCTGGCCTTGCTGTTTCCAGGCGAGTTGCGACCCCACGCCGGTTCGCCGTGGGCGCCAATTCATTGGGTTTTGGGCATTGCTTCGTACGGCCTTTTCGGCGCGGCGGTGCTGCATGCGGCCATGCTCAACCGTGCCGATCGTCAGATGCGGCAACCGCCGCCGGCACCGGTGAACTTGCTCGATGACGCCCAGCCCCGCGCTACTTTTTCTGCGGCGCCCATGGGTTTGCCGCTGATGCGACTGGAGCGCCTGACCTTCCGTTTCGTGTCGGCCGGTTTCGTGGTTTTGTCGCTGGCCATCTTTTTGGGCTGGTTGTTCTCCGACCCCTGGCGCTGGGACCACAAGGCGGTTTTTTCCATTCTGGGTTGGTTGGTCTATGCCGGTTTGCTGACGGGGCGCCGACGCTTCGGCTGGCGTGGCCGTCAAGCCACGCGGTGGGTCTACGCCGGTGCTGTCTTGCTGCTGCTGGCCTACGTGGGATCGCGCTTTGTGCACGACGTGCTGCTGAGCCAGCCCGGCGCTTGATGAGCTGGCCCGTGTCGCACCGACTGCGTTGATCAGCCGATGAAATATTTGCTGCTGGTTGGTTTGCTCGTCGCGGTTGTGTGGCTGGTGCGTGCGGGTCGGCGTGGCTCGCGGCGCGGCGATTCAAGTGCAAGCCCTCGTGCTGGAGAGCCCAGCGAGCCCTCGCGCGAGGCGATGGTCGCCTGCGAGTATTGCGGCGTGAACCTGCCGCAGGGCGACGCGCTTTTTTCTGATGAGCGCTGGTACTGCAGCGATGCGCATCGGGATGCGCATTCGGGCGCCCCGCGCTGATGAACCAGGCGACCAAGCCCTTCGAGCGTCGCAAGACCGACCGCCGCAGCCGCTCACGCGCCGCCCGAGCCGACGAGTCGTGGTTCGGGGCCTTCATGCGGGACCCCGACGAGATCCCGCCACAGGGTGTCGGGCTCACCGAAGAGAACGCCTCGCGCTTCATGGCGCCGACTGACAAGGCGGTCGAACTGGAAGGACACGCGGCGTTCCAGCGGACCTTGCGTGCCTTTCTGAGCGCTCGCGCAGCGCTCGGACTGGCGCTCGTTCTCACGCTGGCAACCGCCGGGGTTTTTGGTGTGATGCCCAGCCGTGAGGTGGTGGCAGTCAGCGTGGTCTATGCGCTGCTGACCATCGCCATGAGGCTGGCGCCTTCATCGGAGGCGGTCGACGAGCTCGCTGCCCCGCGGCTCAGCCGCTTTCAATGGGTGGCCTGCATCGGCGTGGATATCGCCAGCTTCATGGCCTTGCACATCCTGTCGTTCGCCTCCAACCTGAACTACGGGGCGCTGCTGGTGCTGCCCGCGCTGATGGCCGGGGTGCTGGCTCCGCGAGTTCAGGCACTGGCGACTGCGGCCGCGGTGGTGCTGCTGCTGCTGGGCTATGGCTGGTGGGGTGTGATGGCTGGGGGCGATCCGGTCAAGTTGCTGTCACAGGCCGGCTTGGCGGGCAGCGGTTTGCTGGTGATCTCGCTGCTGGCCAGTGAACTCGCCAACCGCCTAGCGCGCCAGGAACTCTCTGCCAGGGACAGCATGGAGTTCGCGCGCCAGCAGGGCCAACTCAACCGCCTGGTGATCGAGGAGATGCAAGACGGCGTGCTGGTGGTGGATCGCTCGGGTCGGGTGCGCGCGGCCAATCCAGCAGCCAGGCGGCTGCTGGTGCGCCGCGGTGAAGGGCGCATGGCTCCCTTTCAGTTGCGTGGCGTCGATGACTGGAGCGAGCTGGTGAAAACCGTCGAGCGCGGCTTTCACGAGGCCGTCTGGCCCGAGGCCGGCCGAGACGTGACGCTGCGATTCGAGCAGGGAGTCAGCCGAACCCTGCGGGTGCGCATGCGTTTCACGCGTGGCGATGCGCAGCCCTCGGCCGAGGAGTTGTGCGTGCTGCTGCTCGAGGATGTGCGCAGCCTGCAGTCCCGAATGCGGCAGGAAAAGCTGGCTGCGATGGGCCGGGTCTCGGCCGGCATTGCTCACGAGATACGCAACCCTCTGTCGGCCATCGGGCAGGCCAATGCGCTGCTGGCCGAAGACGCCCAGACGCCCCAGCAGCGGCAACTCACGCGCATGGTGGCCGACAACGTCAAGCGGCTCACGCGCATCGTCGACGATGTGATGCAGGTGGCGCCTGCGGCCGTGATCGCCACCGAGCCGATTGCCGTGCGCGCCGAGGTGGCCAACATCTGCAGCGATTGGGCGCGGTCGAATTCGATCGACATCGTCGAGCACGGCGTGCTCAAGGTCGATCTGCCCGATGAGCCCCTGGAAGCGGTGTTCGAGGCCGAACACCTCAGGCGCGTGCTGGTCAATCTGCTCGACAACGCCCGCATGCACGCCACCGATTTGCCGGGTGCGGTGCATGTGCGACTGAGCAGTCTTGACGAGGCGATGGTGCAACTCAGTGTCAGCAGCGATGGCGCACTGATACCCGAGGAGGTCGAGCGTTACCTGTTCGAGCCTTTCTTCTCGACACGCAGCCGTGGCTCCGGACTGGGCTTGTATATTTGTCGCCAGCTGTGTGACCAGCACGGAGCCAGCATCGATTACCGCTTGCGCCCGCCCGCCGAATCGAATCGAAATGACTTTTTCGTCAACATGCGACGTCGGCCCGTGGCAACTGCTGCGGCGCAAACGGCCACCGGTTCGGACTGATTGCCACTGATGACTGCTGCCGAACATCCCAGCGTTCTTGTCATCGACGATGAGCCGGATCTGCGCACGCTCTATGAGCTGACCTTGCTGCGCGAGGGCTATGACATCGAAACCGCGGGCAATGTCGGCGAAGCCTGTGCGCTGCTGCGAGAGCGAACCTTCAGCGCCGTCATCACCGACATGCGGCTGCCGGATGGTTCGGGGCTCGATGTGCTGGGCTTTCTTGAAAGCCATGCAAGGCATGAAAAGGCCATCGTCATCACTGCTTATGGCTCGGCCGAGAACGCGGTCGAGGCGTTGAAGGCCGGCGCCTATGACTACCTGACCAAGCCGGTTGACCTCAAGCAGTTTCGTGCGGTGGTGGCTTCGGCGCTGGGCCGTGGCCCGACCACCGCGCCGAGCAACCTGCCGTCGAGTCTGCCCGCCGCGGGCGGAGTTTCCCTTTCACGCCGCGCTGCGGCGATCGAAGGCGGCCGAGCGGATCAACAGCCCGTGTCAGCCAGCGGCGCGGCGGCGCCGAGACGGCCGCGCAGCGCTGCGCTGGACCGAATGGCGGGCCGCTCGGCGGCCATGACCCAGGTGCGCTCGCTGGTTGAAAAGGTCGCCCGCAGCATGGCTCCGGTGCTTGTTCAAGGTGAGTCGGGCACCGGCAAGGAGTTGGTCGCGCGCGCCATTCACGAGGTCAGCTCGCGCAGCGCGCATCCGTTCATTGCGGTCAACTGCGGCGCCATTCCGGAAAACCTGCTCGAAGCAGAGTTCTTCGGCTATCGGCGCGGCGCTTTCACCGGCGCCAATGAAGACCGTGAAGGCTTTTTCCAGGCAGCCGACGGGGGCACGCTGTTTCTCGACGAGATTGGCGAGCTGCCGCTGTCGATGCAGTCGAAGCTGCTGCGCTCGGTTCAGGAGCGCTCGGTCAGACCTGTCGGGGCGGTCAGCGAGTTGCCAGCCAACGTGCGCTTGCTCAGCGCCACCCACAAGGACCTTGGCGCCGAGGTTCAGGCAGGCCGGTTTCGCCAGGACCTTTTCTACCGGCTCAATGTGATCCAGATCCGCGTGCCGCCCTTGCGCGAACGGCTTGAGGATCTGGCCAGCATCGGCGAGCAGGTGCTCCACAGAATCTCGCGAGACGCTGGTGTGTGGCCCGCACCCGCCTTGACCAGTCAGGCTTTGCAGCAGCTGTCGCTGTACCCGTTTCCGGGCAACGTGCGCGAGCTCGAGAACCTGTTGCATCGGGCGGTGGCCTTGTCGGGTGGCGAACTCATCGATGTGGCCGACCTCGGGCTGTCGCTCGACGCGCTCACCGATGCGCCATCGTCTGGATTCGGTGGCGTGGCCGATCTCGCGATGGGTGCTTTGCAAGGGGCTGAGGCGACAGGCGCTCTCGGGTTGCCTGCAGGGGCCTCGCTGCCGGAGTTGCCGAGCAACCTCGAGTTCTATCTCGACAGCATCGAGCGCGGCATCTTGTTGCGTGCGCTCGAGCAGCACCGATTCAACCGCACGGCGGCGGGTGCGAGCCTGGGCTTGTCCTTGCGGCAGATGCGTTATCGCATGGCACGTCTGAACGTGATGGCGGGTGTCGATTCGCCGCATGGCGATGCCGATCGTGGCGAGGTCTGAGACTGCATCCGAGTGGAGCGGTGGCTGGTGGTCGCGTGCGCGGCATTGCCCATCACCGAACTTCGGGTCGCGACCCAAGGGCGTCGAGACCAGCCTGGCGGTCGTGCACTCCATCAGCTTGCCGCCCGGTGTGTACGGCGGCGATGAAGTCGAGCGTTTCTTTCTCAACCAGCTGGACGTGTCGGCACACCCGTACTTCGACAGGCTGCGTGATGTGTGTGTGTCGGCTCACTTCTTCATACGCCGCGATGGGCGCTGCATCCAGTTTGTGTCATGCGCTGAGCGTGCGTGGCACGCCGGCGTGTCCAGCTGGCGAGGCCGCTCCAATTGCAACGACTACTCGGTGGGCATCGAGCTCGAGGGGCTGGAGGGTCAGGTCTTCGAGCCCGCCCAGTACCGCAGCCTGTGCGATTTGTTGCAGGCATTGGCCGGCGCGGGCTGCTGCCTCGATGTGGCCGGGCACGAACATGTGGCCGCAGGACGCAAGGCCGACCCGGGCGCGGGCTTCGACTGGCCTCGGTTGATGACCACCCTGGGTTGGCCCGAACGGTGTTTTCCCGAGGTCGTCATCCAGCGATCCTGAAGTGATCGGGTCGGCTCGCCATGGGCGCGCCACGAACTTGTCGAGGCGCAGCGACTCACGGCACCAGCATTGGCGGGCGATGCAGCCTGAGTCTGGCTTGCGAGCCAATGAATTCGCGGCATGCCGACCGGCCGCTCAATGACTTTGCGGCATGCGCGCTGCCCTGGACCGAAACGGGGCGATCGAGCCCCGAAGCAGGGCATGAAACTTCACGCAGGGGCCAAGCGTCTTTTTACATCGACACACTATCGGTAGTGCTTGAAGGGCGTGAAGACCACAGATATAGTGTGTTCATGCCAAATGTTTTTCCGTTCGTCGCACGATGAGAATCAAGCTCAGGGTGTTCCCCCTGACCGCGCCCGGTGCGCGGTTCGGCGCAACATCGGGCGACACGCGCAGGGCCGCTTCGGCGTGGCGCGCGGTGCCTTCGATTTGTCGTGTGAGCCGCGGGCATGCGAGGCTGCGTATCGGCGGGCGGCATCGTGGCGCTTTGCTGGGCTCTCCCCAAGGCGTGAGGCCGGCACGGCACTTGCGCCTTTCCAGTCGTTACACAGACAGCATCCTTTAAGGCTCGGTTGCGTTGGCTTTGTCAGCGCGTCCATCCGAGTGATCCATCAGTTTTCGGCACCCACAGATTCAAAAGAAAAGGCCACACATGCAAGCGATCCCCGTCAGTTCCGACCCCTTGGCCCAGAACCCCCAGCGTGTGGCAGTGCTTGCTGCGCCGACGGCTTCTGCGTATGAGTCCTTTCACATCATTCGCCGAAACGGCGCGGTGGTGGCGTTTGAACCCAGCAAGATCGCGGTCGCGCTGATGAAGGCTTTTCTGGCGGTTCACGGCACGCAAGGCGCGGCATCGGCCAGCGTGCGAGAAACCGTCGACGTTCTCACCGAGTCGGTGGTGCGCGCGCTGTTGCGCTCGCGTCCGGGCGGCGGCACCTTTCACATCGAAGACGTGCAAGACCAGGTCGAACTCGGCCTGATGCGTGGCAGCCACCATGAAGTGGCCCGTGCTTACGTGCTGTACCGCGAGCGTCGCTCTCAAGAGCGCTCGAAGCAGGCGCAGCCCGTGGTCATGGCCGAAGTCGCGATCAGCGTGCTCGACGGTGGTCAGCGCGTGCCGCTCGACTGGGCACGTTTGCACACGATCGTGCAGGCCGCTTGCGAAGGCCTGGGCGGCGATGTGCGCCCGGAGCCCATCTTGGCGGAAACCCGGCGCAATCTCTACGACGGCGTGCCCATCGACGAGGTGCACAAGGCTTCGATCCTGGCGTCGCGCACGCTGATCGAAAAAGACCCCGGTTACACCCGAGTGACCGCGCGCTTGCTGCTGCACACCATTCGCCGCGAAATCCTCGGTGAAGAAGTGCTTCAGTCCGACATGCACGCGCGCTACGCCGAGTACTTCCCCGGCTACATCAAGCAAGGTGTGAATGCCGAACTGCTTGACGACAAGATGATGCAGTTCGATCTGGCACGTCTGGGCGCCGCATTGAAGGCCGATCGCGATCTGCAGTTTGATTACCTCGGGCTGCAGACCCTGTACGACCGCTATTTCCTGCACATCGATGAACAACGCATCGAGATGCCGCAAGCGTTTTTCATGCGTGTGGCCATGGGCCTGGCGCTCAATGAAATCGACCGCGAGGCGAGGGCGATCGAGTTCTACGAAGTGCTCTCAACGTTTGACTTCATGAGCTCCACGCCCACGCTGTTCAATGCCGGCACGCGGCGCTCGCAGCTGTCGAGCTGCTACCTGACCACCGTGGCCGATGACCTCGACGGCATCTACGAGGCCTTGAAAGAAAACGCCTTGCTGTCGAAGTTTGCCGGCGGTCTGGGCAACGACTGGACCAATGTGCGCGCGCTGGGCAGCCACATCAAGGGCACCAACGGCAAGAGCCAGGGCGTGGTGCCTTTCCTGAAGGTGGTCAACGACACCGCCGTGGCGGTCAATCAGGGTGGCAAGCGCAAGGGCGCGGTGTGTGCCTATCTCGAGAGCTGGCACCTCGACATGGAAGAGTTCCTCGAGCTGCGCAAGAACACCGGTGACGACCGTCGCCGCACGCACGACATGAACACCGCGAACTGGATCCCCGATCTGTTCATGAAGCGTGTCATGGAAGGCACCGACTGGACGCTGTTCTCGCCAAGCAGTTGCCCTGATCTGCACGACAAGTTCGGCCGCGACTTCGAGCTGGCCTACACCGCCTATGAGGCGCGCGCGGCCAGCGGCGATCTCAAGTTGCACAAGAAGGTGCCGGCGCGTGATCTGTGGCGCAAGATGCTGTCGATGCTGTTCGAGACCGGGCACCCCTGGATCACCTACAAGGACGCCTGCAATGTGCGCTCGCCGCAGCAGCACGTGGGCGTGGTGCACTCGAGCAACCTGTGCACCGAGATCACGCTCAACACCAGCGAGACCGAAATCGCGGTGTGCAACCTGGGTTCGGTGAATCTGGCGCGCCATCTGATGGACGGCCCCGATGGCAAGCAGATCGATCACGCCAAGCTCAAGCGCACGGTGTCGACCGCGATGCGCATGCTCGACAACGTGATCGACATCAACTACTACGCCGTCAAGAAGGCACGCGACTCGAACCTGCGCCACCGCCCGGTGGGTCTGGGCATCATGGGCTTTCAAGACGCCCTGCATGAATTGCGCGTGCCCTATGCGTCCGACGCAGCAGTCGAATTTGCCGACCACTCGATGGAAGCCGTGTGCTACCACGCCTACTGGGCGTCGACCGACCTTGCTGCCGAGCGCGGTCGTTACTCGAGCTACCGCGGCTCGCTGTGGGACCGCGGCATTCTGCCGATCGACTCTCTCGATCTGCTGGCCGAAGCGCGCGGCGGTTACGTCGAAGTCGATCGCAGCAGCACCCTGGACTGGGGCCTTCTTCGCGCTCGCATCGCCGAGCACGGCATGCGCAACTCCAACTGCGTGGCCATTGCGCCCACCGCCACCATCTCCAACATCATCGGCGTCAGCGCGTCGATCGAGCCCTCGTTTGGCAACCTGTCAGTCAAGGCCAATCTGTCGGGCGACTTCACGGTGCTCAACGAGTACCTGGTGCGTGACCTGAAGCAACTCGGTTTGTGGGACGACGTGATGGTGATGGATCTCAAGCACTTCGAAGGCTCGCTGCGCCGCATCGACCGCGTGCCGGAAGACCTGAAGGTGCTCTACGCGACGGCCTTCGAGATCGAAACGCAGTGGCTGGTCGAGGCGGCGGCCCGCAGGCAAAAGTGGATCGATCAGGCGCAGTCACTGAACATCTACATGGCAGGCGTGTCTGGCAAGAAGCTCGATGAGACCTACAAGCTGGCATGGATTCGCGGCCTGAAGACCACCTACTACCTGCGCACCATGGGCGCCACCCACGCCGAGAAGTCCACGGTCAAGTCGGGTCAGCTCAATGCGGTCAGCAGCGGTGCGGCGTCTGGCGACAGCGCTTCGGTGCTGGCACCGGCCCAGCCCATCACGGTGGCGGCCCAAACGCAGCCAGCGGCCACCGACGTCAAGATGTGCGCCATCGACAACCCGGATTGCGAAGCCTGCCAGTGAGTCCTTGTCTTGCGATCCTGTGTCGCAATGCAACATTTTCGTTGAGGTCATTGAGTTATCCGGCAAGTAATGCTTTGTGTTTTGTCACATCGCTTGGATAATCGCTAGTTACTTAAGGTACACCATGCTGTCTTGGGAAGAAGAAACCAAATCGATGCCATCACCTCAGGCCGCGTTCCTGAAGCCTGAGGTAGCCGGTGGGTTTCACGATGAAATGATCGGGACGATGGCCGCAACAGCGACCAAGCCTCGCGGGTTGTCCGCTGATCCTGTTATCCAATCAGCGCCAGCCAAACCGCTTGAGGGCAAGCGGGTCGTGGCGGCGGACAAGCGGATCATCAACGGCCGCACCGACGTCAACCAACTGGTCCCATTCAAATACAAATGGGCTTGGGAAAAATATCGGGCCACCTGTGCAAACCACTGGATGCCGCAAGAGGTCAACATGTCGCGCGACATCGCGACATGGAAAGATCCGAATGGCCTGAGCGATGACGAGCGCCGCATCATCATGCGCAACCTCGGTTTTTTCGTCACAGCCGATTCCCTGGCTGCCAATAACATCGTGCTGGGCACTTACCGCCACATCACTGCGCCTGAATGCCGGCAATTCCTGCTGCGGCAGGCTTTTGAAGAGGCCATTCATACCCATGCCTACCAGTACATCGTTGAATCCCTGGGGTTGGACGAAGCCGAAATCTTCAACGCCTACAACGAGGTGGCGTCCATCCGTGACAAGGACCAGTTCCTGATCCCTTTCATCGAGGCGATCATGGATCCCGGTTTCCGCACCGGAACGCTGGAAGACGATCAGACGCTGCTGAAGTCGCTGATTGTTTTCGCGTGCCTGATGGAGGGTCTGTTTTTCTACGTCGGATTCACCCAGATTCTGGCCTTGGGTCGCCAGAACAAGATGACCGGGGCATCAACGCAGTATCAGTACATCTTGCGTGACGAGTCCATGCACTGTAATTTCGGCATCGACCTGATCAACCAGATCAAACTCGAGAATCCACTGCTTTGGACTGCCGAATTCAAGGCCGAAATCAAGGCGCTTTTCCTGAAAGCTGTCGATCTTGAGTATCGCTACGCCGAAGACACCATGCCGCGTGGTGTTCTAGGTATGAATGCTTCCATGTTCAAGGGTTATTTGAGGTACATTGCGAACCGCCGCGCGACGCAAATCGGTCTTGAGGCGCTTTTCCCGAACGAGGAAAACCCGTTTCCCTGGATGAGCGAGATGATTGATTTGAAGAAGGAAGGCAATTTCTTCGAGGTGCGCGTGACCGAATACCAATCAGGCGGCGCGCTCTCGTGGGACTGATTTGAGCAGACAAGATTTCCAAATCGAATGGTGTTGACACAGAAGCAACCCTCGATTTGATACCCAATTCATCGCACCGTGGCGCCTTCTCAGGCAGTTTTCGGGTGATGAATAACTGTCCGAGGCCGGCTCTTGCGGGAACACGACAGTGCTTCTTTAACTGAACAAGGAGAAACGTAATGGCAACTGCGAAAAAGGCCGCTCCGGCCAAGAAGGCCGCCCCTGCAGCGAAGACCACGCCGGTAACGAAGGCAGCACCTGCAAAGAAGGCAGCACCTGCGAAGAAGGCAGCACCTGCCAAGAAGGCAGCTGCTCCAGCAAAGAAGGCAGCACCTGCGAAGAAGGCAGCCGCTCCTGCGAAGAAAGCAGCACCTGCGAAGAAAGCAGCACCTGCGAAGAAAGCAGCAGCTCCTGCAAAGAAAGCAGCCGCACCTGCGAAGAAGGCAGCAGCTCCTGCCAAGAAGACAGCACCTGCGAAGAAAGCAGCTGCTCCTGCAAAGAAAGCAGCAGCACCTGCAAAGAAAGCAGCCGCACCTGCGAAGAAGGCAGCTGCTCCTGCGAAAAAGGCCGTCACCAAGCCTGCCGCCAAGAAGGCTGCAGCCAAGCCTGCCGCTCCGGCTGCAAAGACTGCGCTCAGCCCTCAGGCAGCCTGGCCATTCCCAACGGGAACCAAGCCCTGATT
>CAMCNE010000013.1 GCA_945875935.1 Bordetella parapertussis
AGCAAGGTGCAAACACGGTTCTTCTGATATTCGTGCAGCATCGGCCACACCACATCGGGCTGGCAGATGGCGTCGCCCGACAGCACCAAGGCGGTGATGGCCCCACCGGCCAGCAGCGCCACCGGAATGATCAGCTTCCACGACAGCCCGGCAAAGAAGATCACGAACAACCCCGACGACAGCACCAAGATGGCGGTGCCCAGATCGGGTTGCTTGACGATGAGCCCCACCGGCACGGCCAGCAGCCCGAGCGCGACCACGAAATCAAGCACCCGCAGGTGGCCTTCACGCCGCTGGAACCACCATGCCAGCATCAGGGGCATGGCGATCTTCAGCAGCTCGCTGGGCTGAACGACCACGCCCAGATCGAGCCAGCGCGTGGCGCCCTTCTTGGTGACGCCCAACAGCGCGGTGGCCAGCAGCAGCGCCACGCCCACCGCATACAGCGGCACGGCCAGCGCCATCAGGCGCTGCGGCGGCACCTGCGCCACCAGGAACAGGATCGCCGCGGCCAGCAGCATGTTGCGCCCGTGGTCGACGAAGCGGCTGCCGTGGTCAAAGCCGGCCGAGTACATGGTGAGCAGCCCGAAGGCCGCCAGGATCAGCAGCGCGAGCAGCAGCCAGACATCGAAGCCGACAAACGCCGGGGCCACGCGCTGCAGCAGCGAAGGTTTGTCGAAGTCCGGCCTCATGGCATGGGTGCCTGCACTTGCGATGGCGCTTCGGATGCGGCCATCGCTGCGGCCGCAGCCGCAGCCCTGTCGCTGGCCGACAGCGGGATGTCCGAGGGCTGCCGAGCCACCCCGATCGGCGCGCTGGTCTGGCCCTGCCGCGTGAGCTCGACGTCTTGTTCGCTGGGGTAGCGCTGCGTCAGCCAGTAGTCGAACACCCGGCGTGCGATCGGCGCGGCGGCCGCCGCGCCAAAGCCTGAGTTCTCGACCACCACGGCCACCGCGATGGTCGGTGCATCGAGCGGCGCAAACGCGATGTACAGCGAGTGATCGCGCTTGTGTTCGTCGAGCTTGGCGGCGTTGTATTTCTCGTTTTGGCGGATGCCCACCGCCTGCGCGGTGCCGGTCTTGCCGCCGGAAGCATAGGGCGCACCGGCGAACACCCGCGTCGAGGTGCCCTGCTGGGTGACGCCGTGCATCGCGCGGCGGATGAGCTCGGTGTGTTCGGGCTTGAGCGCCAACGGCGGCAAGGCGTCGTTGGCCACCGGCCGACGCTCGCGGGTGACCACGTCTTCGATCTCGCGCACCAGCCGCGGCTCAAAGCGCAGCCCGCCCGATGCCAGCGTGGCGGTGGCGCTGGCCAGCTGCAGCATGGTGAAGTTGTTGTAGCCCTGGCCGATGCCCAGCGAGATGGTCTCGCCGGCGTACCACTTCTGCTGCTCGGGGCGCTTGTAGGCGCGGCGCTTCCATTCGGTCGATGGCAGCAAGCCGGTCACCTCGCCCTGGATGTCGATGCCCGTCTTGCGGCCCAGGCCAAACGGCTCGAGCTGGTCGTGGATGGTGTCGACCCCCAGCTCGTTGGCCAGCGAGTAGTAGTACACGTTGCTCGACTTCACGATGCTGGCCACCATGTCGACCGGCCCCAGGCCGACATCGCCATGGCTGCGAAAGGTGTGGTTGCCGAACTGGTAGGTGCCGCCGTCGTTGATGACGGCGCTCGGGCTGCGCTTGCCGGTGACGAGCGCGGCCATGGCCATGAAGGGCTTGAAGGTGGAGCCCGGCGGGTAGGTTCCACGCAGCGCCCGGTTGAGCAGCGGCTTGTCGATCGACTCGTTGAGCTCGCGCCACGATTCGGCATCGATGCCGTCGACGAACAGGTTGGGGTCGAAGGTCGGCTTGCTGACGAAGGCGAGCACCTCGCCGTTGCGCGGGTCGATGGCCACCAGCGCGCCGCGACGCTCACCGAACAGCGTCTCGACCATCGCCTGCAGGCCGATGTCGATGCTCATCACCAGCTTGTTGCCCGGCGTCGCGCCGTTGCTGCGCAAGCGCCGCACCGCGCGGCCATTGGCGCTGGTCTCGACCTCCTCGAAGCCGGTGGTGCCGTGCAGCTGCGACTCGTAGCTTTGCTCGACACCGAGCTTGCCGATGTACTCGGTGCCTCGGTAGTTGGCCGCACCGTCGGTGTCGTCGATGGCTTCCTTTTCGGCCTGGTTGATGCGGCCGATGTAGCCGATCAGGTGGCTGCCGACATCACCGAGCGGGTAGCTGCGAAACAGCCGCGCCTTGACCTCAACGCCCGGAAAACGGTAGCGCTGCGCGATGAAGCGAGCCACCTCCTCGTCGGTGAGCTTGGTGCGTATCGGCAGCGACTCGAGGTTGCGGCTTTCATCGCGCAGGCGCTTGAAACGCTTGCGGTCGCGCGGCTCGATGTCGATCACCTCGGCCAGCGCGTCGATGGTGGCTTCGAGGTTGGCCACGCGCGCCGGCATGATCTCGAGCGTGTAAGCCGAGTAGTTGTCGGCCAGCACCACGCCGTTGCGGTCCACGATGAGCCCGCGGTTGGGCGCGATGGGCACCACCGAGATGCGGTTGTTCTCGGCGCGCACGCTGAGCTCCTCGTGCTGGTAAATCTGCAAGTGCACCAGCCGCGCGGCCAGCAGCCCAAAACAGCCGAGCACGAAGGCGGCCGCCGCAAACACGCGCAGGCGAAAGCGGCCCAGGTCTTGTTCGACGCTCCTGAGTTCGGTGTTCAAGTCCACGCTCGAGCCCCGTCAAAGCGGCCGGTTCTGATCACGGTCTGGCGCGCGGCGCTGCGGCGCGAGCAGCAAGACCGTCACCACTGGCCACAACAAGGACTCGAACACCGGTGCGAGCAGCGCCGGCCAGCCGGGCAACATGCCGCCGACGATCATGCGCACGGCAAACGACACCAGGTGCGCCACGATGAACAGCGGCAGGATCTGCAGCGCCTGCAGGGGCAGCGTGAACCACACCAGGCGTCGGTGAATGGCCGTGGCGAAGTAGCCCAGCAGCGTGTAGGCCAGCGCGTGCTGACCGAGGATGGCGCCGTCGTGCACGTCCATCAGCAAGCCGAACACGAAGGCCACGCCCACACCCACGCGCCGCGGCTGGTGCACGCCCCAGAACACCAGCACCACCGCCAGCAGGTCGGGCGCGGCGGCGTGGCGACCCAACGGCAACAGGTTCACGGCGAGCGCGGCCAGCAAGCTGAACCACAGGAACAGCGGATTGACCGGCAGCAGCAACTGGTCGGAAGCCTGGCCCCTGATCATCGACGCGCACCCTTTTTGAGCGGGGCCGCATGGCCGGGTTCAGTCGCCGCTTCGGGCGGGATCGGCGGCGGCTGCTGCAGCCCGATGGGTTCGAGCACCAGCACATGGCGCACCGCATCGGGCGAGGCCACGGGCAACAGCCGGATGCGCGCAAAGCCGGCTTGCGACTTGCGATCGATGTCGACCACCCGCGCCACCGGCAAGCCCGGCGGATAGACGCCGTCGATGCCCGAGGTCTGCAGCTCGTCGCCGACCTGCACGTCGGCGTTGCCCGCCATGAAGCGCAGCTCAAGCCCGTCGCCAGACGCAGACCCGAGGGCCACGCTGCGCGAGCCGGTGCGCACGTTGAGCACCGGCACGGCGGCATCCTTGTCGATGAGCAACGTGACCTCGGAAGACAGCGGGTACAGCCGCGTCAGCTGCCCGATCACGCCGGCCTCGGTGATGACCGGCGAGCCGGCCACCAGACCCTGGGTCTGACCGCGGTCGATCACGACCTTGCGCGAATAGGGGTCGGTCGACTCGTACAGCACTTCGGCCGCATGCGACTTCACCGAGAGCGCCGCGCGCAGATCGAGCAACTCGCGCAGCCGCTCGTTTTCAGACATCAACTGCTCGACGCGGATGGCGCGCTCGGCCTGAACGGCCAGCGCACGGCGCGCAGCGGCCTCGGAGGCCAGCGCGGACTGCAGGCCGCCGGCGTAGTCGTCGGTGCGTTCCCACAAGGCGACCGGCACCAGCAAAGCGCGCTGCACCGGATGCAAGGCGGTGGCCAGCAAGGCGCGCAGCGGTTGGGTCCACTCAAATCGGGCATCGGCCACCATCAGAAACACCGCGAGCGCCGAACACAGCGCGAGCTTGGTGAGCGCCGACAGGCCCTGGCGAAAGATGGGCGGCGGCGTGCGGTCGATGGTGCCGCCTAGTGGCATGGGAATGCTCGCAAAGCCATCGGCCGGGCAGACACTGAGGCCATCACGCCCGCGCTGCTAACGGGCCGTCACTCTGAAGTGAAGATCGAGCCGAGACGCTCCATGCGCTCGAGCGCCATGCCGCAACCGCGCACCACGCAAGTCAGCGGGTCTTCTGCCACCAGCACCGGCAAGCCGGTTTCTTCGGCCAGCAAGCGGTCGAGGTCGCGCAACAGCGCGCCGCCACCAGTGAGCATCATGCCGCGCTCGGCGATGTCAGCCCCCAGCTCAGGCGGGGTTTGCTCGAGCGCGTTTTTGACCGCCGAGACCATCTGGTTGAGCGGGTCGGTGAGCGCTTCGAGGATCTCGTTGCTGCTGATGGTGAAGCTGCGCGGCACGCCCTCGCTGAGGTTGCGGCCCTTGACCTCGATCTCCTTGACCTCGGAGCCGGGAAACGCGCTGCCGATGCTCTTCTTGATCATCTCGGCGGTGGGCTCACCGATCAGCATGCCGTAGTTGCGGCGGATGTAGTTGATGATGGATTCATCGAACTTGTCACCACCGACGCGGATGCTGCCTTTGTAGACCATGCCGCCGAGCGAGATCACGCCCACCTCGGTGGTGCCGCCGCCGATGTCGACCACCATCGAGCCCGACGCTTCGGACACCGGCAAGCCGGCACCGATGGCCGCGGCCATGGGTTCTTCGATCAGGTAGACCTCGCTGGCACCGGCGCCCAGCGCCGATTCGCGGATCGCGCGGCGCTCGACCTGTGTTGAGCCGCAGGGCACGCAGATGATGATGCGAGGGCTGGGGCGCAGCACCGAGCGCGGATGCACCATGCGAATGAACTGCTTGAGCATCTGCTCGGTGACGGTGAAGTCGGCGATCACGCCGTCTTTCATCGGGCGGATGGCTTCGATGTTGCCCGGCACCTTGCCGAGCATGGCCTTGGCTTCTGCGCCGACGGCCTGGATGGTCTTTTTGCCGTTGGGCCCGCCTTCGTGGCGGATGGCAACGACCGAGGGCTCGTCGAGCACGATGCCCTTGCCGCGCACGTAGATCAGGGTGTTGGCGGTGCCAAGGTCGATGGCCAGGTCCGTCGAGAAGTAGCGACGAAAAGATTCGAACATGATGTGCTTGCAGTGCCCGAAGCGGCTGCACCTCGCAACGGCGCGCCACGCTCGGGCCCGACGATTCCATGGAATGAGGAAGGAACGTGTGGGGCAGGTTGAACGCCGCTACCTAGCGGCAAAAAAACCCCGGGCCGGTCAGGCAACACGCCGATGAATCGGGCCTTTGCGATGCGTCCGGAGGGCTTTCAACCAGCGGGGATAATACCCGACGGGTCCGGCTCCAGGGCTCGTTTCAACCCCTCACCAGACCAATTTCCCCCATGGCTTTGACCCTCGAAGATGTCGCGCGGATCGCCCACTTGGCGCGGCTGGAGTTTCAGCCCGAGCAGCAAGCGGCCATGCTGAGCCAGCTCAATGCCTTCTTTTCGATCGTCGAGCAGATGAGCGCCGTCAACACCAGCGGCATCGAGCCGCTGCACACGCCTTTGTCCGCGATCAGCGAAGTGCAACTGCGACTGCGCGATGACGTCATCACCGAGTCCAACCAGCGCGAGCTCAATCAGCGCAGCGCTCCGGCCGTCGAAGACGGCTTGTTTCTGGTGCCGAGGGTGGTCGAATGAGCGCGGCGCTGCACGATCTGGGCGTGGCCGAGCTGCTGCGCGCGTTCGACTCGAAACAGGTCTCGAGCGTCGAGGCCACGACCCATCTCTTGTCACGCGCTACAGCGCACCAGCACCTCGGTGCCTGGCTTTGCATGGACGCCGACTCGGCGCTGGCGCAAGCGCGCAACGCCGACGCGATGCGCGCTCAAGGCAACACCTCGCCCCTGCTGGGCGTTCCGCTGGCGCACAAGGACATCTTCGTCACGCGCGATCTGCCCACCACCGCCGGCTCGAAGATGCTGGCCAACTACCGCAGCCCGTTTGACGCCACGGTCGTGGCGCGGCTCGCCGCGGCCGGCACCGTGACGCTGGGCAAGCTCAGCTGCGATGAATTCGCCATGGGCTCGGGCAACGAGAACTCGGCGTTCGGACATGTCAAGAACCCGTGGGACCTGACCCGCGTGCCGGGTGGCTCTTCGGGTGGGTCGGCGGCTGCAGTGGCGGCCCGCTTGGTGCCGGCGGCCACCGGCACCGACACTGGCGGCTCGATCCGCCAGCCGGCCAGCTTCAGCGGCATCACCGGCATCAAGCCAACGTACGGCGTGTGCTCGCGCTTCGGCATGATCGCCTTCGCCTCCAGCCTGGATCAGGCCGGCCCGATGGCGCGCAGCGCTGAAGACTGCGCGCTGCTGCTGGGCGCCATGAGCGGCTTCGATGAGCGCGACTCGACCTGCGCCGAGCGGCCGCCGCAGGACTTCGCCGCACAGATGCGCACGCCGCGCGAGCAAGCCACCGCCGCGCAGCCACTCAAGGGACTGCGCATCGGGCTGCCGCGCGAGTTCTTTCCGGCGGCGCTGTCGGCCGACGTCGACCACGCGGTGCGCAATGCGCTGGCCGAGATGGAAAAGCTCGGCGCCACGCTGGTCGATGTGAGCCTGCCGCGCACAGAGCTGTCGATCCCGGTGTACTACATCATTGCGCCGGCCGAGGCCAGCTCCAACCTGAGCCGCTTTGACGGCGTGCGCTTCGGTCATCGCGCCGCCAAGTACACCGACCTGCTCGACATGTACAAGAAGACCCGCGCCGAGGGCTTTGGCAACGAGGTCAAGCGCCGCATCATGATCGGCAGCTACGTGCTCAGCCACGGCTACTACGACGCGTATTACCTGCAGGCGCAAAAGCTGCGCCGCATGATCGCCGACGACTTCCAGCATTGCTTCACCGAGTGCGATGTGATCGCCGGCCCGGTGGCCCCCTCGGTGGCCTGGAAGCTTGGCGGCAAGAACGACGATCCGGTGGCCAACTACCTGGCCGACATCTTCACGCTGCCCGCCAGCCTGGCCGGCCTGCCCGGCATGAGCGTGCCGGCCGGCTTTGCCGCTTCCGGCGAAGGCGCTGGCATGCCGGTGGGCCTGCAGCTGATCGGCAACTACTTTCAGGAGGGTGCCTTGCTGCACGCCGCCCACGCATTTCAGCAGGCCACCGACTGGCACCGCCGCGCGCCGCAAGGAGCAGCCGCATGACGATCACCGCCACCGGCAAACTGGTCCGCGGCTACGAGGTGGTGATCGGCCTCGAGACCCACGCGCAACTGTCCACGCACAGCAAGATCTTCAGCGGCTCGTCGACGCAGTTCGGTGCGGCGCCCAACACGCAGGCGTCGCCCGTCGATCTGGCGCTGCCCGGCACCTTGCCGGTGATGAACCGCGGCGCCGTCGAGCGTGCCATTCGCTTCGGCGTGGCGGTGGGTGCGAAGGTGGCTCACCAGTCGATCTTCGCGCGCAAGAACTACTTCTATCCCGACTTGCCCAAGGGCTATCAGATCAGCCAGTACGAGACGCCGGTGGTGCAAGGCGGCGCGGTCGAGTTCTATGTGGGCGAGGTGCTGCACCGCGTCAACCTCACGCGCGCTCACCTCGAGGAAGACGCGGGCAAGTCGCTGCACGAGGACTACGCAGGCCAAACCGGCATCGACCTCAACCGCGCCGGCACGCCGCTGCTCGAAATCGTCTCCGAGCCCGACATGCGCTCGAGCCTCGAGGCGGCCGAATACGCCAAGACGCTGCACGCGCTGGTGGTTTGGCTGGGCATTTGCGACGGCAACATGCAAGAAGGCAGCTTCCGCTGCGACGCCAATGTGTCGGTGCGCAAGCCGGGCGCGCCTTACGGCACGCGGCGCGAGATCAAGAACCTCAACAGCTTCAAGTTCTTGCAGCAGGCCATCGACTGCGAAGTGCAGTGGCAGATCGACCTGATCGAAGACGGCGGCGCGGTGCAGCAGGCCACGGCGCTGTTCAACCCGAACGGCAATGGCGGACGCGGCGAAACCCGCGCCATGCGCACCAAGGAAGACGCTCACGACTACCGCTACTTCCCCGACCCCGACCTGCCCCCGCTGGTGATCGCGCCTGAATGGATCGAGAAGGTGCGCGCAGCAATGCCCGAACTGCCGCGCGCGATGGCCGCGCGTTTTCAGCGAGACCTTGGCCTGCCCGAGTACGACGCGCTCGCGGTCACACAGAGCAAGACCCACGCGGCGTTCTTCGAAGCCGCCACGGCGCTGTGCCAGGCCCCCAAGCTGGTCGCCAACTGGATGATGGGCGAGCTGGCGCGGCGCCTGAACGCAGACAACATCGAGTTGGCCGAAAGCCCGGTAGCCGCAAGCACCCTGGCTGCGCTGATCGCTCGCATTGGTGACGGCACCATCTCCAACAACGGCGCGCGTCAGGTGTTTGACGCACTGTGGTCAGACGGCTCGACCGACGTAGACGCCCTGATCGAAGCCAAGGGCCTGCGTCAGCTGAGCGACACCGGCGAGCTCGATCGACTGCTCGACGAGGTGCTGGCGGCGAACGCCAAGTCGATCGAGGAATACCGCGCGGGCAAGGACAAGGCCTTCAACGCGCTGGTCGGTCAGGCCATGAAAGCCACCAAGGGCAAGGCCAACCCGGCTCAGGTGACCGAGCTGCTGAAGAAAAAACTCGGCTGAGGCCAGCGGCCACGGCAGCGCCACGCGGGCGCCGTCACTTCGTGGGCTTGCTGGCTGCCAAGGCGGCTGCAGACGCGGCGGCTTTCGCGGACGGCGCCGCGGCTGGCAGCGCGCCGGGTCGGCCACCGGCCCACATGGCGCGCAGCCTCACCAGTTCGGCATCGAAGGTGGCATTGATGCGTGCCGATTCCGACTGCTGATTGGCCATCAAGACACGCTGCGCCTCGGCCGCCGCGTCGTTGGCATCGAGCTGCTGCTTGAGGGCGGCCGGCATCTGGCGCCCCGTGTAGAACTCGGCTTCTTCTTGCAGCGGCTTGCGTTCAACAGCCAGGTCATTCAGTCGAAGCTGCGACAGCTGCAGCGTGCGCTTGAGGTCATCGAGCGCCGTCGCGCGGGCTCGCTGGTGGGCGGCCTCGTTCGGATAACGCGCGCGCAGATTGCGGTCCCTGCGCACGGCATCGGCATCGGCCGCCGCTCGCAGGGCACGGGTGCGCTCGATGGCCTCCTGCTCGGCTTGCTCATCGGCCGTCAGGGGGGCGCTGCGAACCTCACGCGTGGAGCCATCGGCGTTGAGCAGTCGCTGCTCACGTCCGATGCATTCGGCGATCGGGCGGTCCGAGGTGATGCGCTTTCCGCTGGCGTCGGTGCAGGCGTAGATCGGCGCGACCTCGGCCATGGCAAACCCGCTGCCGAGGCTCAGCAGCAAGGTGCAGATTCGAAGAGGGGCTTTGATCAACAGCTCAAACTCCATACCGCTGACGATAACGGCTCACCGCGGATGCGTGCGCGGCGAGCGCCGGCGCGTCGGTCGACTCCAGCAGGCTCAACAAATCGGCCAGCGCGGCCACGGCACACACCGGCAAGCCGAGCTGGTTTTGCACGAACTGGACCGCGGATTCGGTGGACTCGTTGGTGGCCTTTTCCTGGCGATCCAAAGCGATCGCAACCGAGCTGGGCGCGCCACCGGCGGCGCGGATGAGTTCGATCGATTCGCGCACCGAGGTGCCGGCCGAGATGACGTCGTCGATGATCAGCACCCGGCCTGCGATGGGCGCGCCCACCAGGGTGCCGCCCTCGCCATGGTCCTTGGCTTCCTTGCGGTTGTAGGCGTAGGGCACGTTGAGCCCCAGCCGGGCCAGCTCGACGGCCACCGCGGCGGCCAGCACGATGCCCTTGTAGGCCGGGCCGAACAGCATGTCGAACTGCAGCTCGCCGTCCTGGCGGGCCTGCATGAGACGGCGTGCGTAGAATTCCGCGAGGCGGCCGAGCTTGGCGCCATCGTTGAAAAGACCGGCGTTGAAAAAGTACGGCGACAGCCGTCCGGCCTTGGTCTTGAACTCCCCGAACCGCAACACCCCGGCCTCGAGCGAAAACGCCACGAACTGGCGGGCCAGATCACTGGGGTGTGATTCAACGGTCCCGGTCGAACTCATCTGAGGATTCCTATGCTGCGTGTGGTCACGTTGAACTTGAACGGCATCCGCTCGGCCATGGGCAAGGGCCTGGGCGACTGGGTCGCCTCGGCGCAGCCCGAGTTTATGGGCGTGCAAGAGCTCAAGGCCCAGGCCGACACAGTGGTCGGCCGCTTCGACGAGATCTCAGGCCTGCACGGGCACTTCCACTACGCGCTCAAAAGCGGCTACTCGGGCGTGGGCGTCTACGCGCGCCACACGCCCAGCGATGTGCTCATGGGCATCGGCAACGCCGAGTTCGATGACGAGGGCCGCTGGGTCGAGCTGCGCTTCGACGATGAGCGGCGCGTCGAATTTCCACGCTTGAGCATCATCAGCTGCTACTTTCCAAGCGGCAGCAGCAGCGACGAGCGGCAGCTGGCCAAGTTCCGTTTTCTGGCGCTGATGGAGCCGCACTTGAAGCGCCTGGCCGCCGAGCGCGAATTCATCTTGCTGGGCGACATCAACATCGCGCACAAGGAAATCGACCTCAAGAACTGGAAGGGCAACCTGAAGAACAGCGGCTTTCTGCCCGAAGAGCGCGAGTGGATGACGCGGCTGCTCGACGCCGACAAAGGCTGCGGGCTGGTCGACGTGTTCCGCACGCTCGAGCCCGGCCCCGATCGCTACACCTGGTGGAGCAACCGCGGGCAGGCGTGGGCCAAGAACGTGGGCTGGCGCATCGACTACCACCTGGCCACCCCTGGCATGGCCGCGCGAGCACGCCGCGCCGACATCCATCTCGAGCCGCGGTTTTCCGACCACGCACCGCTCACCATCGACTACGACCTGACGCTTTGAGATTGCTGGGCCTGGCGCCAGGCCTGCACACCGCAGTTCATTACCCCGGTAATTTGCCACCACAAGGCCATGCAAAAAGTCCAGACCAAACTCACGTCTCAAGGTCAGGTTCGGTGCCGGCGGCGGTGCGCAGTTTTTTGCACCTGATGCCGGGCTCGGTGCTGGTGTGGTCGCAAGATGGCGAGCGCATCGTCGTTGAGCGGGCCACGCGTCACAGCACGGCCGAAGTGCATCAGGCCTTGTTCCCGGATGCGGCGATCGTCAGCGAAAGCGCCAAGACCCTGAAAGAGCTGAAGCAGGGGGTCCGAGTGCGCATGCAACGCCAGCATGCTCGCCGTTGACACGAATGTGCTGGTGAGGTTGCTGGCCCGCGACGACGCCAAACAGGCCGCGGCTGCCGATGCCGCCATCGCCAAGGGCGCATGGGTATCGCAGCTTGTTCTCGCGGAGGCGGTCCGGGTGCTCGATGCGGTCTACGAGCGCACGCCCAAGCAGTTGGTCGCTGCGCTCGAATTGCTGCTCGCGCACGAATCTCTGGTGCTGCAGGACGCTGATGTGGTCAGCGCGGCGCTGGCGCAGTTTCGCGCGAAGCCAACCTTGGGTTTTTCGGATTGCCTCGTCCTCGAAATCGCTCGCAAGGCCGGCCACCTGCCGCTGGCCACCTTCGACAAGTCCCTGGCTCGCGTGAGCGGCGCACAGCGTTTGTAGGCGCGCCTCGCGCAAACAGGCCTCCCCTGTCAACAGTCAGCGGTGTCCAGCAACGCAGCAAGCTGCTCCAGCCTGGGGTTGTCGATCAGGTCGGTGATTTCGATGCGGTCGGGGTAGTCGCGGTCGATGGCCTCGTGGATGCGTGCCAGGCTCAGCGAACTGAGGTCGATCTCCAGCAAGCTGGTGTGTGCGCTCAGCGTGCGGCCGGCGACGAAGCCCGCGCAGATCTCCTGCAGCCGGCGCACCGTGGGTGATGCTGCGAGGTCATCGGCATGTGGCGCGTCGATGGCGGCAAGCAGCGCATCCACCTCGGCGGTGACGTCATCGAACTCGCCGCGCTCAAACGCTTCGACCAGCGCGTAACGCTGCAGCTTGCCGCTGGTGGTCTTGGGAATGTGCTTCACAGGCACGATGTGCGCAGCATCCAAGCCGGTGTGCGCCAGCATCGCGCGGCGCAATTCAAGCACCTTCGGCACGAAGTCGGCGATCTCGCCGCGGTGCAAAACGAACAGCGCCAGCGCCTCGGTGTGGCCGCCCGCGGCCCGCACGCCGGCTGCGGCCAAACGGTTGGCATCGATGCCAATCACCTGCTCGGCCACGCGTTCGAGATCGTGGGGGTGGTAGTTCTGGCCGTTGACGATGACGAGGTCCTTGGCCCGACCGGTGATCACCAGTTGGCCATCTGCAAAAAACCCCAGATCGCCGGTGTCGACCCAGCCATCGCCGCGCTGCAAGGCGGCGGTCTTGTCTACCTGGCGGTAGTAGCCGGCGGCCACGTTGTCGCCGCGCATGAGCACATGGCCGAGCACGCCCGCGCCGAGCTCGGTGCCGCTGGCATCGGCGATGCGCACATCGATGCCAGGCAGTGGCTGGCCGACCTTGACGAACTCGCAGTGCCCAGGCGAGTGCGGTTCGGCACTGCGCACCGGCTGCCCCACGCTCAGGCTGGTGCGATCGAGGCACACGGTCTCGACGGCGGTTTGCCGCTGCGGGAAGCTGACGGCGAGGGTCGCTTCGGCCAGGCCGTACACCGGGAACAGGCTGTTCGCCCGCAATCCGTGCGCGACCATGGTGTGGGCGAACTGGCGGCACAGATCTGCACAGATCGGTTCGGCCCCGTTGAAGATCAGCCGCACCGCAGAGAGGTCGAGGTTTTGCGGCGACTTGATCGCGTGCTGCCTGAGGTAATGGCTGAAGCCGAAGTTGGGCGAACACAGCACCGTCGAGCGCTGCTGACTGGCCAGTTCCATCCACAGCAGCGGGCGCCGCGCAAACAGCTCGGTGCGCATGATGGTGTGGCTGACGTGCGCGGCGAGCAAGGTCAGGTGAAAGCCGATCAGACCCATGTCGTGCGACAGCGGCATCCAGCTGAGCGCCGAGTCGTGCTCGGTGTAGCCCGCGCCCGTGGCGATCGAATCGATGTTCGTGGTGACGTTGCGGTGGGTCAGCAGCACGCCCTTGGGCTCACCGGTTGAGCCAGACGAATACTGAATGAACGCGAGGTCGTGCGGCTGCGGCTGCACGGTCTCGCCCGGCGCGCCGTCGATGTCGAGGCTGCCCGACACCACCGAACGCGCTCGCACACGCTGGCCTTCGGCAGCCAGGCCGTGCGCGGCGACGAAGGCCTCGAAGCGCTCAAGCGCAGGCACATCGATGCACACCGAGACGCGCTCGAGCTGATCGAACACGCGCAGGAACTTGCGCCAGTGCTGCTCGGTGCCACCGGCGGCCAGCGGCACCGGCACGATGCCGCCCAGCACGCAGGCCCAGAACATTTCGACGAAGCGTTCGTTGTCGCCAAGAAACAGGATCATCGTGTCGCCGGGCACCAGGCCGCGACGCTGCAAGGCACCGAGTGCTGCGACGGCGCGCTGCCGAAGCTGCCTGAAGCTCAGCACGCGCTGCTCGTGTTCGCCGTCGACGAAGGTGATCTGGCGATCTTCGCGCGCGTCGGCGCTGAGGATCGCATTGAGCGTGTCGAAACGGGCCATGGGTGCGCCTGGGTTGGGCGCAGCACGAGACGTCAGGCGACGTACCGAAGCGCGCTCGGATTGATCAGGGATCCCTCCGAGAACGATTCAGGATGAACCCAGTCTAGTCGCAAGCCCTGCCCGCGCACGACGGCCGATCGACTAGAGTTTGGGCGTTGCCAGCTGCGCTTGTAGCGCTCGGCTGTGCGGTCGCACCCACAGTCGTGATTGAACGAGGATCACCCCCATTGAATAACACGCAGTCCGTGAAGGACGTCGAGCAGCAGCTTTCAGGCCCCGGGTCTGATGCACTGGTCAAGAGCATCGGCATTCCACCGCGACCGGCCGTGCTGATGGAGCTGCAAAAAGAACTCGACAAGGACGACCCCGACCTGCGCACCGTGGCGCGTCTGGTGGCCGGCGATGTGGCGCTCACGGCATCGATGCTGCGCATCGTCAACTCGCCGGCTTTCGGCTTGAGCCGGCCGTGCGAAACCTTCGCGCAGGCGGTCAGCATGCTGGGCATCCGGCCGCTGAATGCGCTGATCACCGACCTGCTGGTGCGCCGGGTGATCCGCACCGACGGCCCGCAACTCACGCGCTTCTGGGACGTCTCGGGCAAACGGTCCTATTCGCTGGCTCGGCTGTCGCGCAACATGGGCCAGGTGCCGGCCGATCTGGCGCAGTCGTTCGGGCTTTTTTGCGACGTTGGCATCCCGTTGATGATGCAGCGCTTCCCCGATTACGGCAAAACGCTCAAGGCCTGCAACGACGAGCCTGAACGCAGCTTCACCGTGATAGAGCACGAGCACCATCAGGCCGACCATGCGCTCATCGGCGGCATGATGGCGCGCAGCTGGGGCGTGTCGAAGACCGTGTGTCTGGCGATCCGGCTGCATCACGATTACTCGATCTTCCAGAATTCCGAGATGCCGCCCGAGGTCTGTCAGCTCGTGGCCATGGGCTTGCTGGCCGAGCTCGCCATCCAGCGTTTCGCGGGACTGAACCACAGTTCCGAATGGGACAAGGGCAGCGATCTGGCCATCGGCTGTCTGATGCTGACCGACCAGGACGTTGAAGACTGGGTGGATAAACTTCTCGAGGATTTTTCGGCTGGCAAGGCCTGAGGGCCGCCAACGCTCCCCCAACCCACCGCGCAGTCCGGCACCCAGGCCAAGCGGGCTTCAGGGCGACATGATGACCAACACCCCAGCGCTGCTTGACGGCATCGAATTCGAGAACGCTCCCAACCCCACCGCCAGCCTGATCGTGCTTCACGGTCTGGGCGCCGACGGCAACGACTTCGTGCCGATTGCCGAGTCGCTGTCGCTCGATGAGATCGGCGCGGTGCGCTGCGTGTTTCCGCATGCGCCGGTTCGTCCGGTCACCATCAACGGCGGCATGGCCATGCGCGCCTGGTACGACATCCGGCAAAGCGATCTCGGGCGCGAAGAAGACGAGGCGGGCCTGCGCGAGTCGCAAGCTCAGATCGAAGCACTGATTGCCCGGGAGCGCGAACGCGGCGTGCCGGCCTCACGCATCGTGCTGATGGGCTTTTCACAGGGCTGCGCCATGACCTTGCTGACCGGCCTGCGCCACGCCGAGCGGCTGGCCGGACTGGTGGGCCTGTCAGGCTACCTGCCGCTGCCCAAGGCCACCGCCTCGGAGCGCAGCGCGGCCAGCACCGCCTTGCCGATCTTTCTGGCCCATGGCCGCTACGACCCGATGATCTCGCTGGCGCGCGCGACCACCTCGCGTGATGCGCTGGTCTTGATGGGCTACGACGTGGAGTGGCACGAATACCCCATGCAGCATTCGGTGTCGCAAGAAGAAGTCGCCGACCTCAAGCAATGGCTGCAGCGGCTGCTGGGGCCGAAGCGGGGCTGACGCCAGCCCGGCGAAGCCCCGCTCAGGCGGGGGTGCTGGGCCGCTTGGGCGGTGGCGCGAAACGTTTGGTCGGCTTGTCGGCGCTCACGTAAAGACCCTCGACCGAGGGGATGTTGTCTTCGAGGTCCCTGATGCGGGTGGCGCCCGCCGGGTGGGTGGACAACCACTGCGGTGGCGCTCCCTTGTTGTTGGCCTCCATCTTTTGCCACAGCGTGACGCCGGCTTGCGGCTGATAGCCCGCGCGCGCCGACAGGTCAAGGCCGATCTTGTCGGCTTCGGATTCGTCACCCCGGCTGAACTTCAGCGTGAGCAACTGGCCGCCCATGTCGGCCAGATAGCGACCGCCACCGCCAAGACCGAGCAGCGCCGAGCCGATCTCGATCACACCGCGCGTGGCCGCCGTCTTGCCCATGCGCTCGCGGGCATGCTCGCGCAGCGCGTGAGCGATCTCGTGGCCCATCACCTGTGAGACCTCGTCGTCGCTGAGTTGCAGCTGGTCGAGGATGCCGAAATAAAAGGCGATCTTGCCGCCTGGCATGCAAAACGCATTGATCTGCCGGCTGCCGATGAGGTTGACCTCCCACTCCCAGTTTCTGGCTCGCGGCGTGCTGCGCAGGTTGGGTGAATTGCTGAAGGGGATCAGCCGCTGGGCGATGGCGCGCAGGCGCACGACCTGGGGGTGATCGGGTGGCGCCAGCGCCTTTTGCTTGGCCGCCTGTTGCAGCATCTGCTTGTATTGCTGGGCGGCAGCAGCCTCGACCTGTTCGGCAGGCACCAGTTGGGCCAGCGTGGACTGCTGATCGACCTGGACGCCGTTTTGTGCCCACACCGGCATCGCCACCGCCGCGGCCACGCCGGTCAAGGTCTGGGCGAACAACCGACGCGAGTGCAGGCTGCATTGGCAGCCCGCGCGGTGCCACAAGGCGGCGGCGGTATCGGGGTCGGGCTCGAACTGAGCGTGCGGGTCGAAGCTCATGGTGGTCTCGGGGTGGTCAGGTGTTCAATCGTCGGTGGTGTGAGTGCCGGGGTCGACTTCAAGTTCAACCACCGCCGCACGCAGCCACCACAGCATCAACAACGCCGGAATGGCCAGCACGGTGGACACCACGAAAAACGCCGGCCAGCCGATCGACTCGACCATCACGCCGGCCAGCGGGCCCACCCAAACGCGGCCCACCGATGCAAAGGCCGACAGCAAGGCGTACTGCGTGGCCGTGAAGCGCTGGTTGCACAGGCTCATCAAGAACGCGACAAAGGCGGCCGTGCCCATGCCGCTCGAGATGTTTTCGATGGCGATCACCATCAGCAAGCCGCTGTCGATCTCGGTGGGATGCGCCAGCTTCACGAAGCCCCAGTCGAACGCCGGCACCACCATGCCGGGCCACATGCCCTTGCCATGGACCGCCAGCCACCAGAAACCCAGATTGCTGAGCATCTGCAACACGCCAAACAGCAGCAGCGAGCGCCACAGCCCCAGGCGCAGCATGAGCGCGCCGCCCAGCAGCGCGCCGCCGATGGTCAGCCACAGGCCGATCAGCTTGTTGACCACGCCGACTTCGGCTGGGCTGAACATCATCGACTTCAGCAGAAACGGCGTCATCAGCGAGCCAGCGAAGGCATCCCCCAGCTTGTAGAGCACGATGAAGGCGAGGAACGCCGCAGCGCCACGCTGCGAGAAGTAGCTGCGCAGCCCGCCGAGCAAGGTCTCGAACCGGGCGGCCCGTGCCGCCCAAGCCGCCAGCGGAAGCGTGAACGCCAGCCCCAGCATCAAGGCGAGCAGGTCGGTCCATTTGGTCTTCAGCGCGTCGGCCATGGTGCTGCCATCGAACCAGGGCGCGAGCACCGCGCGGGCGATCGGCGGGCCGAAGCGGTCGCTGACGACAAAGCCCAGTGCCACCGCCGCCACCAGCGCCGCAAAGCCCAGCAGGTCCTGACGCGCGACGCTTGAGCGATCGCCCACAGACTTCACACGCGGCAGCACCAGCGCCGACAGCACCGCCGCGCCCGCCATCAGACCCGCCATGAAGCGGTAGACCTCCGGCCAGGTCCAGCCATCGCCCGGGCCGGTGGCATTGGACGGGTCGACCCAGATCAGCGCGATGCCACCCGACAGCACCATCGCCAGCCGGTAACCCAGCACACTGAGCGAGGAGCCCAGCCCGCGTTCGCGCGCGGCCAACAAGTCGGTGCGATAGGCGTCGATCACCACATCCTGCGAGGCCGCCACGAAAGCAACCAGCAGCGCGAGCAGCGCAAAAGCCCGGGTCGACATGGTCGGCGAGGTGTCGGCCATCCACATCAAGGCTCCGGCCAGCGCCAACTGAGTGAGCACCAGCCAGCCGCGCCGGCGCCCAAGCCAGGGCAGCTCGAAGCGGTCCATGAGCGGCGCCCACAGGAACTTGAAGGTGTAGGGCAGCCCGACCAGACTGAGAAAGCCAATGGTGGCCAGATCGAGGCCCTCGAGGCTCAGCCAGGCCTGCATGGCCTGGCCGGTGAGCGCCAGCGGCAAGCCCGACGCAAAGCCGAGAAAGGTGACGACGGCCAGTCGATGCAGTGCGGCGGCACTGAAGCGGCTCGCGTGGGTCGGGCCCGAGGGCGCGCCTCGATGAGGGTCGGTCATGCCGAATTCTAGGGACGCCTCGGCGGCCGCCGCGCCACCTCACTTCGCCGAGAATCGAACCATGAATCCGACCCCCGTGGCGCTGCCGCCGAGCTTTTCGACCACTGAATTCCGCGCCGCGCTGGGCACCTTTGCCACCGGCGTCACCGTGATTACCGCCTGCGATGAATCAGGCGTGCGGGTGGGGCTCACGGCCAACTCCTTCAACTCGGTGTCGATGTCGCCGCCGCTGGTGCTTTGGAGCCTGTCTCGCAATGCCTCGACCATGCCGACTTTCAGTCGCGGGCAGCACTACGCGATCAATGTGCTGGCCTCAGACCAGCAGCACATCGCCGAGCGGTTCGCGCGCAAGGACATTGACCGCTTCGAAGGCGTCACCCTGCGCTGGGGCCAGCGTGGCGTGCCGGTGATCGACGGCGCGATGGCGGTATTCGAGTGCTTCAACCGCAGCCAGTACGCCGAGGGCGACCACATCATCTTCGTCGGCGAAGTCGAACACTGCCAGCGCCGCGACGACGCGCAGCCGCTGATCTATCACGGCGGGCGCTTTTTCACCGAGTTGCCGCTGTAGCCGCCAGCGGGCGACGCCTGGCTGCCGAGCAACGGTCTTCAACATGATCCGCGCTGGCCAACCCGCCCCGCCCGAAGACCTGAGTGCGCCGCCCACTCCCACGCTGGGGCAGGCACTGCGCTTTTGGTTGCGGCTGGGCTGCATCAGCTTCGGCGGGCCGGCGGGGCAGATCGCGCTGATGCACACCGAGCTGGTCGAGCGGCGGCGCTGGATTTCCGAGGGGCGTTACCTGCACGCGCTCAACTACTGCATGCTGCTGCCCGGACCCGAGGCGCAGCAACTCGCCACCTACCTGGGCTGGTTGCTGCACGGCACACGTGGCGGTATCGCGGCGGGCGCGTTGTTTGTGCTGCCCTCGCTGTTGCTGCTGATCGCGCTGAGCTGGGTCTACATGGCGCTGGGGCACACGCCCGTAGTGGCCGGCGTGCTGTGGGGCATCAAGCCAGCCGTGACGGCCATCGTGCTGGCAGCGGCCTGGCGCATCGGCAAGCGCAGCTTGAAGAACGCGCTTCTGTGGGCCATCGCTTTCTCTGCGTTTGTGGCCATCTACTTTCTGAACACACCATTTCCAGCCATCATCATTTCTGCTGCCCTGGTTGGATGGTTTGGCGCAAAGGTCTCGCCTGCCGCGTTTCGAGCGGGTGGCAGCCATGCGAGCTCCAGCACCACACGGGCGCGCGCCGTGGTCGACGATGACACGCCCACACCAGCGCACGCCCGCTTCAGCCGATCGCGGCTGCTGGGACAACTGGCCGTTGGCTTGGGGCTGTGGGCTGCGGTGATGGCCTTGCTGGCAGCCAGCGGCGGGCTTGAGGGCACCCTGGCGCAGATGGGCTGGTTCTTCACCAAGGCCGCGCTGCTGACCTTTGGCGGTGCTTACGCCGTGCTGCCCTATGTGGCGCAGGCCGCGGTGACACAGCACGGCTGGCTGAGCGCGCCGCAGATGATCGACGGCTTGGCGCTGGGTGAAACCACACCCGGCCCGCTCATCATGGTGGTGGCCTTCGTCGCGTTTGTCGGCGGCTGGACCCACCCGATGCTCGGCGCCGACGCCATCGTCCTGGCCGCCGTGGTATCGGCCTGCGTGGCCACGTTCTTCACCTTCTTGCCGTCGTTCGTGTTCATCCTGGTCGGTGGACCGCTGGTCGAGGCCACGCACGGTCAGTTGGGGTTCACCGCGCCCCTGGTGGCGGTCACGGCCGCGGTGGTGGGCGTGATCGTGAACCTGAGCGTGTTCTTTGCACAGCATGTGCTTTGGCCGGACGGATTTGGCGCAGCGTTCTCATGGGCAAGCGCACTCATCGGACTGGCGAGTGCGGTGGCGCTGATGCGTTTCGGGGTGAGCGTGGCGCGGGTGATCGGCGCGTGCGCGCTGATCGGTCTGGCGCGGGCATTGGTGGGCTGAGTTTGCCCCTCACGCCACGATTCAGTCGTCGCCCCCCACCGCGCTTTCAATCTTTTGCTGCACACGGCGCGCGCCACGCAGCACCAGTTCGGGCTCGAGCTGGGCCTGTGGCGCCAACGCGTTCACCACCTCTTCGAGCGTGTCGGGATCGGTCATCAGCGCGCGCGCCACGGCCGACAGCACGCAGATCGAGCGGCGCTGGACCTGCGCGGGCAACTCTCGGGTCGCGTTGACCGTCACATGGAAGCGCACGCTGGCCACCGTTCCCGGCGCCAGGCCCCAGCTTTCGCACATCGCAGCGCCGAGCGCGTCGTGGCTGACGCCGAACTCCTGATGCTCGAGGACGACGAGTTCCTCATCGTTCGCGGCACGCAGCAGCATTGGCTTGTAGCGGTCCATCGCATGACGGAACAACACCGCCTTGCCGCACTCCTCGAACAGGCCGGCCGAATGCGCGGCCCACGGATCGACCCCGATGGCGTCGCCAATGCGGCCCATCAGCAACCCGCGCACAGCCGCACGCTCCCACACGGCAGCCAGATCGGGAGCGCCCGGAAACACGGCGCGCAAGCCCATCTCGAAAGTGATGCCGGCAACCTCGCGGGTGCCAAGATAAGTGATCGCCTGATGCACGCTTTGCACCCGGCCCGACAGCCCGTACAAGGACGAATTGACCGCCTTCAGCACCGCGGCGGCCAAAGCCATGTCCGACTCCACGAGCGCGCCGACTTGCTGCAAGTTGACGTCATACGCGGCCAGCAGCGACGACAACTTCACCAGCGACTCCGGCTGAGCGGGTATGTCAATGGTGAGGGCGCGCAGTTCGGGATCGACGGGCATCGGTGCTTGGAAAGACGGGGGACGGTTCGGCAATCGTAGCTTGAGAGATCAAGCCACCTTGAAGTAGCCGTCCCACGCGGTCTTGACAATCAGCAAGGCCACAACGCACACAAAAACTGCGCGCACAAAGGGCGCGCCGTGACGCAGCGCCATGCGCGTGCCGATGAGGCTGCCGATCACGTTGGCCACGGCCATCAGCGCCGCCAGATGCCACCACACATGGCCCTTGTAGGCAAACAGCAGCAGTGCCGACGCATTGGTTACGGTGTTGAGCAACTTCGCGCTGGCGCTCGCGTGCAGAAAATCGAACCCCAGCCAGCGCACGAACAGAAACACCAGAAAGCTGCCTGTGCCCGGCCCGAAGAAGCCGTCGTAAACGCCGAGGATGAACGCGATCGCGCTGGCCACTGCAGCCTGCGTGCGGCCTTGATACCGAGGCGCATGCACACGCCCGAGATTGCGGCGAACCAGCGTGTAGATCAGCACGACCAGCAGCACGAAGGGCAAGGCCTGCCTCAGGACGGTGGGGTCGGCCACCGTGACACACCAGGCGCCTGCGCCGCTGCCCACCAATGCCGCCAAGGCCGCCGGCCAAAGTGACGCCCAAGGCATTTGCACTCGGCTGGCGTACTGCCATGTGGCCCAACCGGTACCCCAGACAGAAGCCGCCTTGTTGGTTCCGAACAAGGTGGCGGGTGCGGCGCCTGGAAACACGCCGAACAGAGCCGGCACCAGCACCAGGCCGCCGCCTCCGCCAATCGCGTCCACGAAGCCTGCGAACAGCGAAGCCAGGCTCAAAACAACCAGTTCGGTCATGGGGCGGGGCGGCTCACTGTGGGCGGTAAAAAAAGAAAAAGCGCTGGGGATACCAGCGCTTTTTTATTTTGACTCAGACCGATGGTGCGGCCCGGTTAATGCTTTCAAGGAACGTTCAGTTCTTTGATCGCCAATGATGTCTCCTCATCACCCCGCTGGGAAAAAGCCTGAGGCTGATTCCGCGAGTGAGAGAACTCTAGGCTCCAGCCTTATGGGCAGAAATACGGGATTTCCCTGCTCTCACTCAATTGCGACAACTGCGGCCAGCGCGCGCCGAATTGACCCTGCTCAACGTTTGCGGCACACCGATGCCACAGCGAATGCCGCGACCCACTCCAAAACAACACTTGCGGCACAAGGGGTGGAGAACCCTTTACCCAAGATCGATTAATTCATCAATAATCGACGCTCTGTGGTCAGTAGCAGCGCCTTTGCTTGAATGGGTCAGGATAGGTTGAAGCTACACAGTTATTCTGTGTTCTCTGGAAAGAAAGGCGCTCGAAATGGGCAACAAACTCTACGTTGGTAACCTCTCGTACAACGTACGTGATGATGATCTGCAACAAACCTTCGCGCAATTCGGCACTGTGTCGTCTGCCAAGGTCATGATGGACCGTGAAACCGGTCGCTCCAAGGGCTTCGGCTTCGTGGAAATGGGTTCTGACGCGGAAGCGCAATCCGCCATCAACGGCATGAACGGTCAGCAAATGGACGGTCGTGCTCTGGTCGTCAATGAGGCACGTCCTCGCGAAGAGCGCCCAGGCGGCTTCGGCGGTGGTGGCGGTCGTTCCGGCGGTGGTGGTGGCTTCGGTGGCGGCGGTGGCTACGGCGGTGGTGGCGGCGCAGGCCGTTCCGGCGGCGGTGGTGGCTTCGGCGGCTCCGGTGGTGGCGGCGGCTACGGCGGCGGTGGCGGTGGCCGCTCCGGCGGTGGCGGCGGCTACGGCGGCGGCGGTGGCGGTGGCCGCTCCGGCGGTGGCGGCTACAGCGGTGGTGGCGGTGGCCGCTCCGGCGGCGGCGGCTACTGATCAGCGATATCTGCTGTGATCAGCGCGGTCGGCCCAATGAGCCGACCCTGCTGATCCCAACGGCTGCACTTCACGTGCAGCCGTTTTCATTTGTGGACCGTGCTGCCGCCTGACGACGGCTCCGAGCGGCGACGCTTGCGCCCTCGCCCATGGAACGCTCGGTCGAACAGCGTGTCTGGCAAAGCCCTGAGCAACTTGGCAACGATGGCCATCTGCCACGGAATCACCCGGTGGCTTGAGCCGCGCCGTATGGCGTGAAACGCCCGATCGGCAAAGGCCTCGGGCGACATGAGAAAAGGCATCGGGTAGTCGTTGTCTCGCGTGAGCGGCGTGTCGATGAAGCCCGGGCTGATGGTCACCACCTTGACCCCGAACGCACGGCATTCGCCGCGCAGGCTTTCGCAATAACTGAGTACCGCGGCCTTGCTTGAGCAGTAGGCGCCGTGGCCGGGCAGGCCACGCACGCCAGCCACACTGGCGATGCCCACCAGCGTGCCGCTGCGGCGCTCGCGCAGACCTTGCAAGAAGGGCTGGAATGTCGCCACGAGCCCGATCAGGTTGGTCTGGTAGGTGTCACTCAGGACTTCGAGATCCTCGAGCTCGGCAGTGTCAAAGCCCACACTGATGCCGGCATTGGCAATCACCACATCGGGCAAGCCCTGCGCCGCCATGCACAGGCGACCCGCGCCGGTGATGCTTTCGATGTCACGCACATCAGCCTCGTAGACCGTGCAACGCTGACCATCAAGGCCTCGCGCTTGCGCCCAAGCCGTCATCTCAGGCCCTCGGCGGGCCACCAGAGCCAGGCGGTAGCCGGCCTGCAGGAAACGCTCGGCCAGCGCCTGCCCGATGCCACTGGACGCCCCGGTGATGAACACCAGCGGTGCGCTCAAAGCGGGGGCCTTCGATGGGCTTGCCGACAAACCCGGCTCACCGGTTTGCAGATGCCGGCGCAGCGCTTTGGGTCGCCGCACCGGCTTGGGCAAAAACGGCACGCACGCGCCCCTTGAACCGCGCCTCGCGTGTGAGGTTGTCGTAGTCCATCGAGTCGCCGCGAATCTGTGCGGTGTCCCTTGTGATGGTCACCGGCAGGTGCGAGCTGACGCGCTCGGTCCTCAGGAAAGCATGCAGGAATTCGCCGCGAAAGTTGACGGCCGCCTCCTTGACGCCGTTGCGGCTGTAGCCCTCACGCAGCACGTGGGCATTGCCGGTCAACTGCACTTCCGATCCATCACCGTTGGACACCGCCATGTCGGCCGACGCCCGCGTCACCCGGCCATCGGGCGTGATCGAGCGGATGCGTGCGTTGTCGATCTCGAGCGTGTCGGTGTCCGGATAGTGGCGCAGGGTGTCGCCTTCCATCTCCAACGACAGCGCGCCATCCTTGGCAAAGCGCTGCGCGGTGAACTTCTGCATGGTGTAGTCAGGCACATGGCTCGGGGCGACGGCTGGCTTTTCATCCTGCGACACCGGCGTGTTCTTCACCAAGCTCCACGTGCCCAGCGCCAGCAGCGCCATCAGCACGAGCGGCAGGTAGTGCGACACCGCATCGACGACGCGGCGATACCAGGGCAACAACAAGCGGCGCACCGCAACGCGCTCCTCGACAGGCCGCAAGGCGGCTTCGTTGGCCGCGTTCAACGCCGCTCTCCTGATGCACTGTCGAGCGTGGTGAGGTGGCCTTGCAAAAGCGCCGCGTAGCGGCCAGCTGCGGTGAGCAGCACATCGCAGCATTCACGCGCCGCCCCGGCGCCGCCGGCGGCCTGGGTGACGTGATGTGCCGCAGCCCGAACCTCGATATGGGCATTGGGCGGAGCACAGGCAAATGCAGCTCGCGTCATCAGCGGCAAATCAGGCCAGTCGTCGCCCATCGCTGCGAGCTCGCCCCAGCCAAGTTGCAGACTGCGCATCACCGCGTCAGCGGCCGCGAGCTTGTCGTGCACGCCGTAGATGGCGTGGGCGATGCCGAGATCGGCGATGCGACGTCGCACCGCAGGCGAATCGCGGCCGGTGATCACCACCGGCGTGATGCCGCCCAGCGTGAGCAGCTTGAGCCCGTGACCATCCAGACTGTTGAACGCCTTGAAGGCTTCGCCGTGCTCACCGATGTACAGGCTGCCGTCGGTGAGCACGCCATCGACATCGAAGATGGCCGCCTTGATGCCCTGCGCCATCAGCAGCAGTTCGGGCTCGAAGGCGAGCACCGGGGTCAGGGGTCGAGGCGCGATCGGTGTCATCAGAGCACCTTGGCGCGCATCAACTGGTTGAAGTTCAGCGCGCCCACGAGGCGGCCATCGGCATTAACGACCAGCACGCTGGTCACGCGGTGCTGCTCCATCAGGCCGGCGGCGTCCACGGCCAGCGCGTCGTCGCGGATCAGCTTGGGGCTGGCGTGCATCACGCTGGCGGCCCTGAGCGAGCGCAAGTCCTCTCCGCGCTCGATCAACCGACGCAAGTCGCCGTCGGTGAAGATGCCCAGCACCTGCTGCTGAGCGTCTGTGACTGCCGCGAAACCCAGTCCCTTGCCGGTCATCTCGGCCAGCAAGGCACCCAACATCGCATCGGGCGCCACGTGGGGCACTGCATCGCCCGAGACCATCAGGTCTCGCACGTGGATCAGCAGCTTGCGCCCCAGACTGCCGCCGGGGTGCGACAGCGCAAAGTCGGCTTCGCGAAAACCGCGCGCGTCGAGCAGCGCGACTGCGAGCGCATCGCCGAGCGCCATCTGCGCCGTGGTGCTCGCCGTGGGCGCGAGGTTGAGCGGGCAGGCCTCTTGATCGACGCCGCTGTCGAGCGACACATTGGCGTGGCGCGCCAGCGATGAGTCAGCGCGGCCCGTCATGCTGATCAGCGTCACGCCCAGCCGCTTGAGGGCCGGCAGCAGTGCCGCAATCTCGTCGCTTTCGCCGGAATTGGAAATCGCCAGCACCACATCGGCAGGCGTGACCATGCCCAGGTCGCCATGACTGGCTTCGGCCGGATGCACAAACATCGCCGGCGTGCCGGTGGACGCCAGCGTGGCGGCGATCTTGCGACCCACATGGCCGCTCTTGCCCATGCCCATCACCACCACCCGGCCGGCGCAGCGCAGCATCGCTTCGGCAGCGCGGGCGAAGGCCTCGCCTTGGCGAGATTTCAGTCCGATCAGGGCGCGCGCTTCGATGTCGAAGGTGTCGCACGCCAGTTGCAAGGCGCGCTGGGCGTCGAACACGGCGCACTGCGACGAAGCGCCTGCGGTGGCAGAAATCAGCGGGCGTTCGGAGGTGTCCATTAGGATCCAACCACGGGGGAGACGCATTCTAGGCACGCCACCTCGGTGAAGGCATGCCGCTTGCAAAACCACTTCGCCAGCCCCTTGCCCACCACACTGCGATAAATCACCGCGCCGATGGCATCCACCTTCGAGTTGACCTTGCTCTACCTCGTGGCGGCCGTCGCCGGTGTGGTGCTGTGCCGGCTCGCCAAGCTGCCGCCGGTGCTCGGCTACCTCGCCGTCGGCGTGATCATCGGCCCCAACGCCACCGCGCTGGCCAAGGATTCGGCCGGGGTGCGCTATCTGGCTGAGTTTGGCGTCGTCTTCCTGATGTTCGTCATCGGTCTCGAATTCAACCTGCCCAAGCTGCGCAGCATGCGCAAGCTGGTGTTCGGGCTCGGTCTGGCGCAGGTGCTGCTCACCATCGCTGGCACGCTGGGCGGCCACTTCCTGCTGGCCTGGCTGTATTCGTTCACCGATCATCCGTGGCAGCTGTCATGGCAAGGTGCGGTCGTGCTGGCGTCTGCGATGGCGATGTCGAGCACGGCCATCGTGGTCAAGCTGATGGCCGACCGGCTCGAGCTCGAAAGCGAACACGGCCGCCGCGTGATGGGCGTGCTGCTGTTTCAGGATCTGGCGGTGGTGCCGCTGCTGGTGCTGATTCCGGCGCTCGATTCAAGCGGCACCGATCTGGCCGTTGAGCTGGGCTGGGCAGCGATCAAGGCGGCCGTACTGCTGACCCTCTTGCTGGCCGGCGGCCAAAAACTCATGCGCTGGTGGCTCACGATGGTGGCGCGGCGCAAGAGCGAAGAGCTGTTCATCCTCAACTTGCTGCTGGTCACGCTGGGGCTGGCCTGGCTGACCGAGCACTTCGGGCTGTCGCTGGCGCTGGGCGCCTTCATCGCCGGCATGCTGATCGCCGAGACCGAATACAAGCATCAGGTCGAGACCGACATCCGCCCCTTCCACGATGTGCTGCTGGGCCTGTTTTTCATCACCATCGGCATGAAGCTCGACTGGCGGCCAGTGGTCGACCAGTGGCTGCTGGTGCTGCTGCTGACCTTGCTGCCGGTGCTGGTCAAGTTCGCACTGGTGGCCCTGCTGGCACGGGTGTTCGGCACGGCACCGGGCGTTGCCTTGCGCACCGGTCTGTATCTGGCGCAGGCCGGTGAGTTCAGCTTCGTCTTGCTGACCCTGGGCGCGCAGGAGCACCTCATCGACCCGCGCTGGTTCAGCCCGGTGCTGGCCAGCATGGTGCTGAGCATGATGGCCACGCCGCTGCTGATCGCCTACAGCGATCGGCTGGTGATGCGGCTGATTCCGATCGACTGGCTGATGCAGTCGGTGGCCATGACCAGCATCGCCAAACGAGCGATCAACACCGAAGCTCACGTGATCATCGCGGGCTACGGCCGCAGCGGGCAGAACCTCTCGCGCATCCTCGAGGCCGAGCACATTCCCTACATGGCGCTTGATCTGGACCCCGACCGCGTTCGCAAGGCGGCGGCCGCCGGCCAGAGCGTGGTGTTCGGCGATGCTGCCCGGCTGCAAAGCCTGATGGCCGCCGGCCTGGCGCGGGCCAATGCGGTGGTGGTGAGTTACCACGACACACAGTCGGCGCTGAAGATCCTGCGTCTGGTGCAAGAACATGCGCCCCGGGTGCCGGTGATCGTGCGCACCATCGACGACAGCGACCTCGAGCGGCTGCGTGCCGCCGGTGCCACCGAAGTCGTGCCCGAAGCCATCGAGGGCTCGTTGATGCTGGCCAGCCACGCGCTGGCGCTGGTGGGCGTGCCGATGCGACGGGTGATCCGCGTGGTGCAGGAGCAGCGCGATGCGCGCTATGGCTTGCTGCGCGGCTACTTCCACGGCGCCGATGACGACACCGCGGACGAACTGGGCAGCGTGCGCCTGCACAGCGTGACGCTGACAGCGGGCTGCGCTTGCGTGGGCCAGACGGTGGCCGCACAGGCGTTGCACGCGGTCGGCGTCACGGTGGCGTCGGTGCGGCGGGCCTCGGGCGCGGCAAGCCAACCCGACGATGAGGTGGTGCTCGCCGCAGGCGACACCCTGGTGCTCTCAGGCTTGCCCGAGCCGCTGGCGCTGGCCGAAGAAAAGCTGCTGTCGCGTGGCTTGCGGCACACGGCCACCTGACCCCTGATGTGTCCATGATCCGAATCACCGATCTCGGCCTGCCGCTCGACCACCCCGAAGCCGCCTTGCGTGCAGCGCTGCTGGCGCGGCTGGGCGTGGACAGTGCCGCGCTGCGCTCGTTCACCGTTTTCAAGCGCAGCCACGACGCGCGCAAGAAGACCGCCATCACGCTGATCTACACCGTCGACTGCGAGGTCGACGACGAGGCGGCGGTGCTGGAGCGCCATGCCGGCGATGCGCACATCAAGCCCTCGCCCGACACGCACTACCGCTTCGTCGGCCACGTGCCGGCCGACTGGCGCGCCAGCGAGCGCGGCCGCCCGCTGGTGGTGGGCTTCGGGCCATGCGGGCTGTTTGCCGCGCTGGTGCTGGCGCAAATGGGTCTGCGGCCGCTCGTGCTCGAGCGCGGCAAGGAAGTGCGCGAACGCACGAAAGACACCTGGGGGCTGTGGCGTCAGGGCGTGCTCCAACCCGAGTCCAACGTGCAGTTCGGCGAGGGCGGCGCGGGCACCTTCAGCGACGGCAAGCTGTGGAGCCAGATCAGCGACCCGCGCCACCTCACGCGCAAGGTGCTCACCGAATTCGTCAAGGCCGGCGCACCCGAGGAAATTCTCTACGTCGCCAAGCCGCACATCGGCACCTTCCGGCTGGTGGGCATGGTCGAGAAGATGCGCGCCGAGATCGAATCCCTCGGCGGCGAAATCCGCTTCCAGCAGCGCGTGGCCGATGTGCTGATTGAAGCTGGCGGCATCCGCGGTGTGACGCTGGCCACCGGCGAGCACATCAGCGCCGACCACGTCGTGCTGGCACTCGGCCACAGCGCGCGCGACACCTTCACCATGCTGCACGAGCGCGGCGTGTTCATGGAGGCCAAGCCGTTTTCGATCGGCTTTCGCATCGAGCACCCCCAAGGCGTCATCGACCGCGCACGCTACGGCCCGTCAGCCGGCCACCCGCTGCTCGGTGCGGCCGACTACAAGCTGGTGCACCACGCGAGCAACGGCCGCTCGGTCTACAGCTTTTGCATGTGCCCCGGCGGCACCGTGGTGGCCGCCACGTCCGAAGAAAACCGCGTCGTCACCAACGGCATGAGCCAGTACTCACGCAACGAGCGCAACGCCAACGCCGGCATCGTGGTGGGCATCAACCCGCAGGATTACCGACAGGATGGCCTCGCCGAAGGCCCGGTCAGCCCGCTCGACGGCATGGCCTTTCAGCGCCACTGGGAATCACGCGCGTTCGAACTGGGTGGCGGTGCTTACATGGCGCCAGGCCAGCTGGTGGGCGACTTCATCCGCGGCCAGGCCTCGGCCGTGCTCGGTGCGGTCGAGCCGTCGTACAAGCCGGGCGTGCACCTGACCGATCTGGGACAACGCGAGCACGCCAGCTTGCCGCTTTACGCCATCGACGCGATCCGAGAGGCGCTGCCCGCCTTCGAGCGGCAGATCAAGGGCTTCAACATGCCCGACGCGGTGCTCACCGGCGTCGAAACCCGCACCTCATCGCCGCTGCGCATCACCCGTGGGCGCGACTGGCAAAGCCTCAACGTGCGCGGCCTGTACCCGGCCGGCGAAGGCGCGGGCTACGCCGGCGGGATCATGTCGGCCGGCGTCGACGGCATCGAGGTGGCCGAGGCGGTGGGGCGTTCGATGTTGGGGGTGTCGGCCTGACGCCTCTGGCGTTGTCGAGTCACCGGGGCTCACTCGTAATGGGTCCACATCCTCAGCACGCGCACCGTGCTCTCGGCCTTGAACACCTCGTAAACCAAACGGTGCTGGATGTTGATGCGTCGGGAGTAGGCGCCTTCGAGGTCACCGACCAGTTTCTCGAATGGCGGGGGGTTGCGAAAAGGGTCTTGGCCAAGCACGTCGAGCAACGCCTGCGCCTTGGGCTTGAGGCCGGCGGCGGCCAGCTTGGAAGCATCCTTCACGGCTTGCTTCGCAAACACCACGACCCAGCTCACCAGTTCAGTTCCTTCGCGCTCTTGGCCAGCGGCTCGGCCATGCCCTTCTTGATCGACTCGCGCATGCCGGGCACCGACAACAGATACAGAGTCTCCTGAATGGCCTGCCAGTCCTCAGCCGACAGCAGCACCGCGCTGCTGCGCTTGCCGGCGATGTGGATGGGCTGGTGCGACTCGGCCGTCTGGTCGATCAGCCGATACAGGCTGGCGCGTGCTTCGCTGGCGGTGAGTGTGGTCATGCTGTGACTCCTGAATGGCGAAAGCGTACGTTAATTCGTACGACTTTGTCAACGGAAAAACGGGGTGGCGGCATCTTGTGAGCAGCGCCCGGAGGGCATCCGTCAGGCCAGCAACTTCGCACCATCAAGCCTCGCGGCGGCCTTGTCGAAAGTCCAACGCGGCGACTGGTTGGCCCGCTGGGCCAGCGCAACGTGAAGGCAATCGGAAAAATCGGCGGCGCTGCGCCCGTACTGAGCCAGCGCCATTTCGATGGCGCCCTCGGACTCGAAGGCCAGCTCGAACGACCCGAGCAGGCCGAACAGGGCTTGCAGCACGGCAGGCTTGTCAAAGCCAAACGCTGAACGCAGCACCCACTCGAGCTCAAGCAACACGGTGACCGGCACGAACAGCGGCTCGCCCTTGCGAACCGCGCTGCGGATCAGGCTGGTGGCGGCAGCAGCCTGATCCGCGTCATCACGCACCAGAAACCGCACCAACACATTGGTGTCGAGCGAGGCCATGCCGGGCTCAGCCCATCAGCGCCAGGGGTTCATGTCTTCGACGGCCACGGGCTTTTTCTTGGGCGACTTCAGGCTGCCCGCCAGATCAAGCACCGAGTGGGTCTTGGCCCTGACGAGCAGACCGCCGCCCGGCATCACGTGCCATACCAGCCGCGTGCCCGGGCCGGCGCCCAACTGCTCGCGTACCTGCCGGGGCACCGTGGTCTGGCCTTTGGTGGTGATGGTGGATTCGGACATGGTCGACTCCTTACGAATTGGCAAATCGTAAGTCAGATGTCTGCGTGCAGCAAACCCGCTGAAGTTCGGATCGGCTGGCAGCGGCCTATGCCGCCGGCGCTTTCTTGGCGGCCGCCTTCTTCGCCGCTGGAGCCTTCACCGGACGCGGCTCGAACTCGAAGCTGACCTTGCCTTCCTTGGCGTCGAAAGCCAGGCGGGCCTTGAACTTGCGCCGGGTCTTGTTGGACACGAAGTTCTCGAGCAGGTCGGTCTTGCCGGTTTGCAGCAGCTTGGTCATCTGCTCGCGTGGCACGGGCTGCTGCAAGATGATCTTGCCGCTCTTGAAATCGCAGCTGACCTTGTCGCCCACGCTGTGCTCGCACACATAGCTGGTGCCGTGCTCGAACACCTGACCCTGGTCTTTCGGGCAGCGCCCGAGCGATTCCTGCTCCGAGAAATCGACAGGCTCGCCAGCTTCGCCCTTGGCGTCTTCGCCAAAGTCGAACTCGAGCTTCCAGTTCTTGATCTCGTCGTCGAACACCAGCTTGAGCTCGGCGGTGAACGGCCAGCCGGCCTTCGAGCGAAAGCCCTCGAGCGGGCCGATCTTCTTGTCGGCGATGAAGGCCTCAACCTCGCTCAGCTCGAAGCTGCGGCTGCCGGGGATCTTGCCGATGCTGAAGCCGCAGCCGTGCGGCTCGGCGGCGTCAACCGGTGCGGCGGCGTCCTTGCCGATGCAGGTGTAGCGGCGGTAGTTTTCCTTGATGACGCCGCCGCAGTTGGGGCAAGCCACGGCCAGCGTGGCGTAGTCGCCGGGAATGGTGTCGCGGTCGTATTCCTTGGCCTTGGCCACCACGCGCTCGGTCATGGCGGCGATGCCGGCCATGAAGGTCTCGCGGCTCAACTTGCCTTTTTCCATTTCGGCGAGCTGGAACTCCCAGTTGCCGGTGAGCTCGGGCTTGGTGAGCTCTTCAACCTGCAGACCGCGCAGCAGCGTCATCAGCTGGAAGGCCTTGGCCGTGGGGATCAGCTCACGGCCCTCGCGCACCATGTACTTCTCGAGGATCAGCCCTTCGATGGTTTGCGCGCGGGTGGCTGGCGTGCCCAGGCCCTTTTCGGCCATCGCCTCGCGCAGCTCGTCGTCTTCGATCAGCTTGCCCGCACCTTCCATGGCGCTGAGCAGCGTGGCCTCGGTATAGCGCGCCGGCGGCTTGGTCTTGAGCGCGTTGACGTCGACGCTCTCGGTGTGCACCAGCTCGCCGGGCTGCACCGCCACCAGGTTGGCGTCGTCTTCCTGCGCCTCACGGCCGTACACCGCCAGCCAGCCCGGCTTGACCATCACCTTGCCGTTGGTCTGGAAGCTGAATTTCTTGCCCGCCGCCTCGACGCTCGAGATGCGGGTGGTGACCATGAACTCGGCCGGTGGATAGAACACCGCCAGAAAGCGCTTGACCACCATGTCGTAGAGCTTGGCCTCGATCTCGGTGAGGCTCTTGGGTGCCTGCAGCGTCGGGATGATGGCGAAGTGGTCCGACACCTTGGCGTTGTCGAAGATGCGCTTGTTGGGCTTGACCATGCCGTCGTTGAGCGCCTTGCGGGCGTGGCCCGACAACGGCCGCAGCGGACCCGGCAGGTCTTCATCGGCCAGCATCGCCATGGTTTCCTTGACCACCGGCAGATAGTCCTCGGGCAGCGCCTTGCTGTCGGTACGCGGGTAGGTCAGCACCTTGTGCTTTTCGTACAGCGCCTGCGCAATGCTCAGGGTGGTCTTGGCGCTGAAGCCGAAGCGCGAATTGGCCTCGCGCTGCAAGCTGGTCAGGTCGTACAACGCGGGCGCGCTTTGCGAGCTGGGCTTGGCTTCTTCGGTGACGCTGGCCGGCTGGCCGCGCACGGCTTGGGCGATGGTCTGCGCATCGGCCTCGTTCCAGAGGCGGTCGGCGCGCAGCTCGGCGTCGTCGGGGTTCTTCTTCCAGGCAGTGTCGAACCACTTGCCTTCATATTCACCCGCAGTGGCAGCGAACGTGGCCTTGATCTCCCAATACGGTCGGGACACGTGCTTGCGGATCTTTTCCTCGCGCTCGACCACCACGCTCAGTGTGGGGGTCTGCACCCGGCCCACGGTGGTCAGGAAGAAGCCGCCGTCGCGCGAGTTGAACGCCGTCATGGCACGCGTGCCGTTGATGCCGACCAGCCAGTCGGCTTCGCTGCGGCTGCGTGCGGCGTCGGACAGGCCTTGCATCTCGGGCTCGCCGCGCAGCTTGTCGAAGCCGTCGCGGATCGCCTGCGGCGTCATGCTCTGCAGCCACAGCCGCTGGATCGGCTTGGGGGCGACGGTCTTCTTTTCGTTGACGCCGGCGTACTGCACGATCAGCCGAAAGATCAGCTCGCCTTCGCGGCCCGCGTCACACGCGTTGATCAGTGCGCTGACGTCCTTGCGCTTGACCAGCTTGACCACCGCAGCCAGCCGAGCCTTGGCCTTGTCGATGGGCGCCAGATCAAAGTACGGCGGCACCACCGGCAGGTGCGCAAAGCTCCACTTGCCGCGCTTGACGTCGAACTCTTCCGGCGCCTTGATCTCCACCAGGTGACCCACGGCAGAGGTGACGACGTAGCGATCGTTTTCGAAATGGTCTGCTTGCTTGTCGAACTTGCCGGCCACGGGCGTGAGCGCACGCACGATGTCCTGGGCCACGCTGGGCTTCTCGGCAATGATCAGGGTCTTGGTCATGTTGTCTTTGCTGCAAAGTCTCGATGAAGGTCGTGCGGCCACATGGCAGGCTGCACGCGTCTCTACAATTCGTGGGTCTCGCGCGCACACACGCACGCCCGGGCACGCACGCACACATGCGCGCCCACCAATTCAATGTACCCAAAGACGCCGATGACGCAAGTGGCCCCGCTCAAGCCCCCCCGCACTTCGACGGGACGTCGAATCCAGGTGCGGCGCAGCTCGGTACACGGCCGTGGCGTGTTTGCGGTGGCGCCCATCGAAGCCGGCGAGCTGATCATCGAATACACCGGCGAAGTCATCGACTGGCCCGAGGCCTTGCGCAGGCACCCGCACGATCCGCAAGACCCCAACCACACCTTCTACTTCAGCCTCGAGGGCGGCCATGTGATCGACGCCAAGCACGGCGGCAACAGCTCGCGCTGGATCAACCATGCGTGCGAGCCCAACTGCATCGCCGATGAGGTCGACGGCCGCGTGTTCATCCGCGCCTTGCATCCTCTGGACGCCGGCGACGAACTCTTCTACGACTACGGCCTGATCCTCGACGAGCGCCAGACGGCCCAGTTGAAAAAGCAGTACGCCTGCCGCTGCGGTGCTGCGAGCTGCCGCGGCACGATGCTCGGGCCGAAGAAGCGATGAGCTCGCCCGGCGAGCACGGTCTGGACTGGGGCGTCGAGCGGCTGCATCTGCAGCTGTCGCAGGTGATGCCCAACCTGGCGGTCGAGGTGGTGTCGAAGATCGCCTCGACCAACACCGCGCTGCTTGAGCGCGCGCGCGTGCCCAGCCGGCTGTCGAGCGACTTCGACATGGACGGCCTGCGCCGCCTTCCCGAAGGCAAGGCCTTTGGCCGCCGCAATGCCGACTACCAGCCCTGCCTGCTGGTGGCCGAACAACAAACGCACGGCCGCGGCCGGCAAGGTCGCTCATGGCAATCGCAGCCAGGGGCCTCGCTGACGTTTTCGCTGGCGATCCCGCTGGCGCCGGCCGACTGGTCGGGCTTCTCGCTGGCGGTGGGCGTGGCACTGGCCGAAGCACTCGACCCCGCCGGCGCTCGCGATGCGACCGGCGCCAGCCCCACGCGTCCATGGATAGGCATCAAATGGCCCAACGACCTGTGGCTGATGCCGCCGGCAGGTGCTGCGGGTGAGGGTCGCAAACTGGGCGGCCTGCTGATCGAAACGGTGTCCGCCGGCGCACTCAAGCTGGCGGTGGTGGGCGTCGGGCTCAATGTGCTGCCGATGAGCCTTGACGAGGCGCAGGCCTCGAGCGGCTTTGCCTGTGTGCAAGAAATCGATGCCAGCGCCACGGCGCCGGCGGTGCTGGCGCGTGTGGCCTTGCCGCTGGTTGAAGCGCTTTTGCAGTTTTCACGCAACGGGCTGGCCGGCTTTGCCGAACGTTTTGCCGCGCGCGACGTGTTGCGCGGGCGTACGGTCATCGCGGGTGTCGGTGTCGGCGGTGAGGCGGGTGTGGCGGCGGCCGAAGCCGGCCTCAGCGGGGTGGCCGATGGCGTGGCCGCCAACGGCGCGCTGCGGCTGATCACGGCAGACGGTTTGCGCGAAGTGATCTCGGGTGAAGTGAGCGTGCGCGTGGCAAGCGCCACAGGAGAAGTCGCATGTTGAGGGCCTTGGTGGTGCTCCTGTTACTGGCCAATGCCACCTTCTTTGCGTGGACCCAGGGCTGGCTTGACAGCGTGGTGGGTGTGCGCGCGTCTGACGATCGCGACACGCAGCGGCTGGCTCGGCAGGTGCGACCCGACTCCGTGCGTGTGCTGCCCGCGCAAGAGCCGCCACGGCCCAAGCCCGTCACTCGCTGCCTTGAGGCCGGTCCCTTCGATGCGGCACAACTGAGCGCCGCTGAGGCCGCGCTCGCAGCCAGTCCGGCGGCCAGCGCGCTGGCCGGTCGCTTCAGCCGGCTCAGCACCGAAACCCCGGGCCAGTGGATCATCGCGGTGGGCCGCGCAGCACCCCATGAAGCGCAGCTGAAAAAGATCGCCGAGCTCAAGCGCCTGGACATCGCCGTCGAGATCGTGAAGTCCGCCAGCGGCACCGACGAGACCCTGTCGATCGGCCAATTCGACAGCCTCGCCGCAGCCAAGGCAGCGCTGGAGCCATTGGCAGCGCGCGGCGTGCGAACCGGGCGGGTGGTCGAGATCTCACCGACCTCAGAGGTGACTCATTTGCGGGTGGATGAAGCCACACCGACCGAGGCCACAGCCCTTGAGGCGCTGCCTGAAGGCACCGCGGGCAAGGGCTTCGTGAGTTGCGACGCACCGTAGCCGCCCGGTCGGCGGCGCACCACGCTCAGGCCTCGCGGTGGCTGCGTGACACGGCGAACACCGCCACAGCCAGACCCAGCAGCCAACCCCAGCCCAGCGAGCCGGCCATCGACTCGCTGGCCGGCTCGGTGGCTTGAGCCAGCGCCACGGCGGCCCCTGCGTCCAGCATGCCGGCCCCGCAGGTCGAGGTGGTGCAGTAGCAGCTTTGTTCAGCATCGCCGCCGGAGTCCGTCGCCGGGCAGGTGCCCACGGCATTGGGGTCGCCACTGGTGGGGAAAGTGCGCGCCGACTTCTGCAACAGCTGGCGCACCTCGTCGGGACTCAGGGACGACTTCGCCACCAGCATCAAGGCCGCCGTGCCGGCCACCAGCGGCGATGAGAAGCTGGTGCCCGCGGTCGCGTTGTCGCCGTCTTCGGTGTAGCTCTCGTCGGCACTCACCGGTGTGGTGGTGCCGCTGTTGGTGGTGGTCAACAGCGGGTACAGGCACACGCCACCCACGTTGACGCAGTTGCCCGCCGGCGCGCTGATCGCGATCTCGGGGCCGAGATCGGAAAAGCCCACCTTGGTGCCCAGATGCCGCAAGCCGGCCACGCCGATCACGCCGGTGCAGTTGGCTGGCGTGTTGACCTCGCCCCCGTTGGTGTTGCCTGCGGCAGCCACCACGACCACACCCGCCCGGTTGATCTCGCGTATCGCGTCCGCATAAGCGGCCGAGCACGCGCCCACACCGCCCAAACTGAGGTTGATGACACGCGCCGGGTTCGGGTTGTCGGGCACGCCGGGCACGTTCAGGCCGGCCGCCCAGCGCATGGCGGGAATGACATCCGAGTCGAAGCCGCCGCATTTGCCCAGCACCCGCACCGGCAAAACGCGGATGCGGCGGTCTGCGCCGCCCACGCCGGCCATGCCGCGCGCGTTCTGGGTGGTGGCGCCGACCAGGCCTGCGGTTTGGGTGCCGTGCCACGAACTGTCGCCCAAGGCCGCTCCGCTTGCCAACGTGCAGCCGATGGCCCTGGCGGCATCGCTGGCCAGATCCTCGGCGGTGAGCCAATCGCCGGGGTCGGAGGGATCGTCGTCGCGGCCTGCCGTGCCGTCGTTGCCGATGAATTCGTTGGTGACGAAGTCGTAGCCGTTGAGCAGGCTGCCACCGTCGGTGAAGCGCTTCAGGTCGGGGTGGTCAAAGCGCACGCCGGTGTCCAGCACGGCCACCACCACATTGCGCGAGCTGCCACTGACCGCGGCCCAGGCGGCTTCGACGTTGATCGATGCGAGCACCTCGCCTTGCGGGGCGCGCAAGTACCACTGCCCCACGGCGGGGCCGGCACTGGTCTGCCCGTCGGCGTAGCGCGGGTCGTTGGGCGCGGCGAGCAGATGCCGGCGCTCGTCGGGCACGGCGTACTCGACCTCGCTGTCGCGCGCCAGTTGCGCGGCCAGCTGGCGCGAATCGAGGCCGCTGGCGGTGACCAGCCGGGTGGCTTCGGTGGGGCCGACGCGCGCGCGCACGGTCAC
>CAMCNE010000014.1 GCA_945875935.1 Bordetella parapertussis
ACTTGGAGAATGGCGAGGAAGGCCTCTTGCGGCACTTCCACGGAACCGATCTGCTTCATGCGCTTTTTGCCCGCTTTCTGCTTGTCAAGCAGCTTGCGTTTGCGCGATACGTCACCGCCGTAGCACTTGGCGATCACGTTCTTTCGGAGCGCTTTGATTGTCTCACGCGCAATGATGTTGGCCCCGATGGCGGCCTGGATGGCAACGTCGTACTGCTGGCGAGAAATCAGCTCACGCATCTTGGCCACCACGGCCCGGCTGCGGAACTGGCTTTGGGCGCGGTGCACGATGATGGACAGCGCGTCGACCTTGTCGCCGTTGAGCAAGATGTCGACCTTGACCACGTCGGAGGCCCGGTATTCCTTGAACTCGTAGTCCATCGACGCATAGCCGCGCGACACGCTCTTGAGCTTGTCGAAGAAGTCCAGCACGATTTCGGCCAGCGGCATTTCGTAGGTCAGCATCACCTGACGGCCGTGATAGGCCATGTTGAGCTGGTTGCCACGCTTCTGATTGGCCAGCGTCATGACCGGGCCCACGTAGTCCTGCGGCATGTAAAGGTGCACGGTGACGATGGGCTCGCGGATCTCGGCGATGCGTCCGAGGTCGGGCATCTTGGACGGGTTGTCGACCTGGATCACCTCCTGATTGCCCAGTTCGACCTGATAGACCACGCTGGGCGCGGTGGTGATGAGGTCTTGGTCAAACTCACGCTCGAGTCGCTCCTGCACGATCTCCATGTGCAGCAGGCCGAGAAATCCACACCGAAAGCCGAACCCGAGCGCCTGGCTCACCTCGGGCTCGTAGCGCAGCGACGAATCGTTGAGCTTGAGTTTTTCGAGCGCGTCGCGAAGCTGGTCGTACTCGCTGGCTTCGGTCGGGTACAGGCCGGCGAAAACCTGGGGCTGGATTTCCTTGAAGCCCGGCAATGCTTCGGCAGCCGGGCCACGGTTGTTGGGCAGCTTCTTCTCGATCGTGATGGTGTCGCCGACCTTGGCCGCCTGCAGTTCCTTGATGCCGGCGATGACGAAACCCACCTCGCCGGCACGCAGCACATCGCGCGGCATCGATTTCGGCGTGAACACGCCCAGACTTTCTGCGGCGTACACCGTGTTGGTGGCCATCATCTTGAAGCGCTCTGCGCGGCGCAACTCGCCGTCGACCACACGCACGAGCATCACCACGCCCACATAGTTGTCGAACCACGAATCGACAATCATGGCGCGCAGGGGCGCCTCGGGCTGACCCTTGGGCGGCGGGATGCGCGCGATGACGGCCTCTAGGATGTCGTCGATGCCCAGGCCCGTCTTGGCGCTGCAGGGAATGGCATCACTGGCATCGATGCCGATGACGTCTTCGATTTCTTCCTTGGCCCGCTCGGGATCGGCCTGCGGCAGGTCCATCTTGTTGAGCACCGGCACCACATCAACGCCGAGTTCGAGCGCTGTGTAGCAGTTGGCCACCGTCTGCGCCTCGACGCCCTGGCTGGCATCGACCACCAGCAGCGCGCCCTCGCACGCCGACAGTGAACGGCTCACCTCGTAAGAGAAGTCGACGTGACCTGGCGTGTCGATCAGGTTGAGGTAGTAGTCCTGCCCGTCACGCGCCCGATAGGTCAGCGCCGCGGTTTGCGCCTTGATGGTGATGCCGCGCTCTCGCTCGATGTCCATCGAGTCAAGCACCTGCGCTTCCATCTCGCGATCGCTCAAACCGCCGCAGCGCTGTATCAGTCGATCCGCCAGCGTCGACTTGCCGTGATCGATGTGCGCGATGATGGAAAAGTTTCGAATGTGTTCCATGGACTGCCGTGCTTTTTCAGTGAGCCATCTCACCAAAGACTCAGCGGCGATGCCGCTGTGGCGAATGCTCTTCGGATACAACGCGGTGGCGATTCGCGTGGGGCGTTGGGGCTAAAAAAAAGGCACGTCGAACGATTGACGCGCCTTCCAACAAAAACGTTTGGCAACTGCTTGTTGGGATTTGATTGTATCGAAAAGCCCCCACCGCAAAACCCCTGCTGGGCCCGGTGCGCACCGCTCGAGCGTCTCCGCACCTGAAGTTGCTCACATCTTGTGCACAGGATTTCAGTCTGGGGCTTTGCCTTCGCTGAGGCGAGGTGGATTTCAGCGCTGGGGTCGAATCACGATGTAGTTGACCCAGTCGCCGCGCTTGATCAGTGCGGTGACCTGCTTGTCCTTGTCGAGCTTGCCGACCACGGATTCAAACTGCTTGGCGCCGGTGATTTCGGTGTTGTCGAGCGACAAGACCACGTCACCCTCACGAATGCCCGCCCGCGCCGCAGCGCCTTCGGCCATCTCGACGCGCACGCCGCCCTTGACTTTCAGATCGCGCTTTTGCACGTCACTGAGGTCCGACACCGCCAAGCCCAACGGGCCCACCGATGCGGGCGTCTTCGCACCACCACGGTCGGACTGAGCGGCGACACGGTCAGCTTCCAGTTCCACCACGGTCACGCTGAGGTCGCGACTGCTGCCTCGACGAAACACCTGCACCGTGGAGCGGGTGCCTGGCTTGACGCCACCCACGATGCGGGGCAAGTCGCCGGCTTTGTCGATCGTGCGGCCATCGAACTTGGTGATGATGTCGCCCGCCTCGATACCCGCCTTGTCGGCCGGGCCGCCGGCCTCGACGCTGCGAACCAGCGCGCCGACTGGCTTGCCCAGCCCGATCGACTCGGCGACCTCCTTGGTCACCTGATCGATCTGCACGCCGATGCGCCCGCGCACCACACGGCCACTGGACTTGAGCTGATCAGATACGCGGGTGGCTTCATCGATGGGAATGGCAAACGAAATCCCCATGAAGCCGCCTGAGCGGCTGTAGATCTGGGAGTTGATGCCCACCACCTCGCCGCGCATGTTGATCAGCGGGCCGCCCGAGTTGCCGGGATTGATCGCGACATCGGTCTGAATGAAGGGCAGGAAATCGCCGGTGTCGCGTGCCTTGGCGCTCACGATGCCCGCAGTCACGGTGTTCTCAAGGCCGAACGGAGAGCCGATGGCAATCACCCATTCGCCCACCTTCAGCCGGCTCACATCACCCAGCCGGACAGCGGGCAGCCCACTGGAATCGATCTTGACGAGCGCCACGTCGGTGCGCTTGTCCGCACCAATGATCCGCGCCTTGAACTCGCGCTTGTCGGTGAGCGTCACGAAGACTTCCTCAGCGCCTTCGACGACGTGGGCATTGGTCATCACGTAGCCGTCAGAACTCAGGATGAATCCCGAGCCCACGCCACGCTGTTGCGGTTCGCCTTCGCCTTGCGGAGGCCGCTGTGGCGCAGGTCGCCGGGGGTTTTGCTGCTGGTTGGGTATCGGCATGCCGAAGCGGCGGAAGAACTCCAGCATGTCCTCGTCAAATTCAGGGCCGCCGTTGCTGCGGGGCGAGCGAGCCTTTTCGGTGGTGCGGATGTTGACCACCGCCGGCCCGACGTTTTCGACCAGCGTGGAAAAGTCTGGCAGGGTTTGCGCGTGCACAGCCGCAGGCGCCAAGCCCAGCGCCACGAACGCCGTCAGGATGAGTGTGAGCAGACCCGATTGAAGCCGGTCAGACAGGGATCGACGCGGCGCGCAAGGGAAAGATTGACGGGTGCCGGTGTGTGGCTGAACTTGCATATGGACTCCTCTTGCCAAACGAAACATACAAAGCAGTCGCAGGGCTATTTCCTGCGATCGAGTGACTGGGTGAAGGCTTTCAGGGTGACGGCGGGAACGTCACCCACGACCGTGAGCCAGTAATCCCCCCGACGGCTCGTCATGGTGTGCGTTGCACCACTCGCGCTGAGCGTCGGATGGGAATGCCTGTCCTGGCTGTAAGGCTCGATGAACACCGACACGTAAGTCATGCCATCAGAGAACACCGCATGCAGCGCCGACGTCTTGGGCCGTGTCGCATCCGCTTTCAAACCCAGCTCCATGGGCCGGCGAAAACAGCTCAGGGGCCTGAAGCCGTTTACCGGGTTGCGCAACTCCCAACCCTCGGTGTCCAGTCGGGTCGGCTGCATTTGCGGCTTGATGACGCGGTAGCCTGCGGGTGTTTGCATGGGTTGCAAAACGAGCTCGGGCTGGGAGCGCACGCCGATCAGCACATCAGAGAACGCGGAGACCTCGAGCACCTCGCCGCGCTCGTCGAAAACCTCGGCGCGCAACAGCAGACCGGTGTGCGCTTCGGCCCACAGACGATAGCCATAGCGATATTCATCACGGGGCTTGAGCAGCAGCACGTTGGCGTCATGTCCGGCAGCACGATCAGGCTTGAGCGTTTGCACGTCATAGACCTCGGAGATGCGGTCGTCGCGCCCAACCAAGAGCGAGGGGAACGAAATGGCTGCATTTCTTTGTTCGACCAGCACCGTGCGCATCGAGGGCCACACGGTGTGAACCTCGTTGTTGTGGCGCAAGACATAGCGCACCTGGCCATCGAGAGGCTCGATCCACTCGAACTGATCGGAGCCTTCAAAGAAATGGAAGATGCGCGCGCTGGAGACCGCCCCGGCAGCGCTAACCACAAAAGTACCCTGAAAGTTGCGTTGGCTGGCTGCGTCATGAATGCGCATCAACCATCGGCGAACTTCGGGCGGCTCGATGGACGCGCCTGGCTCGGCTTGAACCAGGCACGGCATCGATGCCGCGGCACACAAGGCCAGTGCCGACAGCCAGCAGCGCAAGCGAAACTGCAACATCACGGCGTCAACGAGCAGGGACTTCAACGGCCGCATTGCGCAGGAAGCCCGAGGGCGCCCCCAGAACCGAACTTCCCGCCAACTGCTTGTGTGCGAGCAAGTACTCATCAAGCTGTGGGTTGCGGATCAACTCGCCTGTGGCCACGGATTCGGGGAATGAGGCCGGGTTCTCAGAGCGGGCGACCACGACGGCTGACGGCGCTTGCACGGCTGACGCTGTGGGAGCCACCGCCGCGAGTTGCAAAGCCTGCGCTGAGGATTCTTGCGGTGCCTCAGACACGGCCACCAGCGTGCCTGCGACCGCCACAAAACCCGCTGCCACAGCTGCCGGGGCCCACCACGATCGCTTGCTGGCGCGCTGGCCCACACTCGGTGCGGCATCTGCGTCCAGCGGACCGGCCTGTGGCGTTCGGGGCGTGGACGGCGCGAGCACCACAGGCTCGTCGGCCAACCGGGCTCGCAAGTCGACCAGAAAACGCTCATCTCGCGAGGCGGGGCTGGCCAGGTCCTCGGAGCGCATCACATCGCCGATCAGGCTGAACGCATGCCACGTCTCGCGCACTTCAGGGTCGTTGCGCCACAAGACGCAAAGGCGTCGAACCGCATCGTCAGACAACTCGCCATCGAGTGCGGCGGACAACTCCTGTCGCTGGTTGATCTGCGCCCCGCCGTCGCCATTGGACTGATCAGACATGCTCGCCTCCACCTGGCTGGCCACCACCCCGTGCTGTGACTTGGGTATTCATTCAATCACCACCGTTCATCCGAACGCGTCCCCAGCAAAGGACGCAAACGCAAGGCGATCGCCTCGCGGGCTCTGAAAATTCTCGATCGCACGGTGCCGATGGGACAGTTCATCAACTCGGCGATTTCTTCGTAGCTCAAGCCTTCGATTTCCCGCAGGGTGATGGCCTGGCGCAAATCCTCTGACAGCGCTTCGATCGCAGAGTTCACTGTCATCGCAATCTCTTTGCTTTGCAGCAGCGACTCGGGCGTCTCGCCGGTCGTTGGTTCGTTCTCGACCCTGAAAGTTTCGTCGTCGTCGTCACGCAATGCGCGAGAAGATTCGGTCACCAAAAGATCCCGCTTCAATTCACCGAGGGCCTTCTTGGCCGTGTTCACGGCAATTCGATAAAGCCATGTGTAAAACGCGCTGTCTCCCCTGAATTTGGGCAAGGCGCGGTAAGCACGGATGAAGGTTTCCTGGGCGATGTCGGGAACCAGATCCACATCGCGCACCATGCGACCAATCAGACGCTCGATACGCCGCTGGTACTTGACGACAAGCATTTCAAACGCCTTGACGTCACCCTGTTTGACACGCTCGACCAGCGGCGCGTCGGCATCGGTCGATGGGGTGGTCTCGGTCAAATCAGGTCTGCGAGTTGAGGCGGGTCTACAGGAGCGTGTGCACCGCTGCGCAGGTGCAAGGCGCAGCGAAGGTCGTGCCAGTGTGCACGCAAGCCGTGTCGCTGAAGCGGCAACCACAAAGGCTTGAGCGGGATCGCTGAGTCGTCAGCCTCGAGCCTCAGCAACATGAAGCCCCCGAGATCAAGCAAGACACGCACCCGCCAAGGGCCACATTCTCGATCGGCGCCCACACCATGACGGCTGTGCCAATACTGGGAATCCCATCGCAAGACGACAGGGGCTTGGCGAACACTGGTCAGCAAGCCGAGCAACGACGCCGACGCGGCGAATGCCACCAGCGCGATTTCCCAAGGCGAAGAACCGTCGCGACTGAGCGCGAACCATGCGCCACAACAAAGGCACAAGAACATCCCGAGGCAACCAAGAAAACCATTCCAGATGTCAAAGCGTTCGATCGTGACGCTCAGTGGTGACGCCGCCCGCATGCGATTCGCTCCATGCGAAGGTCAGACACGCTTGAAAACAAGCGTGCCGTTGGTTCCGCCAAAGCCGAAATTGTTCTTCGCTGCGTATTCGATCTTCATGTCACGCGCCGTGTTGGCACAGTAGTCGAGGTCGCAGTCGGGATCCTGATTGAAGATGTTGATGGTCGGTGGTGATACCTGATGGAGAACTGCCATCGCGGTGAAAACCGATTCGATGCCACCTGCCCCGCCCAAAAGATGCCCGGTCATGGACTTGGTGGAGTTGACCACCAGCTTGTGCGCGTGATCGCCGAAAGCCAGCTTGATCGCATTGGTCTCGTTCACATCGCCCAAGGGCGTCGACGTGCCATGCGCGTTGAGGTACTGAACCGCATCGGCCGGAATCTGCGCATTGCGCAGGGCTGCGCGCATCGAACGTTTCGGGCCATCCACGCTGGGCGCGGTCATGTGAAACGCATCAGCACCCATCCCAAAGCCGACCAGTTCCGCATAGATCTTGGCGCCTCTGCGTTTGGCGTGCTCGTACTCTTCAAGCACCATCACGCCCGAGCCTTCGCCCAGCACGAACCCGTCACGATCCTTGTCCCATGGACGAGATGCCGTGCTCGGGTCGTCGTTTCGCGTGGAAAGGGCACGCGCTGCCGCAAACCCTCCCACTCCCAGCGGTGACACCGTGGATTCGGCTCCACCTGCGACCATGACATCGGCATCGCCGTACTCGATCATGCGGCCGGCCTGTCCGATGCAATGCAAGCCCGTGGTGCAGGCGGTCACGATCGCAAGATTGGGCCCCTGAAAGCCGAACTTGATGGACAGATGCCCGGAGATCATGTTGATGATCGACGCCGGCACGAAGAAGGGAGATACCCGACGCGGGCCACGCGACACCAGCTCGGCGTGGGTTTCCTCGATGAGTGGCAAGCCACCGATGCCTGAGCCCACCAGGCAGCCGATGCGTTCGGCTTCTTCCTCCCTCAATTCGCCACCGGTCTTCAGCCCGGAATCCCTCACGGCTTGAATCGATGCAGCCAGGCCGTACTGCATGAACACGTCCATGTGCCGGGCTTCCTTGGCCGGGAAGTAATCCTCGACATTGAAGCCCTTGACCTCGCCGGCGAACCGACAAGAAAAATCGGTGGCATCGAAACGGGTGATATTGGCAATGCCGGAGCGACCAGCCACCACATTTGACCAGCCCTCGGTCACGCTGTTACCGACCGGGCTGATCAAACCCATGCCAGTGACGACCACACGCCTGCGGTTCACCGACCAGCCCTCAAGGGGAATTGAAGATGCATGAACGCAGGACCGATGTCAGGCCCGGAAAGCGGCAAAAAAAACATTCCGTGGTGGGTGCGGATCAAGCCTTCTGGTGCTTCAAGGCGTAGTCAATGGCCAGTTGCACCGTGGTGATTTTCTCGGCCTCTTCGTCGGGGATTTCGATGCCGAATTCATCCTCGAGTGCCATCACCAGTTCCACGGTGTCAAGTGAGTCTGCTCCCAGATCGGCGACGAAAGCCTTTTCATTGGAAACGTCGGATTCAGGCACGCCGAGTTGCTCGGCAACGATCTTCTTGACACGGGATTCGATATCGCTCATGACTCCTCCAGGAGTGTTGTATGTAAACAGCCCGGGATTCTAAGGGCTGCATCACGCGCCCTTCAGCCGGCCAGGCAGGTCCGGTGGGTTGATAAACGAGACAGGCTCGTCGTCAATTCATGTACATGCCACCATTGACATGCAACTCGGTGCCGGTGATGTAGCCAGCACCCGCAGACACAAGAAAGGCAACCGCCTGGGCCACGTCATCGGCGCTGCCTAGCCGCCCCAGCGGGATCTGAGCCAACAACGCTGATTTCTGGTCGTCGGCAAGAGCGTCAGTCATGTCGGTGGCGATAAAGCCAGGGGCCACGCAGTTCACCGTGATACCGCGGCTGCCGAGCTCGCGCGCCAGCGAGCGGGTCAGACCGGCCACACCCGCCTTCGCCGCCGCATAGTTCGCCTGACCGGCATTGCCGCTCGCACCCACCACCGACGTGATGTTGACGATGCGACCATGCCGCTGCTTGATCATCGGGCGCATCACAGCGCGGCTGAGTCTGAACACCGATTTGAGGTTGGTGTCGATCACCGCGTCCCAGTCTGCATCCTTCATGCGCATGGTCAGGTTGTCGCGGGTGATGCCGGCGTTGTTCACCAGCACGTGCAAGGCGCCATGCTCCTTGAGAAGCGCGTCCAGGGTCGCATCGACGCCGGCCACGTCATTCACATCGAGGCACACCCCCCGGCAGCCGGGATGGCCTGCCAAGGACTCATCGACGGCGCGAGCACCCGCCTCGGTCGTGGCCGTGCCGATGACGATCAGGCCGCGGCGGGCCAGCTCGAGCGCGATGGCTCGACCGATACCTCGCGATGCACCGGTGACAAGTGCGACTTCCCGCGCGCTGTTTTCTGTTTTGTTCATGACAACAAGTTCCTGGTCTCGAGCAAGGAGGCTGGATCGAAGATCGCACCGGAGATGGCATCCGCATCGATGCGTTTGATCATCCCGGCCAGGACCTTGCCCGGGCCGCATTCGATCACATGCGACACGCCCGTGGCGCGAATGGCGAGGATGGTTTCAGACCAACGCACGGGCCCGAATGCCTGCCGATAAAGTGCGTCGCGAATCTTGGCGGGGTCTGTCTCGGCGCGCACATCGATGTTGTTCAGCACGGGGATGGCAGGCGGCTTCAACGCGACCGATGCCAGCTTGCCCTTCAAACGCTCGGCGGCGGGCTGCATCAGCGAGCAGTGGAAAGGCGCTGACACTGGCAGCGGCAGCACCCGTTTGGCCCCGGCGGCCTTCAAGCGCTCACCAGCCGATTCGACGCCCGCCCTGGAACCAGAGATCACGGTCTGCTTGGGATCGTTGAAGTTCGCGGCTTCGACCACCTCGCCGGTTTCGCTCGCCACTTCGGCGCACACAGCGCTCACGGCATGTGAGTCCAGGCCGAGCACGGCAGACATCGCGCCCACGCCGACCGGTACCGCTTCTTGCATCGCTTGCGCGCGAAAACGCACGAGCGGCAAGGCATCGGCGAGCGTCAGCGAACCTGCGGCCACGAGGGCGCTGTACTCACCGAGGGAATGACCCGCCACCATGGCAGGAGACAGCCCCGTGTCGGCCATCCAGGCGCGATGGCAAGCTATCGCAGCGGTCAGCATCACAGGCTGCGTGTTGGTGGTCAGATCGAGTTGATCCTTGGGGCCCTCACGTATGAGTCGGCCGATATCGCACGACAAGGCCTCGGAAGCCTCAGCCAACGCGTGGCGCACCGCAGGATGCTCGCCCCAGCCATCCAGCATGCCGACGGCCTGCGAGCCCTGGCCAGGAAAAACAAAAGCAAAGGATGTCATTGCAACGTCTCAGGGTGTCAAGAGCCTCGCGCCTGCGAGGCGGACTCAGTAGTCGAGGAGCACCGCGCCCCATGTGAAGCCGCCGCCCACGCCTTCGAGCATCACGGTATCGCCGCGGGCAATCTGGCCGGACCGCACGGCCACATCAAGCGCCAGCGGAATCGAAGCCGCTGAGGTGTTGCCATGGTCGGCCACGGTGACGATCACTTTTTCCATCGGCAACTTCAGCTTGCGTGCCGTGCTTTGCATGATGCGGATGTTGGCCTGATGCGGAATCAGCCAGTCGATGTCGCCTTCGTTGCGGCCAGCCTTGATCAGCACCGAACGCGCCACCTCTTCAAGCACCGTCACCGCCAGTTTGAACACCGCTTGGCCGTCCATCTTCAAGGTGGCATCACCGCGCAGCACCCCACCGGACACGCCACCCGGCGTGCACAAAATGCCCACGTGGCGGCCATCAGCGTGCAGTTCGCTGGTCAGGATGCCGGGCTGGTCGCTGGCTTCGAGCACCACGGCACCCGCGCCATCGCCGAACAAGACGCAAGTGGTGCGGTCCCCGAAGTCGAGCAGCCGGGAAAATATTTCCGCGCCGATCACCAGCGCCCGAGAAGCCGCGCCGGTGCGGATCATCGAATCGGCCAGCGTCAGCGCGTACACGAAGCCCGAGCAGACCGCCTGCACGTCGAAGGCTGGACAACCCGCGATGCCCAGCTTGTTCTGCACGATGCAAGCCGTCGAAGGAAACACCATGTCGGGCGTCGACGTGGCCACGATGATGAGGTCGATGGACTGCGCGCTGCATCCGGCAGCACCCATCGCGGCTCGCGCTGCGGCTACTGCCAGATCGCTGCACAACTCGTCATCATGAGCAAAGTGGCGTGACTTGATCCCGGTGCGTTCGGTGATCCAGTCGTCGGAAGTCTCCACGCCCGCAGCAGCCAGCCGATCGGCCAGTTGGGCATTGGTGACCCGGTTGTGTGGCAAGTAACCACCGGTTCCGGCGATGCGCGAGTAAAGAGGCACGGATGAGGCCGACGTCGGTGCAGAGGCGTTCATTCAGTGGTGTGCGGGGCGCTCATCTTGGGTGGCTCTACAGCGCCGAAGGCGGGCATCGCCTGCAGCGTGTCGCGTATGCGCTCGTGTGCCTTTTCGAGCAGGCCGTGACGCGCGGCATCATAAGCGCGGTTCAATGCACATTCGAACGCCACCGCGTCCGCCGAACCGTGGCTCTTGAAAACCAGCCCGCGCAGTCCCAGCAACGCCGCACCGTTGTAGCGGCGATAGTCCACCTGAGACTTGAAGCGCTTGAGCACCGGCGATGCGACCAGGGCGGACAACCGACTCAAGACACCACGGCCAAACTCCTGCCGCAGTGCGCCAGAAAACAGGGTGGCCAGGCCCTCGGCCGCCTTCAGCGCCACATTGCCGACAAAACCATCGCACACAACGATGTCGACCGTGCCCTTGAACAGGTCGTTGCCTTCGACATTGCCGTAGAAGTTGATGTGCCCGCCGGCCGCCGCCGCGCGCAGCAATTCGGCGGCTTGCTTCATGACCTCGTTGCCCTTGATCGCCTCTTCGCCGATGTTGAGCAAGCCCACGGTGGGCTGGGGCTTGCCTTCGACAGCCGCCAACAGCGCGCTGCCCATCACGGCAAATTGCAGCATGTGTGCGGCCGTGCAGTCGACATTGGCACCCAGATCGAGCACCGTGGTGTGGCCGCCCTTTTGATTGGGCAAATCGCCTGATATTGCCGGGCGGTCGATGCCGTCCAGCGTCTTCAGCACGTAGCGGGACACGGCCATCAACGCGCCGGTGTTTCCCGCGGACACGCACACATCGGCAGCAGCAGCCCCTGATTCATCGGGCTTGACCAGTTCAATGGCCAGCCGCATCGACGACTGCTTCTTGCGCCGCATGGCAACTTCGATGGAGTCGTCCATCTCGACCACCTCGGTGGCCTCCACAAGCCTGCAACGCGGCCACTGACTGGCTGGCTTCAAGGCATCGAGGCGACCGACGAGGATCAATTCAGCGTCTGGGTGACGCGACAGGAAAGCCTGGCAAGCAGGCAGCACGACCGAGGGACCGTGGTCGCCGCCCATGCAGTCAACAGACAGCCTGACAGGACCGCGCGCGGGGACGTTTGTCGATTTCTCGTCGGCGAGATTCATTTCAACCCGTTCAGGCCTGTCATCGGCACGAACCGAACTAAAAAGCCCGGCAATGCTTTGGGGGCAGGGGCCGGGCCGTCTAGGGCTGCGGGGTTCGCCGGCCAGCGCAGCCGACAGGGCAGCGTGACCATCATGGCAGCGTCAAGGGATCAGGCGTCGGCCTTGGTCTTGAAAATCTTGCGGCCACGGTAAAAGCCGTTGGGGCTCACGTGATGGCGCAGATGCAATTCACCAGTGGTGGGCTCGATGGCGGTTCCAGGGGTGGTGAGTGCGTTGTGTGAACGGTGCATGCCGCGCTTTGAAGGCGACTTCTTGTTTTGCTGAACGGCCATCTTTTTCTCCGCGAACGTTGGATTTGTGGCGCCGGGCGACGAAACTGAACACGTGCCCTTTGAGCGCTGGCAGCAGGAGCAGACCGCAAAACTGCGGAATCCATCACTGCCAAAAAGGTGCGCGAGTGTATCAGGCCAGGCGATCAGTTCGGCGCTGGCTTGCGCTTGATTTTCAACTTACTGAGCACATCAAACGGGTTGATCCGCTCGTCAAAGGCGACCGGATCGGTGGGGCCGGCCAGGGGCTGGGGGCAGATTTCGTGGCGAGGCACCAATGGCAGCGCCAGCAGTAACTCGTCCTCGATGAGCTCGACCAGGTCGAAGTTTCTTGAAAGCACCAGCACGTCTTCTTCGATGTCGGCATCGATCGCCGCGGCCTGCTTCTCGTCGGCCACGAAGCGAAAGCTTCGATCAACTTCAAGTGGGGCTGCCACAGCTTGCAGGCAACGCTGACACACCAGAGAAAGATGCGCCTGGGCATGCAGCTGAAGCCAGATCTCGCTGCACCCGGCACGCACAGACCGAGCCTCTGCATGGGCTTTCCAATGAACCTGATCGGCGGGGTCGGGCCTGGCTTCGGCGTGCGCTTCACCGCAAAGCCGGCCGAGCGCCGTCAATGCGAGCGCGCCGCTGGCGGCCTCGCCGCGGCGCGCAAACGCTGCGATGTCCACGCTGTGGGGGTTGAAATCAGAGGCGTCCATTCCGAGTCAGTTTACGGCCCGGCGGATCACCAAGGCGGCGCGCACCGGATGGGACAATCCCGCCGAATGCCCCAACAGCCCACCTTGCTTCTGGCCTCGACCTCGATCTACCGGCGAGAGTTGCTGAGCCGCCTGCGTCTTCCCTTCGATGTGGTGGCGCCAGACGTCGACGAGACGCCCGGGCCCGATGAGCACGCCGCTGAAGTCGCCCTTCGCTTGTCATTGGCCAAGGCGCGCGCTGTGGCCCAACGGCACCCCGAAGCGATCGTCATCGGGTCGGATCAGGTGGCCGAACTCGGCGGTCTGCTGCTGGGCAAGCCCGGAAATCACGGCAACGCCGTGCGGCAACTTCGAGCCATGAGCGCACAGCGAGTGGTGTTTCACACGGCGGTGTCGGTGGTGTGCATGCGCTCAGGGTTTGAGGCCAGAGATCTCGCACGGGTCACGGTGACATTTCGCTCGCTGGGCGACGATGAGATCGAGCGCTACCTGCGGGCCGAACGCCCCTATGACTGCGCCGGCAGCGCCAAAGCAGAGGCCCTGGGCATCGCCTTGCTGAAATCGGTGGAGTCTGACGATCCGACCGCGCTGATCGGGCTGCCCCTGATCCGCACCTGCGAGCTGCTGCGTCGAGCCGGCTTGGATCCGTTGAACCCGAGGCCACCATGAGCGGCACGCTCTACCTTGTGCCCAACGCACTCGACTTCGGGGTTGAGTCAACAGGATCGGAGCCCGCCGATTTGCAAGCGGTGCTGCCCCTGGGCGTGATCCGCATTGCCGCCCGCCTGCCCTGCTGGGTGGCCGAAAACGCCAAGACCACACGGGCATTTCTCAAGCGGGTCAACGAGATCGTGCCGCTCGCGCAGCCGCTGCAATCGATCGCCATCGTCGAGCTGCCGCGGCCGCGCAAAGGTGCGCCGGCGGCACCCGGTGGCGACCTCCAGGCCCTGCTCGAGCCGGCGCTTGCTGGCCAGGACATGGGGCTGATCTCGGAAGCCGGCATGCCCGCAATCGCCGATCCGGGTGCCGAGCTGGTCTCAGCAGCACACGCCTTGAAGCTGCGCGTGCAGCCCTTGGCGGGCCCGAATTCCTTGTTGCTGGCGCTCGCCGCAAGCGGACTCAACGGACAAAGCTTTGCCTTTGTCGGCTACCTGCCGATCGACGCGGCGGCACGGGCGACGCGGCTTCGCGAGCTCGAGACCTTGTCGCGCAAGATCGGGCAAACGCAGTTGATGATCGAAACGCCCTACCGCAACCCGGTGCTGCTCGGCGCCCTGCTGAGCACGCTGTCGGGCAGCACACGGCTGTCGATCAATTGCGGCCTCACGCTGGAGTCGGGCTGGAGCCGCACCGACACCGTGGCCGGCTTTAAGGCATCAAGCGTCACCCTGCCAGGCGACATCCCAGCGGTTTTCGCGTTGCTGGCGTGAAGCCCCAGCCGCAGACGCCTATTCGCTCGGCTCGGTCGCCTTGGGCGAGCCAAACAAGGCGGCGACACGGCGTTTTTGCTTGATGTTGGGAGACAGGCCCCGGGCTGCCGGGGTCGCTGAGGGGCTTTTGGCCTCCCACGCAGGCGCATCGCCGGAACTGGCTTCGTAGGGTCGATCGAAAAACGGGTCGTGCGAGGCCTTGCGCGGGCTGGAATAGACGCGCTCCGTGGACACGGCTGGAGCAGCAGGGGCACGACGCTCGTCGTCATCCACATCACGCCGAGGACGATCCGGACGCGGCTCGCGCCGTGCACGCGCGTCATCGAGTTCGATCGGCTCGAGCTCGATCTTTTTCTTGATCAGCTTTTCGATGTCGGCAATCAGCCGAGTGTCATCGCGCGACACCAGCGTCACGGCCAGCCCCGAAGCCCCGGCGCGACCCGTGCGGCCGATGCGGTGGACGTAGTCCTCGGCGTTGAACGGCACATCGAAATTGAACACCGCGGGCAGATCGGCGATGTCGAGGCCGCGTGCGGCCACGTCGGTGCACACCAGCACATCCACCTCGCCGCGCTTGAAGGCCTCGAGCGCCTTCAGACGCTCGTCTTGCGACTTGTCACCGTGCAGCGCATTGGTGCGCAGGCCATCACGCTCGAACGAGCGAGCCAAACGAGCGCAGCCCAGCTTGGAATTGACGAAAACAATGGCTTGCGTCAGTGCCCGCTCCTTGATGAGCTTGAGCACCGCGGCGCGCTTGTCGTCGTTGTCCACGCTGAAGAAGCGCTGCTCGACGTTGGTGGCGGTGGCGTTCGGGCGTGCCACCTCGACCAGGATTGGGTTTTGCAAATAACTTTCAGCCAGCCGCTTGATCTCGGGCGAGAAGGTGGCTGAGAACAGCAGCGTCTGGCGCTGCTTGGGCAGGTAACTCAAGATGCGCTGCAAATCGGGCAGAAAGCCGATGTCCAGCATGCGGTCGGCTTCGTCGAGCACCACGTACTCGACCTGCCCGAGATTGCAGTTCTTGGCCTCGATGTGGTCGAGCAGGCGGCCCGGGGTGGCGATCAGCACCTCGACGCCGGTCTTCAGCTCGGCTGTTTGCGGCTTCATGTCGATGCCGCCAAACACCACCATCGAGCGCAGCTTGCTGTGCTTGGCGTAGGTCTTGACGTTGTTGGCGACCTGATCGGCCAGCTCGCGGGTGGGCGCCAGAACCAGCGCGCGCACCGGATGGCGTGCGGGCGAAGCGCTGCTGTTCTCGTGCTTGAGCATCTTTTGCAGCAGCGGCAAGGTGAAAGCTGCCGTCTTGCCGGTGCCGGTTTGCGCTGCGCCCATCACATCCCGTCCGTCGAGCACGATGGGAATGGCCTTGGCCTGGATCGGCGTCATCTTGGTGTAGCCGGAATCGGCCACCGCGCGCAGCAACTTCGCATCAAGCGCCAGCGTGTCGAAACTCACCGGTAAGTCGACGGGTGACTCAGCCGGCTCGGCTGATGCTGGGATGGAAGTGTCTTCGCGGGGGGATTCGATCATTGGTTGATTATCGTCGCTGGGCTGCGCTCAGGGCGAACACCTAGAATTTGGGGCCGCCCGAGGTGTGCGCGGCGCCCCACCACTCACCGCAAGCACCCCATGATCCTCGTCACAGGCGGAGCCGGCTTCATCGGCGCCAACTTCGTTCTCGACTGGCTGGCCGAGTCCAGCGAGCCGGTGCTCAACCTCGATGCGCTGACCTACGCCGGCAATCTGGAAAGCCTGAGTTCGCTCGACGGCGATCCTCGACATGTCTTCGTGCACGGCGACATCACCGACCGCGCGCTGCTCGACCAGTTGTTTGCCAAGCACAAGCCGCGCGCCGTGGTGCACTTCGCAGCCGAAAGTCACGTCGACCGCAGCATCCACGGACCCGGCGCCTTCATCCACACCAACGTGCAGGGCACCTTCACCTTGCTGGAAGCCGCCCGAGCGTTCTGGTCCACGCTGGCCGACTCCGAGCGCGAGCGGTTCCGCTTCCACCATGTGTCCACCGACGAGGTCTACGGATCACTCGGGCCCGGCGATGCGCCCTTCACCGAAACCCACCTCTACGAACCCAACAGCCCGTACTCGGCCAGCAAGGCGGCCAGCGATCACCTGGTGCGCGCCTGGCATCACACCTACGGGTTGCCGGTGCTGACCACCAACTGCAGCAACAACTACGGCCCGTTCCACTTTCCCGAAAAACTCATCCCGCTGATGATCGTCAACGCGCTGGCCGGCAAGCCGCTGCCGGTCTATGGCGACGGCCAACAGGTGCGCGACTGGCTGTTCGTGAAAGACCACTGCGCTGCCATTCGGGTGGTGCTGGCGGGCGGTCGAATCGGCGAGACCTACAACATCGGCGGCTGGAACGAGAAACCCAACCTCGACATCGTGCACACGGTGTGCGCTTTGCTCGACGAGATGCGCCCCGACCCCGCCGGCAGCCATAGCCGGCTGATCACCCACGTGACCGACCGGCCCGGCCACGATCGCCGCTACGCCATCGACGCGCGCAAGCTCGAGCGCGAACTCGGCTGGAAGCCGGCCGAGACGTTTGAGACCGGCATTCGCAAGACCGTGCGCTGGTACCTGGACCACGCCGACTGGGTGGCGCGGGTGCAAAGCGGGGCCTACCGCGATTGGGTGGCCCAGCAATACGCCACGGGTGGCAAGCCATGAAGATCTTGCTGTTCGGCAAAAACGGGCAGGTCGGCTGGGAACTGCAGCGCGCGCTCGCGCCGCTGGGTGAAGTCATCGCGCTCGATGCCGACAGCACCGGGCTCAGCGCCGATTTTTCCAACCCCGAGTCACTGATCGCCACGGTGCGCGAGGTGGCGCCGCACTGGATCGTCAATGCAGCAGCCCACACCGCCGTGGACAAGGCCGAAAGCGAGAGCGATCTCGCGCGGGCCATCAACGCAACCGCCCCCGGCGTGCTGGCGCGCGAGGCCGCTGCAGCCGGTGCCTGGCTGATGCACTACAGCACCGACTACGTCTTCGACGGCAGCGGCTCGACCGCGCGGGCCGAAGACGCGCCCACCGGCCCGCTGGGCGTGTACGGCACGACCAAGCTCGAAGGCGAGGAGCTGATCCGCGCCAGTGGCTGTCAGCACCTGATCTTTCGCACCAGCTGGGTCTATGCGGCGCGCGGCGGCAATTTCGCGCGCACCATGCTCAAGCTCGCTCAGGAGCGCGACGCGCTGAAGGTCATCGATGACCAGATCGGCGCGCCCACCGGAGCTGACTTGCTGGCGGACTTGACCGCCCACGCCATGCGCAGCGTGGCGCTGCAGCCGCAGCACGGTGGCACCTATCACGCGGTGGCCTCGGGCCACACCAGCTGGCATGGCTACGCCACCCATGTGATCGAAAATGCCCGCGCACGCGGTGTGCCCATCCGCGTGGCACGCGAGGCGATTGCCGCGGTGCCCACCAGCGCGTTCCCGACCCCGGCACGGCGCCCTGCCAACTCACGGCTTGACACCCAAAAACTTCGCAACACCTTCGGCCTGCAGCTCCCGGACTGGCAAAGCGGCGTCGACCGCATGCTGGCCGAGGTTCTGGGCTGACCCCCTCACGGAACGACCCATGACCATTTCCCCACGCAAGGGCATCGTGCTGGCCGGTGGCTCCGGCACCCGGCTGCACCCGGCCACGCTGGCCATCAGCAAGCAGCTGCTGCCGGTCTACGACAAGCCCATGGTCTATTACCCGCTGAGCACGCTGATGCTCGCCGGCATCCGCGACATCCTGCTCATCAGCACGCCGCAAGACACCCCGCGCTTTTCCGCCCTGCTGGGCGACGGCAGCCGCTGGGGCGTGAACATCAGCTACTGCGTGCAGCCCAGCCCCGACGGACTGGCGCAGGCCTTCATCCTCGGCAAGGATTTCGTGGGCGGCAACCCGAGCGCACTGGTGCTGGGCGACAACATCTATCACGGCCACGACCTGCAAGGGCTGCTGCACGCGGCCAACGCACGCGACACGGGCGCCTCGGTGTTCGCCTATCACGTGCACGATCCCGAGCGCTACGGCGTGGTCGCTTTCGACGCCAACCGGCGCGCGCTCAGCATCGAGGAAAAGCCCAAGGCGCCCAAGAGCAACTACGCGGTGACGGGGCTCTACTTCTACGACTCGCAGGTGTGCGACATCGCTGCCGACATCCGGCCCTCGCCGCGCGGCGAACTCGAAATCACCGATGTGAACGCGCGCTACCTCGAGCAAGGCCAGTTGAGTGTCGAGATCATGGGCCGCGGCTACGCCTGGCTGGACACCGGCACGCACGACAGCCTGCTCGAAGCCAGCCAGTTCATCGCCACGCTCGAAAAGCGCCAGGGTCTCAAGGTGGCCTGCCCCGAAGAGATCGCGTTTCGCTCAGGCTGGATCGATGCCGCCCAGCTCGAGGCACTGGCACGGCCCATGCTCAAGAACGGCTACGGCCAGTACCTGATGCAAATCGTCAAATCGCAGGTGTTCTGATGAAAGTCATTCCTACGGCCATCGAAGGCGTTCTGATCATCGAGCCCAAAGTGTTCGGCGACGAGCGCGGCTTCTTCTTCGAAAGCTTCAACCAACGGGCCTTCAACGAGGCCGTCGGCCAGCCGGTCGACTTCGTGCAAGACAACCACTCGCGCTCGGCCAAGGGCGTGCTGCGCGGGCTGCACTTCCAGCGGCCACCCCACGCCCAAGGCAAGCTGGTGCGGGTCACGCAGGGCAGCGTGTTCGATGTGGCGGTCGACATTCGGCCCGACAGCGCCACCTTCGGCCGCTGGGTCGGCGTCGAATTGAGCGGTGCGAACCACCGGCAGATGTGGATTCCCGCCGGGCTCGCGCACGGCTTTCTGGTCACCAGCGACAGCGCCGACTTTCTCTACAAGACCACCGACTACTACCGCCCCGAATCGGAAGGCAGCGTGCGCTGGGACGACCCCGACCTGGCGATCGCCTGGCCGCTCGAGGGCATCACACCGGCGCTGTCGGCCAAGGATGCCGCAGCACCCGCCTTGCGCGCATGAGTTTCCTGCTGCTGAGTTTCGTCGTCTCGTTGATCGCGACCTTGCTGGTGGTGCGATCAAGCGACCGACACGCGCACCTTTCGGCTGACCATGAACTGGGCGGGCCGCAAAAATTTCACCGCCGGCCGGTGCCCCGCGTCGGCGGAGTGGGTGTGCTGATCGCGATGCTGTCCGGCGCGTTGCTGGCGCAGTTGATGAACAGCCCGCTGAGCGCGTCGATCTGGTTGTTTCTGGCGTGTGCGCTGCCGGCCTTCGGGGCCGGGCTGGCCGAAGACCTGACCAAGAAGGTCTCGCCAGCCAAGCGGCTGTGGGCCACGGCCGCGTCGGCAGCGCTGGGGGCGTGGTGTCTGGACGCCTTGATTCGCCGCACCGACATCCCCGGCGTGGACTTGCTGGTTCAAATGCCCATCGGCGCCATCGCGCTGACGCTGCTGGTGGTTTCGGGCGTGGCCAACGCGGTGAACATCATCGACGGCTTCAACGGCCTGGCCGCGATGTGCGCGCTGATCATGCTGCTGGCGCTGGCCTATGTGGGTTTGCAGGTGAACGACCGGCTGGTGGTCACCCTGGCGCTGATCGCCGCCGGTGCCACGCTGGGGTTTTTCGTGTGGAATTTTCCGGCGGGCCTGATCTTTCTGGGCGATGGCGGGGCCTACCTGCTGGGCTTCGTGATCGCCGAACTGGGTGTGCTCGTGATTGCGCGCCACCCGACGGTCTCGCCGCTGTTTCCCTTGCTGTTGTGCGCTTACCCGATCTTCGAGACCATCTTCTCGATCTATAGAAAGAAATATCTTCGGCACATGTCGCCCGGACTTCCTGACGGCGTGCACCTGCACATGCTGGTGCACCGCCGCTTGATCAGGCCGCTGATTGGTGAATCGCCAGAGCTCAGCCTGCGCGCCCGCAACTCGATGACCTCGCCCTACCTGTGGCTGCTGTGCAGCCTGTCGGTGATCCCGGCGATGCTGTGGTTCAGCCACACCGCGGTGCTGGCGGGCTTCATCGTGCTGTTCATGGTGTCGTACACCGCGCTGTACTGGAGCATCGTGCGCTTCAAGGTGCCGCGCTGGGCCGTCGTTCGGCACTGAGCGGGCCAAGGGCCTGGCTCAACGCGGCTGATATTCGGGGATGAAGCGCGCCAGCCGCTCGCGCCACGCTGCCGGCTGCACCTGCGGCTGCGGTGTGTTCAGCCAGCCCAGCAATTCGGCCATCCATGCCTCGGTGCCATGCTCGTTGAGGCGTGCAATGCGCAGGCTGGGATGCTGCGATGGCTGCGTGGTGTCGGCATCGGCCAGCAACTCCTCGTAGAGCTTTTCGCCTGGTCTCAGCCCGCTGAAGACGATCGTGATCTCGTTGTCGCGGTGGCCGCTCAGGCGGATCAATTGGCGGGCGAGCTCGACGATGCGCACCGGCTCGCCCATGTCGAGCACGTAGACCTGCCCGCTTTGGGCCAGTGCGGCGGCCTGCAGCACCAACCGCACGGCCTCGGGGATGGTCATGAAGTAGCGGGTGATGTCCGGGTGGGTGACCGTCAGCGGGCCGCCGCGCGCGATCTGCTCCTTGAACTTCGGGATCACGCTGCCGCTCGAGCCCAGCACATTGCCAAAGCGCACGGCCGAAAACACCGTGGCCACATGCTGCGCGGCCAGGTGCGACAGCACACGCTCGGCAGCACGCTTGCTCGCACCCATCACATTGGTGGGGTTGACCGCCTTGTCGGTGCTGATCATCACAAAGCGCTCGGCGCCGCATTCGGCCGCCGCCAGCGCCGCGTGATAGGTGCCTAGCGTGTTGTTCTGCAAAGCAGCCCAGGCGTTGTCGTCTTCCATCAGCGGCACGTGCTTGAAGGCGGCGGCATGGAACACCAGTTGCGCTCGCTGCGCGCTGAAGGTGGCGCGCAGGTGGGCGAGGTCCTTCACGTCGCCCATCAGCCGCACCAAAGGCAAACCGGGGTGCAGCTCGCCCAGTTGCTGCTCGATCTGGTACAGCGCGAACTCGCTCAGCTCGTAGAGCACCAGCCGAGCTGGCCCGTAGCGCGCGAGCTGCCGACACAGCTCGCTGCCGATGGAGCCGCCGGCGCCCGTGACCAGCACCGTCTTGCCCGACACGATCCCGGCAATGCCCGCCTCGTCGAGCACCACCGGCTCGCGACCCAGCAGGTCTTCGGGCTCGACGGCACGGATGCGCTCGATGCGCGCAGCACCCGACTGCAACTCGCTGATCGATGGCACCGTGAGCACCGGCAGCGCCGTGGCTGCCGCGAGCTCGATGGCGCGCCGTCGCTGTGCGGCGGTGGCATTGGGCAAGGCGGTGATGATGTGGGTGGCACCGGCCGTCACGCTGGGCTTGAGCACGTCATCGAAGCTGCCCAGCACCGGCGCGTTGGCGATGCGCGCACCTCGCTTGGCGGGATCGTCGTCGAGCAGTCCCAGCACCGTCCAGCCTTGCTGCGGCAGGCCGGCCACCAGCAGCCGCGCCGCCTCGCCAGCACCCATCACGATGGCGCGGCGCACCTCGCTGGCACCGCCGGTGATGCGCGCGCGGGTGTGCTCGTACAGCATGCGGTAGGCCATGCGCGTCATGCACAGCCCCATCAGCGTGACGATGGGGTGCAGCGCCAGCACCGCGCGCGGCACCTCGTAGAGCTGCATCATCAGCACCGCCACCGCGCTGATGGCACCGGCCACGGCGCACGACACCGTCAGCCGCTGCACCTCGCCAAAGCCCGAAAAGCGCCACATGCCCTCAGGCACACGGGCCAGCTTGAAAACAACCAGATAGACCGCCACCACACCCAGCATCACCGCGATGTCGTAATCGGGGCGGGCACTCCACCAGCGCTCGAAACCCAGGCGAAACAGGTAGGTCGCGTTCCAGCACAGCGCGATCGTCAAGCCGTCGAGCAGCAGTGTGAGCGGCTGCCGGTGCGGGCGCCAGCGGGCCAAAAAGCGATCGATTCGGTGCCAGATCATGGGGAGTGATGAATTATCTGGGGGTCCACAGCGTGCGCACGGTGGCGGCGATGCAGCGCAGATCGCTCAAGGCGTTGGCCTCGTCGATGTACTTCGCCGAGATGGCGAGCTTGGCGGGCATCACCACCTCGAGGTACTCGCGCTGTGGATCGGCCGCCTGCCTGAGCCGCTCGCTCTCGTCGCGAAACGCGAGCGAGGCGGGATCGGTGATGCCCGGGCGCACGCCGAGCAGCTTGTCGCGCAAGGCCTGCGGATACACCGCCACATAGCGCGGTACCTCGGGACGCGGGCCGACCAAGCTCATGTGGCCGAGGCACACATCGATCAACTGGGCCAGCTCATCGAGCTTGGTGCGACGCAGCAGCGCACCGACGCGGGTGATGCGCGGGTCGTCGCCCACGGTGATTTGCATCGCCGCGCTCGCCTCAGCGGCGTCGGCTTGGCGCATGGTGCGCAACTTGTGGATGCGAAATTCCACGCCATGGCGTCCCACACGAACCTGCCTGAAGAACACCGGCCCCGGCGAATCGAGCTTGATGGCGATCGCCGCCACCAGCAGCAGCGGCGCCAGCAGCAGCAGCCCGCACACCGAGCCCAGCACATCGATCAGTCGCTTGGTCATGCGCGGTGGTCGGCCGCGCAATCAGCCCAGCAGCGCACGCACGGCGGCGATCACGCGCTCAATCTGCGAGTCGTCCATGCGCGTGTACAGCGGCAGGCTCAGCATGCGCTCGTAGGCCTGCTGGCTGTGCGGAAAACGCTCGGGCGTGAGTGCGTAACGCTCGCGCCAGTAAGGCTGCAGGTGCAGCGGGATGTAGTGCACGCTGCAGCCGATGCCCGCGGCGTACAGGCCATCGATGAGGCCGTCGCGCGTGAGCTTCGCGCCATCGGCCAGCCGCAGCACATACAGGTGCCAGGCGTGCGTGTCACCGGCTGCGGGCTGTGGCGGCGTGATCACCGGCAAGTCGGCAAAGGCCGCGTCATAGCGTGCGGCGATGGCCGCGCGCGTGGCCTGGAAGCCGCGCGAGCGGCGCAGCTGGTGGATGCCCATGGCCGAGGCGATGTCGGTCAGGTTGTACTTGAAGCCCGGCGCCACGATCTCGTAGTACCAGCTCGGCGCCTTGGCGGTGAAGCGGTCGAACGCATCGCGGTTGATGCCGTGCAGCCTCATCACCTGCACGCGCTTGGCAATCGCCGCATCGCGCGTGACCACCATGCCGCCTTCGCCGGTGGTCATGGTCTTGTTGGCGTAGAAGCTGAACACCGTGACGTCGCTGCCCAGCGTGCCCACGAGCTCGCCACCACAGGTGGTCGGCAGCGCATGCGCTGCGTCTTCGACCACCTTCAGGCCATGGCGGCGCGCCAGCGGCAGCAGCGTGGCCATGTCGGCCGCCAGTCCCGCGTAGTGCACCGGAATGACCGCCTTGGTGCGCGGCGTGATGGCGGCTTCGACTGCGGCCACGTCGATGCACAGCGTGGCCGGATCGATGTCGACCAGCACCACGTCGGCACCCAGATAGCGCACCACCTCGGCAGTGGCCGTGAAGGTGTGGGTGGTGGTGATGACCTCGTCGCCCGGCCCGATGCCCAGCGCCTCGAGCGCGAGGTGCAGCCCCGCGGTGGCCGAGTTGACGGCCATCGAATGCAGGCCTGGGTCGCCCAGATAGGCGCTGAAATCTTCCTCGAAGCGCCGCGTCTTCGGGCCGGTGGTGATCCAGCCCGAACGCAGCGTGTCGACCACTTCGGCGATCTCGTCGTCACCGATGTCGGGCAGCGCGAAGGGGATGAAGGGCAAGGCGGTTTCAGGCATGGCGCAGTGTGCGGGCTCAGCCCAGCGTGACGAGGTTTTTTCTGGTCGCGGTGGGCACCGCATCGACCGAGACGCCGCCGTCGAAGGTCACCAGCCGGCCACCATGGGCCACCGCCAGCGCCAGCAGGTAGGCATCAGTGACCTGGCGCGAGGTGAGCACGCGATCCCATCGCAAGACGCTGGGCTCGAGCAGGCTCACCGAATCTGGCCAGAACGCGTGGCGGCCATTGGCCATGGCCAGCGCGAGCCGCTGCGCGACCTGAGCCGTCGGCTGGGCATTGGGATAGCTGCCGAGCGACAGGATGCGCAGGCAGCCGTTCTGGGTGATCGGGCAAGACGCCCAGCCGGCTCTGGCGTTGTCGGCCATCCATGCGGTGGCGCTGGCGTGATGCAGGTGACCGGCGTCCAGCAAGGCCACCAGCACATTCACGTCGAGCAGGGCTCGCAAGCTCATGGTGCTGAATCACACGCCTTCGGCGTCGCGCAAGGCGTTGACAAGATCGTTGGTGATCACCACGCCGGCCTTCGCAGGAAACGGCTCGAAACCCGCCGCCGACTTGCGTTTGGCGACCGTGGTCGCGTGCTGACCGGTGAGCGATCGGCGCAACAAACGCGACACCACCTGCCCCGCACTGCAGCCTTCCTTGCGCGCGAGCTCCTTGGCTGCGGCCAGCAGGTCTTCGTCAATGTCGAGCGTGGTTCTCATGAGCAAACCTCAGTGAAGGCAGACAGATGATTCGTTGATGCGCTGATGCAGTGATGCACATCTGACGGGACTTTAACAACTTTCATCGCTCGCGCGCTCATGCGGCCGATCACGGCTTGGCGATCCAGCACAGCACGTGCGTGCGCAGCCACGGCAGCGCGTTGAACAGGCCGTAGGCCGCAGGATGCACGCGGCACACGAGGCGGCTGATGGGCGGCGCCAGCGTGACGCGGCGCGTGGTGATGTGGCCCTGCGGGAACAGCTCGCGCACCCGTGCAAGCGGCACGCCGCGCACGTCGGGGTTGCGCGGGTTGTTGACTGTGAAGTCGTACCAGAGAACCGCGCCGCCGGGCTTCGTCCAGCACCACATCGCATCGGCCAGCCGCTGCTGAAAGGCATCGTCGAGCAGCGAGCTGAACACCGTGGACTGCATCACCACATCCTGACTGGCCGGCTCGATGGCGGAGTGCAGCGCATCGCCTTCGATCAGCGTGGTGGCGGCGGGAAGCGCCAAGCGCGCTTGCGCCAGACGCTCGGGCAACAGCTCGATGCCGCTGAGGTGCTCGGCCGCGCAGCCCAGCCGCAGCCATTCAAGCAGATTGCCGCCGCTGCCACAGCCGACTTCGAGCACCCGGCGCTGCGACAGGTCGCCCCAGCCCTGAGCGGCCAGCAACTCGAGCAGCGCGCGCTCGCGCTCGAACCGGGCGCACCACACCGAGGGCTCGAGCGGGTGGTAGCGCCGGTCGGAGGCCTGGCGGCGGGCGTAGCGTTCACGCACGGCCTCGACTTCGTCTGCGCTGCCAGGGGCCGGGGTGTCGGGCCGGTCGCTCATCGCGTGAGCCTTGCGAAACTGTCGCGCCCGCGCCCGTGCCGCCAGGCGTCCCACACACCAATCAGCGTGCCCACGCCGTAGCCGATCTGCTGCGCGGCCACCACCAGCGGCAGCCGCCACAGCAAGGCCCATGACGACGCACTGGCCACCGCCAGCGACAGGCCGGTCAGCACCAGCGCATACACACCCAGCAGCACGAGCAGCGGCGCCATACCGGCACCGGCCAGCGCGAGCAGCGTGGTCAACGCGAGCGCGGCGACAAACAGCCCCGGCACCCGATGCCGCCAGGCCGCAGCCTGGCCGTGCTTTTTCATCACGAAGGGCTTCCAGTAGCCGTACTGCAGCCACTGCCGCCACAGCGCGGCCAGCGAATCGCGCGGGCTGTACACCGAACGGATGGCCGGGCTTTGCCAGATGCGACCGCCACCCCGCACGATGCGCAGGTTGTGCTCGTCGTCCTGGTTGCGCACCAGGGCTTCGTCAAAGCCGCCGAAGCGCTCGAAGGTCGCGCGCGGCCAGCAGCCCAGATAGACAGTGTCGACCTCGCCTTCGTAGACCAGCGAACGCGAGCGCGCACCGCCGGCCACCCAGCGCGACTGAAAGGCCGCAGCGATCGCGCCCGGCCAGCCGTCGCGTCCTTCGGCGCGCCACGGGCCGCCCACGTTGTCGGCGCCGCTGCGCTCGAGCGCGTGCAGGCACTGCGCCACGTAGTCGACCGCGTAGCGGGTGTGCACGTCCATGCGAACGATGACATCGCCGCTGGCGGCCGCGATCGCCCGATTGAGGCCGCTCGACACGATGCGCTGCGGGTTGTCGACGAGCTTGAGGCGCGGCTCGGTCTGCGCCAAGGGCTGCAGCCGCTCGAGCGTGCCGTCGTCACTTGCGCCATCGGCGACGATCAGCTGCAGCTGCCAGCCCTCAGGCAGCTGCTGAGCCAGCGCATCGGCGCAAAACGCCTCGATGTGATCGCGCTCGTTGCGGCACGGCACCACCAGGCTCACGATGTGATCGTTCGGCATCACGTCTGCCTCGATGCGGCGCCCGACGCCAGCAGCGTGCGGTAGAGACCGGCCATCGCATCCATCTGCGCGGCACGCTGGCCCTCGCGCGTGATGCGCCCGAGGTTGACCGCGCCGAGTTGCTGCGCACGCGCATCGTCTTGCAGCAAGGTTTGCAGCGCGCGCGCCAAAGCGGTGGCGTCACCAGCGCTCACCAGCAGGTCGTCGACATCCTCGTCACCGCACAGCCACTCGCGATTGGCCGGCAGATCGCTGGCCACCACGGCCAGGCCGCAGGCCATGCTTTCGAGCAGCGCCACCGAGGTCGCATCGCTCGCCGGCACCGACACCGACACCTTGCAGCGCGACAGCACGGCCAGCATGCCGGCGTCGTCCACGCGGCCATGGAACGTGACCCGATCGGTCAGACCGAGCGAGCGCACCTGCTCACGCAACGCGGCCTCGCCGCTGCCGCCTCCCAGCAGGTGCAGATGCACCGGCGCGTCGGGCAAGCACTCGCGCAGCAGACCCACGGCGCCGACCAGCGTGTCGATGCGGTAGTTGGGCTCCCACGAGCGCAGGCTGGCGATGTCGAACGCCGCCTTGTCGGCCCACGGCGCGGGACGGAACTTGGCCGTGTCGGCACCCCAGTGGATGCAATGCAGCGGCGCGCGCGGGTGATAGGCCTGCGCGGCGGCGACCAGATCGAGCGAGTCGCCGGTGATCAGATCCGCGCGGCGCAGCGTCCAGCCGGTGAGCCAGCGCATGAGCGTGCTGTGGCGCGGCGTGAGCAGCAAGTCGCTGCCCCAGGCCGTCATCACCAGCGGATGGCGTGCGCAGCGCGCGGCCAGATAGCCGTAGCTGCTGATGTAGTGCGCATGCACGATGTCAGGCGCGAGCCGCTCGACGAAGCGGCGCGCCTCGCCCACGCGGCGCAGCCAGTCGACTGAGCGGCGCACCGGCGACATCACGCATTGCTCGACACCTTCGATCGGCTGCGGTCGTGCGGTGACCACCGAGACGCGAAAGCCGCGCGCGATCATCTCGCGCGCCCAGCGCTGCAGGTGCACGCTGTTGGCGTCGCCGAGCAGGCACAGGTGGGGCTGGCTCACGGCTTGCGCGCCTGCGCTGCGGACGTGGACGCGGCCGCCACCCAAGCGTCGTGGTGCTCGCGCAGCTCGGGGTGCCGCTGCAGCCAGGGCTCATCGATCTCGCGCGTGTCGCCCACCACCTGCGCCGGGTTGCCGGCCAGAAAGGCGAAGTCCGCAAACTCGCCCTTGACCACCGACTGCGCTGCCACCAGGCTGCCGCGCCCGATCACCGCGCCGGGCAGCACCACGCAGTGCGTGCCCACAAAGCTGTACGCGCCGATGCGCACCGGCGCTTCGAAGTACGCCTGCTTGTGGTCGGTGCGGGCGTATTCGCGGCCGTACAAGCGGATGGCCACGTGGCTCGAGTGCGTGTAGATGCCGCTGAAGCCGGCGATCTGGGAGCCCTCGCCGATGCTCAATCCGCCCGATGCATCGAGCACGCTGAAGTGGCCGATGTAGACGTGATCGCCGATGTCCAGCCGCTCGGGCGAGACGATCTGGCTGTGGTTGCTGATGCGGGTGTTGGGCAGGTAGACACCATCGGCGCGCACGTAGCCCCACACCGTGCGCGGACCCGACAGCCGCGACAGCAGCACCTTCAGCGGCTGCCAGATGCGGCGAAACAGCGATGCGCAAGTCGTCATGGCCTCAGGTCGGATTCGTGGATGCGTTGGGCTCGGGCTCAGGCAGCGGCCAGCGAGCCAGCGACCAGAAGTAGAACCCGAAATACGGCAGCATCGCCGCCGACACCGCCCAGGCGGCGCCCTGCAAACCACCGAAGTGCAGCCCGACAGCCACCGCCGCCAGAAACACCACCTGGCCGACCAGCGCCAGCCGCAGCGCCCAGCCCTGGGCTTTCCAGGCCAGCGTGACCACGGCCAGCGGTGACGCCACGAAGTGCATGGCGATGTAGGGTGCCAGTGCTCGCGAGAGCTCGCCCGCCTCGCGCCACGGCTCGCCGAACAGCGCCGCAAACAGCGCGGGCCCGGCCACCATCAGCAGCACGGCCAGTGCCGTGCCGATCAGCAGCAGCATGGCCATCACCTGCCGCACGGCGCGGCGCGATTCGGCAGGCCCGCTGCTCGCAAGCCGGGGGTAGAGCACCTGCGACACCGCCCCGCCCACCAGCGTGGCCGGTGCCTTCAGGCAGCGCATGGCCAGACCCCAGAACCCGACAGCCGCATCGCCCGACCACCAGGTCAGCAGCAGCACGGTGAGCGTGTCTTGCAGCGCGCCATTGAAGGCGTGCGGCGCATTGAGCAACGGAAAGCTGCGGTGCTCGCGCGCGGCCGCCAGCCACTCGGCGCGCGGCAAGCGCCACAGCGATCGCCAGCCGCCGTCGGGCGCCGGCCGATGCAAGAAGGCGAGCGTGGCCACGTTGGCCAGCACCGGCGCGGCGATCAGGCCTTGTCCGCCGAGCACCGCCGCTGGCGCGCTCAGCCCGGCTGCCGCCTGTGCCAACGCCGCGCCTCCGTACTGCGTCACGCGCGCCCCTGCGAGAGCACCAAAGCGCTGGGCCCGGGTGGCCCACATCGTCAGGCATTGGGCCGCCCCGGCAGTCGCCACCACCGCAGGCAGCCACAGCCAACCCGACGCTGGCTGGCCCCAGCTCAGCGCCCAAGCCACGGGCACGCACAGCAGGCTCACCACCAGCAACACCCGCAGGCACAAGGCAAGCAGCGCTCGCGCGCGCTGAGCGTCGGCTTCGAGCGGCAGCGCGTACTCATAGCGAGCGCAGGCGATCACGCCCACATTGACCGCCACCGCCGCGATCAGCGTGTAGTGGCCGAACTGGTCGGGCGTGTACAGGCGCGTGAGCAGCGGCGCGAGCAGCAGCGGCAGGACCTGGGCCAGCGCGCCACCGGCCAGCAGCGTCAATGTCGGCTTGAAGATCCCGGTGTCAGGCGCCACGGCAACTCAAGCCGTGATCTCGCTGGCCAGAGCGCACACCCCATCGCGCAACACGTAGCGCTCGCCGCTCACCGAGCACAACGCCTCGCCCTGCCCCTTGATCGGCAGCGTGAGCGGCTCGCCCTGACGGCTGACCCAGCCGATCTGCCGCGCCGGCACGCCCACCACCAGCGCGAAGTCGGGCACATCGCGGCTGACCACCGCACCCGCGCCCACGAAGGCATGGCGCCCGACGGTGGTGCCGCACAGCACGGTGCTGTTAGCACCCAGCGTGGCGCCGTGGCGGATCAATGTCGTGCGCATGTCAGGCCGCTGCTCTGAGGTGGCACGGGGGTTGAAGACGTTGGTGAAGACCACGCTCGGCCCGCAAAAGACCTCGTCTTCTAGCGTCACCGTGTCGTGCATCGACACATTGTTCTGGATGCGGACGCGTTGGCCGATGCGCACGCGGTCCCCGATGTAGACGCCCTGGCCCACCGAGCAATCGCTGCCGATGCGCGCACCCGAACAGACCCGAGCGAAGTGCAAGACCTGGGTACCAGCGCCCAGTTGCGCACCATCGTCGATGACGGCCGTTGGATGAATTTGCATGACTCGGATTCTAGGCACGGCACCCCCGGGTCGCCACCTAGAATCCGGCACGCTTTCCCAACGACCCGCTCATGACCGCCCCCCACGCACCGCACCCCGCAGACTCCACCCCCAGCGCGGTCGACGAAAACCAGCTGATCACCGAACGCCGCGAAAAACTCGCTGCGATCCGACAGCGCGGCGTGGCCTTTCCAAACGACTTCAAGCCCGCGCACCGTGCGGCCGAACTCGTGGCGCTGCATGGCGAGCGCACGAACGAAGAGCTTGAGCCCTTGGGTGTGCCCGTGAGCGTGGGCGGGCGCATGATGCTCAAGCGGGTGATGGGCAAGGCGAGTTTTTGCACGCTGCAAGACGGCTCGCTGGGTGCTACCGGCGGGCGCATCCAGTTGTTCATCACCAAGGACGGCATCGGCGAGGACGGCTACGAGTTGTTCAAGCACCTCGACTTGGGCGACATCCTCGGAGCCGAAGGCACGCTGTTCAAGACCAAGACCGGCGAGCTGTCGGTGCGCGTGTCCAAGCTGCGCCTGCTGACCAAGAGCTTGCGCCCGCTGCCCGACAAGTTCCACGGCATGGCCGACCAGGAGCAGAAATACCGCCAGCGCTACGTCGACCTGATCACCGACGCCGAGGCGCGCATGCGCTTCACCGCGCGCAGCAAGGCGCTGTCGTCGATCCGACAGTTCATGGTCGACAACGGCTTCATGGAAGTCGAAACGCCCATGCTGCACCCCATTCCCGGCGGTGCCAACGCCAAGCCTTTCGTGACGCACCACAACGCGCTCGATCAGGAAATGTTCCTGCGCATCGCGCCCGAGCTGTACTTGAAGCGATTGATCGTGGGCGGCTTCGAGCGGGTGTTCGAGATCAACCGCAGCTTCCGCAACGAAGGCATCAGCGTTCGGCACAACCCCGAATTCACGATGATGGAGTTCTACGCCGCGTACTGGAACCACCACGACCTGATGGACTACACCGAGCAGGTGCTGCGCCACGCGGCGCGCGGTGCCACCGGCTCGGCCACGCTCAGCTACGCCGGCAAGACGGTCGATCTCGAGCCCGCCTTCACCCGCATGACAGTGCGCGAGTCACTCGTCGCGCACGCCGGTCTGTCGGTGGCCGAAGCCGACGATGTGCAGGTGCTGCACGCCAAGCTGAAGTCACTCGGCGAGGAGCCACCCGCGCACTGGAAGCTGCCCGAGTTGCAGTTCGGCTTGTTCGAAGCAGCGGTCGAATCGCAGTTGTGGGCGCCCACCTTCATCGTTGATTACCCGGTGGAAGTGAGCCCGCTGGCGCGCGCGTCCGACAGCAACCCGGCCATCACCGAGCGCTTCGAGCTGTTCATCACCGGGCGCGAATACGCCAACGGCTTCAGCGAGCTCAACGACGCCGAAGACCAGGCCGCGCGCTTCCATGCCCAAGCCGCCAACAAGGACGCCGGCGATGAAGAGGCGATGTTCTACGACGCCGATTTCATCCGCGCGCTCGAGTACGGCATGCCACCCACCGGCGGCTGCGGCATCGGTCTCGACCGGCTGATGATGCTGATCACCGACAGCCCGAGCATCCGCGACGTGATCCTGTTCCCGTCGCTGCGCAAAGAGGGCTGAAGCCAGCCGGCGCCGCACCATCCGCCCATGAAAGCCCTCATCGCCTTTGTCAGACCGCTGCTGCTGGGCGTCGCGCTGATCGTGCTGGTCAGCGTCGGCCTGCTGGCACTCGACGACAGCGGACGCAAGTCGGCATCGGCCATGCCGCGAGTGGCCATCGTGCAGCACGTCTCGCAAGCCGTGATGGACGAGGCCGTTCGCGGCTACGTGCGAGGCATGGCCAGTCAGGGCTTTGTCGATGGCAAGACCGTCAGCTTGAAGTTCTACAACGCGCAAGGCGACCTGCCCACGGCCAACGACATCGCCAAGCAGGTCACCAATGGATCGTTCGATCTGGTGCTGTCCGCCAGCACGGTGTCGCTGCAGGCGGTGGCCAATGCGAACAAGCAAACCAAGGTCAAGCATGTGTACGGCACGGTGGCCAATGCGGCTTCGTCGGGTGTGGGCGTGAGCGCCACCGATCCGCTCGATCACCCGCCTTACATGACCGGCATCAGCACCTTCTTTCCGGTGGCCGATGCATTGCGGCTGGCGCGCGAGATCAACCCCGGGCTGCGCCGCGTCGGCATGGTCTGGCACAGCGCCGAGATCAACTCGCAGCTCTACACCGCCGATGCGCGCAAGGCCTGTCAAGAGCTCGGCATCGAACTGCTCGAGGCCGACGCCGAGAACTCATCGGCCGTGGGCATGGCCGCCAAGTCGCTGATCGCCCGCGGCATCGATGCTTTCCTGATCACCGGGGACCAGGTGGTGCTGGTGGCCATAGACACCATGGTGTCGGTGGCCCGGGCCGATCGCATTCCGGTGTTCACCATCATCCCGCCGAACGTGCGCAAGGGCACGCTGTTCGATCTGGGCGCCAATTTTTCCGAGGTAGGCCATGACGTCGGCGTGCTCGCTGGCCAGGTGCTCGCCGGAGCCGACATCGCCAAGACCCCGGTGTCCAACCATGTGCCCGAGACACTGTCGCTCAACCTCACCGCCTTGAAGGGTCTGCGCGGCAACTGGCAGATCTCGCCCGAGTTGCTCGCACGCGCCGATCGGTGGATAGACGATGCCGGCGAGCACAGCAAGGGTGGCGCGCTCGCCGCGCCGGCCGCCAGCGCGGCGGCCCCTGCGGCCAGCCGCTGAACCTCGGGCACCCACAGACCATGGACATCACCTCGGAACAACTCGGCGAACGCACCGTCGTGCGGCTGGCAGGCCGGCTCGATGGCCGCTGGGCCGACCACCTCAGCCGCGAGCTCGACTCACGGCTGCGTCTGGGCCAGCACCACATCACGCTGGACATGGCCGACACCGTCTTCCTGAGCTCGGTGGGCATCCGTGTGCTGATGAACTTTCACAAGAAGTTCAAGGCCCTGGACGGCAGCTTCGCCATCCAGAACCCGTCGCCGCAGGTGGGCGACATCTTGCAACTGGCCGGCCTGCTGAAGTTCTTCACGCCGGCTGAGACGGCGCCGTCTGCACCGGCTTGGGCCGCGAACGTGAGCCGGCAACATGCCAGCGCAACGACGCGCTTTGAGGTCTTCGATCTGGGCGGCGGCGGCATGGTGTGCCGCACCCAGGGCGACCCGTCCCGGCTCGACGGCTGCCAGTTCACGGCCGACGATTGCCAGCGCCTGAGCCTGCCGTCATCGACGTTCGCGCTCGGCCTGGGTGCCCTGGGCGGCAGCTTCGACGAATGCCGCAACGATTTCGGCGAATTCATGGCGCTGGGCGGGTCGGCCGTGTGCCTGCCGGGCAATGGCTCGACCCAATGCGATTTTCTGGTCGCCGAGGGCGGCTACGTGCCCGAGATCCAGTCGCTGTACAGCCTGATGTGCGATGGCCAGTTCGGCCATCTGGTGCGCTTCGAGGCCATCGATGCGCAACAGCCCACCGGGCTGACCGAACTGACGCAAGCCGCACTCGCGCTGGTCGGTGCGCCCGCCGCGTGCATCGCCATCGCGGCCGAATCGGGCGGCATGATCGGCGCGGCGCTGCGCCGATCGCCGGCCGCCGGCGCGCAGGCCGATGCGCCCTGGGGTTTCCCGGCCATGCGCCAGTGGCTGTCGTTTTCGACCGAACGGCTCGATGCCGGCTCGATGGTGATCGCTGCCGGCGTGATCGCCCACGAGGCCCGCTGCCCCGCAGCCTTGTCGCCGTTTCTGCGCGCGACGGGGTTGGCAGGCAGCCCGCTCGGTCATGTGCACGCGGTGCCGTTTCGCTACAAGCCGCTGCCCGAAGGACTGATCGAACTGCAACGCGCCATCAAGCCCTTCATCGACAGTGAATCGGCGCACACCGTGTTGCACCTGCTGTGCGATGACCGCGATGCGGACGCGCCCGAGGAAAGCCGATTCATCCGGGGTGCCCTGTGGGTCGCACCCCTCAACTTCGGGGCATCCCCACCATGAGTCTGCTGCTGGGAGCGCTGACGATCGGCGTGCTG